>NZ_BAAAQN010000089.1:0-36398 GCF_039531695.1 Catenulispora yoronensis
TCAGGTCTGATCGCTGCTCTACCGACCCAGCCCGGGCCAATCAGATCGAAACCCAGCATCTGGGATGGCCAAGAGGCCGGGCCACTTCTAGCCGCCAGACCCGGGCCACTTCAAACCGCTACATACACCCGACGCAACGTCCGCGACTACGAACGCCTCCCAGAGGTCTCCGAAGCCCTGATCACCTGGGCTGCGATCCGCTTGATGACAAGGCGATTGGCAGTCGGCTAGGACTCGGACGGCCACTGCGCCGGACGGCCAGCGAGGACGAAGTCCCTGTATTCGTCCTGCGCGACGCCAGCATTGACCCAGCGCTGGCGGACAGCGCCGGTCACCGCCTCCGCCAGGTCCAAGGCATCCAACGCCTGATCGGCAATGCCGACCTCGATTCCGAAGCACTCCTCCCCGTCGGGTCCGGGGAAGTTCGGGAACTCCACCAAGTCGAAGAACCTTTCGTTACCGATGTCCTCAGACTCGTGAAGCATGGCCACGAAGCCACCGGCTTGCGGCACCACCTCGACCCAACGGACGCTCGGCACCGCTGAGCCCTCCACCACGCCGAGGAACTGCTCCACGCTGCTCCCGCGACGCAGCGCGCCCACAGCGAACGACTCGATCAGGTAGCGCATCGGCTCAGCATAGGCCGCCGTCGACAGGCACCGTTCGGAACAGCGTCACGGTGACACCAACCCGAGCGTTCGGAAAACCGTCACAGATCTACGGCCATGCCTTGACCTGCCCAAATGAGCTATGAAAACACGCTCTTACGGCTTCACCCATATCGTCACGTCGAATGCCGTCGGCCCGTAGTCATGGGCGATCGACTTGACGGTGAGTATCGCGGGTCGGCCGTTCAAGCTGAGCGCACGCACCTTGTCGCCGGGATGGATGTCGATGATGCCGCCGCCGGAACTGATGACGGTGTCCCGACACTGCCTGGAGGTCAGGATGCCGCCAGAGGACCACAGCGCTACCGAGTCCGTTACCTGTCCGCGCGTCGCTGCACCCATCGCCACGTCCGGATTGGCCTCCCGATAGTCGTAGTGCGGCGGGTCCCCGTCGAGCAGCAGTCCACCGCCGGCCTTCAACGTGAGTGATCCAGCCCAGTGGACGACGTCGACGTGCGGCACGGCTTGTGCGGTGGCCGTGGCCTTCACGACTGGCTGCGGCTGGGCGGACGGGCCACTCGTCACCGCCTCGTACGTGGCGACGCCTGACATCGAACATGTCCGAATCTCCAAGGACTCAGACATCTGACAAGGCTGCCGCGTCAAGGCCTCCAGCCGGCGTAGGCTTCGAGGCATCGTTGGACGAACGGACATCAGCGCCACCCTGGAGCCCACAACCTGTCCTGCCATGAGGATCCGGACCATAGCAGAGGCTTGATTCACACAACGTGGAGCGATTTCCCGGTTCGGGTCAGAGTTCTGGCTGTGCCGGCGACGGTTGCGTGACCGCCGACGGGGTCGGCGGTTCCAAGCGCTTAACGAGGTCGGCCAATGCGATCTCGAGTTCGGCCAGAACCGCGGTGGTGGAGAAGCCCAAGGCGAGGTTGATAGTGATCATGTGGGTGTTGTCGTGGGTTGTGTGCGTGTAGATCTCTGTGATCGCGGGACGCTCAGTGGTGAGTCGGCGCAGCATGGCGCCCTTGATGGCGAGCCCGAGGCCGTGGCCGCGGAAGTCGGTGGCCACGGCGGTGTCGCCCTGGACGGCCAGGTTGGGCTGGTTGGGCCAGAGTTCCAGCTCGGTGATGCCGGCTATCTGTGCACTGGCGGTGTGGACGGCTGCGATGACGTGGTTCTGGACGTCACGATCACGCAGATCCGCCTCGTGGGCGCGGACCCGTTCCGGGGTCCAGGCCTCGGTCTCCAACGTGGTGTCGCCTCGCGGGGCGTCCAAGATCGCGGTCCGGGCTCGGGCGTACTGCGCCAGCAGCGCCTCGGGCGCCGCCCCGGTCCAGTGCTCCAGCCGGAAGCCCTGAGGGACGGGACGTTGCCACAGGGCCGGGTCCACTTGGGTGAGCGCCAGGATTTGGCGGACGTGCGCACGTGTGCGCACGAAGCCCAGCTGTCGTGCCCACAACTCGCCGGAGGCGTCGGCTTTGACGCCGTTGGCGCCGACGACGGTGCGCCCCTCGGCGGCCAGGTCCGGCAGGATGGCCTGCAACAGGCTGGTGCCCATGCCCCGGCGTCGCCGTTCCGGCGAGATGGCGACTCGTACGACGGCCGCGTGGCGGTTCTCTCGCTGCGGATACATGGCTGACGCGGTGCCGACGATCTGACCGTCCTCCCGTACCACCCATCGCCTGATCGGGCCCAGCGCCGTGACGGGCTGGCTTGTCAGGTGGACGTACTCCTCGAGCGTCGGCTGCGGCTGTTCGGGATGGTCCACTGTCATGACGGACCGCGTCACGTCGAAGTGTTCGGCGAAATCCTGCTCAACGGCGGACGACGGATCGAACAGGCTGAACTCGATCGGCACTGGTGGCTGCCTTTCTCAGGGGAGTGGTCGTCGACGCGAAAGCTACTGTCGCCATCATGACGAGAGCGAAACCGAACAGCCCCATAAGGGTCATGATGAACAAGTGAAGGACGATCGTGGCGCCCAGGGCATAGCGCCGAGCGGATGCGCCGCCGAGCATGGCGGTGCCGATGCCGACTTCGATGGCCAGCGTCGACCACATCGCGGCCGAACTCAGCCAGCCATGCCGCAGGAGGCTGTCGACCGCAGGGCGAACAAGGCCCGGAGCGCCGAACTGCGGATCCTGCATGATGATGCGCAACGCTTGCCCGCGGCGCCACGCGGAGTGCTGCATTTTCATGATGGCGGCGCTCAGATAGACGATCGCGACTTGCGCGCGCAGAACGAGGTGTGCGGCGTAAGCGCTGCCCCGCCAGTGTGGTGCGAGCGGAACCCGGCTTCGACCCCAATGCGTTCGGCGGGTATCCCCCAGGCCCTGGGGGATGAGGAGCTCGCACACTATCTCGGAGATCGAAGCAGCGCCGTCGGCGATGGTTACACTCGTGCTCACACTGAAGGCGATGTACCAGTGGGGTATGCACAACCATCGGGGCTTCACACCGATCATCACTGCCGTGAGGACGGCGACCGCGACCATCCGGGCCGACGGGTTCGGGGTCGAATCCCCTCCGGTGACGCACCACATCGAGATCCCGTTGATGCCTCCGCACGGTCCGGGCAGGTCTGGATGGGGCACGGCGAGAATGAGATCACGATCAGGAGTGAACAGGATGCCGCAGAGCTGTGCGAAGGCAAGGAGCGAGCGGGCCGTGGCGAAGACCGGGGTTCGCGGATCGAAGCGGGCGGCTGATTCGAGAAGTCGCCTCATGCCGCGCACGCCAGGCGGAGAACTGCGACTGTCGTATCGGGTTCCGTCCCCGGGGAATTCTCCGGTGCGGTAAGAACAAAAGCGACCGGTCCGCAGAGCGAGGCCGGGTCCACCCGATTGACCAGTGACAACGGAGCGGCATCCGAAAGGCAGCCGGCCGTTACGGAACCGCCACAGGAGTGCCAAGACTCCGCGGGAATGAGACTTCTGATATACGAGGCTTCGCGTGAGCCCGCCATGGAGGCGCCGGTCAAGCCCCACAGGGTGCTCGACGACATCTGCCGAGGGACCAACGGCGGCGCCGTGGTCGGATCCTGGTCGAGCTGGAAGACCGAAAGCGTCGGCAGGTCACCGTAGTTGGCGAAGAAAGCCCAGCCCTGCGGCCAGATCGAGTGAAAAGCTAGGCGTGCCGGGCGGACCGCCGCGGGTTCCGATTTGTGGAACAACTGAAGGCTCAGCGTGGAAGTGAGGAGCGTGGCGAGGATCGCGAGGGTTGTGATGAAGCCGAGGGTGCTGCTGCCCTCGGGAGCCTCGCCAGTTGCTGCGGTTCCGGTCATTCCCGGATTCAGATCCCGAAGTTCAGCACGATGTGGTCTCCAGCCGGTGATGCTGTGCCCGCGGCCTGGCCCGCTCCCGTCAGGGCGATGACGGACAGGGCGATGACGGACAGGGCGGCGAGCGTACCGGTCACCGCAAGAATGATCTTGTGCTTCATGATATCGATCTCCCTTCGTGCACTGGTTCGACTACTCTTGGGATCAGCTTGGACCCTGTGCCTGCCGAGAACTTCATCCGTGCAGGTCGGCGATGCGTGGGGCTGACTGTCGGTACCTGCCCTGTCGGTAGCGGCATGATGGCCTCTTGTGCTGATATGCCTGGCCTACCTGGCGGTGACGAACGCGTTCGCCGCGCTGCGGCTGTTGCCGATGAGTGATCGTGACAAGGACGTGGAGATCCTCGTCCTCCGGCATCAACTCGCCGTTCTGCAGCGGCAGCTGGGTCCAACACGACCCAGGTTCGCCGGTGCCGATCGGGCGTTCCTGGCAGCCCTGATCGCACCGCTGCCTTCGACGGTACTGCATCGCCTACAGCTTCTGGTCCGGCCGGACACTGTGCTGCGATGGCACCGTGACCTGATGCGGATCCGCCACGCCAGGGCCAGCCGTCCGAGGCGAACAGGCCGGCCGCGTACGGTGCGCTCGATCCGCCTGCTGGTGCTGCGGCTAGTGAAGGAGAACCCGCAGTGGGGATACCGCCGGGTCCACGGCGAGCTGGCCGTGCTCGGCGTGAAGGTCGCAGCCTCGACGGTCTGGGAGATCCTCAAGGCCGAGGGTATCGACCCCGCCCCGGATCGGGCTGTCACCACTTGGGCGGCGTTCCTGCATTCCCAGGCCGACGCCATCTTGGCGTGTGACTTTCTGGAGACCGTCACCCTCACCGGTCAGCGCCAGTATGTCCTGGCGGTCATCGAGCACGCCACCCGCCGCATTCGGATCCTGGGCGCTACTGCTCACCCCACCGTTGACTGGGTTGCCCAGGCCGCCCGGAACCTGGTCATGGATCTCCAAGACGCAGGGGTCGTGGTCAGGTACCTGATCCGGGACCGCGACGGGAAGTACCCACGGGCTTCGACGCGGTCCTGAACGATGCGGGCATCCAGACCGTCCTGTCCGGTGTCCGGATGCTGCGCATGAACTCGCTGATGGAGCGTTGGGTGTTGACCTGCCGCCGTGAGCTCCTGGACCGAGTCCTGATCTGGAACACCCGCCACCTCCTGCACACCCTGCGCGAGTTCGAGGTCCACTACAACACCCACCGTCCCCACCAGGGACTCGACCAGGCCGCCCCGCTGCGCGCGGTCCCAACACCCATCACGGAGCCCGACCAGATCAACAGGCTGAGCATTCTACGCGACGACCGCCTCGGCGGAACCCTCCACGAATACCGGCATGCCGCCTGAACTGCACGGATAGAGTTTTCGGCAGGGACAGGGTGCCGACAACCTCGGCGAGCTGCGATGATTCAGGGTTGTGGCGTTGAAGCTGGTCTATCTCGTGGTGAGTCGCATGTTCGCGTGGGTAGGGCTCGCGGCGCGGGATTCATCGGGTAAGGATGTCGAGATTCTGATCTTGCGGCACCAGCTCGCCGTCGCGCAACGCCGTGATCCACGGCTCGCCCGCAAGCTCACCTGGGCCGACCGCGCGTGGCTGGATCTTCTCGCGGGACTGGTACCCGGGCACCGGATCGGCCGCATCCGGTGGATCGTCATACCCCAGACGCTGATCCGCTGGCACCGTGATCTGCTGCGCCGCACTTGGGCCCGCCGATCCGCACGGCCCCGGGGCGCCCGCGGACCCGCCGCGACATCAAGGCACTGGTTCATCGGATGGCACGGGAGAACCCCGCGTGGGGATATCGCAGGATCCACGGCGAGCTGGCTGGCCTCGGGATCCGGGTCGCGCCGTCAACAGTGTGGGAGATCCTGAAGCGCGCGGGGATCGATCCCGCGCCACGCCGCGATGCCGGGCCGACTTGGGCCGCGTTCCTACGATCCCAGGCCGAAGCGATCGTGGCCTGCGACTTCGTGGTCGTGGACCTGTTGAACGGATCCAAGGCCTACGTGCTGGCGATGATCGAGCACGCGACCCGCCGGGTGCGGATCCTCGGTGCCACCTTGCACCCGACCAGGGAATGGGTGGTCCAACAGGCCCGCAACCTCCTGATGGACCTGGACGACGCCGGGGCGCACGTCCGGTACCTGGTGCACGACCGGGACGCCTCCTTCTGCGCGGCATTCGATGCCGTGTTCGCAGCCGCCGGTATCGAGGTGATCCGGACCGGGGTCGGGGCACCCCGCCAGAACTCCCTCATGGAACGCTGGTTCCGCAGCCTGCGGGCCGAACTCACAGACCGCACACTCATCTGGAACGTTCCGCACCTCATGCGGCTGCTCCGCGACTACGAGGCCTTCTACAACGGCCACCGGCCCCACCGCTCCCTCGGCCAAGCCGCCCCGATGCGCCAACTGCCAAACAATCTCATCGATCTGGAGCAACTCCGCATCCGACGGCACGATCGCGCCGGAGGCCTTCTCCACGAATACCACCAGGTGGCATAGGTAATCGGCACCCTCAGGTGTAACGGAGCCGTACGGCATACGAGCCCTGGCTGGCTCAGACGGGGCCGGGTGAGAGGTGGACCGTCGGCCTGCCTGGCCGACGGCAAGCCCGGTCCGCAGCCGAATCCTGGCGCTTGATTCAGGCAGGATGCACGTTTCGGCCCTCCCTAGCAGAACTGGGGGGATACCGTGGCTCGATGGCAGCTTGTGCGAGTAGCCATGAGAGCAGCTGTCGCGGCGACTCACCTGGACAGCGCCTGTGCGCGTGCCTGATCGGCCCTCGGAGGTTCGGCAGAGGGCACGACGAACGTGCGCCGTCAGCTGGTCAGCTGCGCACGGTGGGACCGCACCGCCGCTCCGCCGGGTTTTGGTCTGGTGTTCCATACAGTTGAATGAGCGTTCTGGTGTACCCAGAGGCGAGCGGTGGGGGTGGATGAATGTCCGGTCGCAGGCGCGGTTCATGGTGGGCCGCAGTGGTCGGGCTGATCGTGCTGGTGGGCATCGTTGCTTCCACGCTGCTGGGCCTGGCGACGAACGTCGCGTCGGGGAGGCAGACGTGGCCGGTGCTGAACTTGATACGGCAACATTCCTGGCGTGCAACGGCACTGCTCACCACGATCTTAGGTGTTGTAGCACTGCTGGGACCGTGGCTTTCGAGTCGGATGCAAGCCGCCAAGGATGGCGGTGCGGGCGGCACGGTCGAACAGCTGCAAGCCGCCGCGGCTTCCTTGCGCGAATCGTCCAGGATTTCCTGGACGCAAGAGGCACGCATGCGGTCAGTGTCTTCGGTCCAATTGCCGCCCCAGTGGTCGCTGAGCACGCGCCCCGTTCAGGGTACTGGCGTCGCGATCGCACAAGCCCCGGCTGAAGGCGGGCTGGAAGATCTGCTGGAACAGCTCGGGTCGCCTCCCGACCGGCAGTTGGTCATCCTCGGCGAACCCGGGTCGGGTAAAACCGTATTGGCAATGCTCCTGGTGCTTACGTGGCTGGAGCGGTGGCAGCCCGGCCAACCCGTGCCGGTACTGCTTCCACTGTCCTCCTACCGGCCCAGCAGCTCGCTTCGACAATGGATGGTTGCCCGCCTCCTGGAGGATTATCCCGATCTTGCCGATGTAGCCGCCTACGGCCCCAATGCGGCTGCCCGTCTGATCGATAGCAACCGCGTCCTCCCCGTATTCGACGGGCTCGACGAGATCTCAGTGACCGACCGCGACGAGGCGATATCGGCAATCGACTCTTTCATCGGAGCAAAGCCGCTGATCCTTACCTGCCAGGGCGAGAAGTACCAAGCTGCGGTCAATGCGAACGGCCAGCACCTGCCAGGAGCCCTGGTCATCGAGATGAAGAAGATCCAGGTCGATCTCGCGATCGCCTATCTGCGCAAGAGCGTGAACGACCGATGGGAGCAGGTCTTTCCCCGGATGCGGGCCGAACCTGAAGGCCCCGTCGCGGAGGCACTCACCACTCCCCTGATGATCTTCCTGGCGCGGATCGCCTACGCCAGCCCCGCGACAGATCCGGAGCTGCTGAAAGATCAGTTCCACAGCAGGGAGCAAGTAGAGGACCACCTGTTGCGGCGTTTCGTCCCGGCGACATACGGCTCTCAGAGGGATCCGAAATATCCCGCAGACCTGGCCGAGCGGTGGCTGAGGACCCTCGCGCGCCGCACGCAGAATCTACGGTGGTAGGAGCTGCGCTCACGGTTCGCCGCGGTCGTCCCGATAACGCTGTTCGTCGGAGGTACCGCTTGGATGTTCGCATTGGCTTGGGGCGTGCCAGGGGCCGAGGCCAGCACGGTCATAATGATCCCTGGTACAGCCTTGTCATGCATGATGCAGTGGGCGGAAATCAAAAGCGATGAACGTACGCTGGCCACTCCGCTGAGCGACCTACGCCACCACCGAATGATCGCTGGATTATGGGCGGCCCTCTCGGGGCTGTGCGTGGGTGTTGCTCTCGGAGTCCTGTCCGCCTCTGTCTTCGGCGCCAGCAGCGGAACCGCAGTGCGCTACGCATCGGTGCTCGGACTGACCTGGGCACTGGGCACACTCAGCAGCAGCGCATGGGGCACGTTCACGATCACAAGATTCTGGCTCGCTCTGGCAAGACGACTGCCATTCAACCTTTTGAGCTTCCTCCACGACGCACATAGACGTGGAGTCGTTCGACAGGACGGAGCCATCTATCGGTTCCGACATGATCGCCTGCAAGAGACCCTGCGCAACAACACCGCGCCGGCGGATGCGAAGCCGGCCGCCCCGGAGCCGCCGGAGCCGGAGCCAGCCGCCCCGGAACCAGCAACTAACTCCGTGCCAAGCTGGTTACGGCACCTTCAATATGTGCCGTTGGCCAGGTTGGGCGTCCAGGTGTCCTCCGTAGTCGCCGTATTCGCCCTTCTCGGTTTGGCGTCCAGCACCGTGGACCTCAATTACCAGTCGGGGCAGAAGCCGTCCCACGTCGTTGACATTCAAACGTGTAGCGGCATAGAACAAAGCTGCATTCCCCCGGAAATCTGGTCCTGGAGTGTGCCCAGCGGGTCAGAGGTCTTCAGCGCGTTTACACTCGTCCACCCTCGCAATGCCGTCTATCCACTGACCGGATTCTACGGATCGATGAAGGTGACCGGCTGTTCCGGCGCTGCCATCGAGGTGGTGATGCGGACGGACGCGCAGCGCTGGACCATTGCCACCGTACGTGACGGGCACGAGGTGCTGCCGTCGATACGCGGAGCCCTGCCATCGTCACTAAAGGTCTTGACCTTTGAGTTCCGTCGTCTGGACGCGAAGCATTGCACTGCGGCGCTCCGCTGGACTGAGCCGTCGCTCAGCGCCGACGCGTTCTTCTATCTGAAACAACGACTATCGCACTGAGAGCTGATCGTCGACGTGACTCCGTCAGCGACTCAATGATCTGATGCGACTCCTGAGGTAGACGCCAGTGAACCGCTTACTGAGCCTGCCAGCCGTGATGCATTCACGCTCGGAGGGGTTCGGTTTTGGCCGAGAATAACCTGGATTCCTCCCTGCCCGTTGCTCACCGCGGGCAGGAGTCAGGATTCGCGCGACTGTGGCATGAGTTACAGCTGGCCGTCTTGCGCTATCTGAAGTGCGTTTTCGGCGACGCCGCCGAAAACGCTGCTTCCGAGGCCTGGCACCTGTCGCTGCCGCTGCTCCCGGCCGCAGTCCTGGTGTGCGCGGTCGCCGGCGCGCAATTCGGCCACTACTTCGGCCCGCGGTTCGGCTGTGCGCCTGCCGAATTCGTCGTCCGTGCAGGTCAACGGCATATGTAGGCTTGGTTTGGAGGGGTCGACGGGCATCGAATCTGGTGCTGTGGTCTCGGCGAGGTCTCGGGCATGATGGCCCGTTGTGCTGCTGCGTCTGACCTATCTCGCCGTGACCAACGCCTTCGCGGCTCTGCGGCTGCTGCCGATGAGCGACCGGGACAAGGACGTTGAGATCTTGGCACTGCGTCATCAGCTCGCGGTCCTGCAGCGGCAACTCGGCCCAGCGCGGGTTACGTTTACCCCCGCGGACCGAGCCTTTCTTGCAGCGCTGCTGCAACCTCTATCTCGTGCCTCGTTGCGCCGGCTGCAATTGATCGTCAGCCCGGACACGGTCCTGCGATGGCACCGCGATCTGATGCGCCGACGCCATGCGAAAACCTGCCGGCCCCGGCGGGCGGGGCGTCCGCGTACGGTCGCCTCGATCCGGCGGCTCGTGCTGCGCCTGGTCCGGGAGAACCCGAGTTGGGGTTATCGCCGCGTGCACGGCGAGCTGGCCACCTTGGGTATCAAGGTCGAGGCCTCGACCGTCTGGGAGATCCTCAAGGAGGAGGGCATCAACCCGGCACCCGAACGCACCGCCACGACATGGGCCGCGTTCCTGCGCAGCCAGGCCGACGCGCTGCTGGTGTGTGACTTCATCGAGACCGTCACACTGACCGGGCAGCGCCAGTACATCCTGGCCGTAATCGAGCACGTCACCCGACGGGTCCGCGTGCTGGGCACCACAGTCCATCCCACCGCCGCCTGGCTCACCCAAGCGGCGCGGAACTTGGTCATGGACCTGGAAGACGCTGGAGCCACAGTCAAGTACCTGATCCGCGACCGGGACGCGAAGTTCCCGCCGCTGTTCGATGAGGTCCTCGCACAGGCGGGGATCCAGGTCGTGTTCAGTGGCATCCGCATGCCGCGGATGAACTCGGTGATGGAGCGGTGGGTGCAGACCTGCCGTCACGAACTGCTGGACCGCACTTTGATCTGGAGCCAGCGTCACCTGCTGCACGCCCTGCACGAGTACGAAACGCACTACAACCGCTAACGCGCTCACCAAGCGATGCAGCAGGCCGCTCCACTACGTGCAGTGCCCGCACCGATCACCGATCACCGATCCACAGCGAATCACGGACCTCGACATCCGCCGACACGACCGACTCGGCGGCATCGTGCACGAGTACCGACACGCCGCCTGACATGCCTCGACGACATTATCGGCAGGCGCAAAGTCCGTGCGTGTCGAAGTACAAAAAATAACCGGACCGGGTAGCGAGCCCCGATCCGGCGGAGAATATGTGCGTAATTCCAGTGTCCGAGGGGCGTCATGTACTTTACATACACTAGTCCGGGGCCCCATTTGGGGCATATTCCCCGTCGGCTTACCGTTTACGCATCTGGTCGACTTCACCATGTAGCCGTGGGGTTCACCCCTCACCTATGAGAGTAGCGCCGCCGGGTTCGTCTTGCAACCTCTTCGTGGAAAGACTTTGGGATTCGCCTCGGCGGCGTTCGATGTGTCTCAATAGCTCCACGCACAGCCCGTTTCGCTTCCATCCTGGCCGTTCAACCCCGTCTGCGTTGGCGTTGGGAACGCTGGTTCCACACTCGGCGGAAATACCAGATTCGATATATAGGCCATTGAGGTTATCTCTTATTTCGCTGCGACTCAAACAAATGCATGTAGTGGCGATTTTCCTATGCCGGTCGACGCTTCAACATACTGAACGGACAGGTGTCGAGTTAGCGCGACTCTTATCCATACCAGAGCTGATACTGGCTCGACGTCGCTACGGTCTTATCGGACTTCTCTAGATTGCATTTGTCGCAAAGGAGCTGAAGGTTCGTGATGTCATTCAGTCCCCCTTGTGCCAACGGGACCATGTGATCGAAGTTCTTCTTCGATAGAAGACTTAGCAGTCCCGTGAGGTCTCGATGGCAGGCGACGCAGCATCCACGGTCCCGGAAGAAGACGGCCCGCCTGGCCCATTCCGGTGGGCTCTTGCGTCGAAGTACTCCCTCTCGCTTGAGCAGTTTGTGCAGATCGACGGTGCCGCCGTCGTCACCGTCTTCTGTCTCAAAGTCAAGAGAGAGCTGCTGCACGTATCCGGCGAGGTAGAGGTTTAGGTTCAGGAGCGCGCTGCGGTTGAGGAACATAATGTAGAACACCTCGTCGGCCAAGCGCTCCATGACCGTGTCCTACACGGCGGTCCATCGGAGGTCGACGATGTAGCCGTAGTACGCGTTCGCGATCGCTGTCTGGTCTTGGCCTACGGATGCCGGGGGCGTGAACGGGTTCGTGTCGATTCCGTAGTGGTACATCACCGCGTCAATCGGCAGGACCCCCAAGGTGTGGCCCGACGCTTGCGGGAGCGTCATCAGGTTGGGCCTCCCGTTATCGCCGTCGGTATCGGCTTCGAAGAGTTCGTCGGCCATGTAGCGGATGAACTTGTTCAGGGCGGTCGATCCCTGCCACGGCGACACGAAGTCCAGGATCGCGTTGTCGAGGGTGAATGCCTCGAGGAAGTGGTAATCGGGTTGCGCGAGCATGCGCTCGACCTGGTCGGCGAGCTTGTAGGTCCTGAAGTAGCCGTGCTCGAACCAGCCAGCGCTGCCTGCGTTTCGCGTCCCGCCCATGAAAGTCCTATCTCCGTTCGTCGGCTTAATCGAGATCCGCCGCGAGTCCGGACCAGGGGTAGGACATCCATGCCTGGTCCAGGATCGGGTTTGCGCGATACGGCAGGTCGGCCATGACTGTCGACAGCGCCCAGGTTGAGCGCTCGGCATCGGCGGCCAGGTCGATGAGGAACTGCGGGATAGAGGCGACGTCCAGCATGACGAGCGTCTCGATCTCAGCTGCGCTGGCGATGCTCACCGGGACCGTCGTCGCGGGCAGCAGCTGGCGGTGGTCGAGGCTGTTGGCGATGTGGAACGGCTGCAGTGTGGCCGTCATGCCCAGGATCATCCGGTCGGCGGGGATGGCGCTGAAGGAGGGATGGCGCCGGCGGATGAGGTCGACAGTCGTGTCGATCTGTTGGTGGGCCCTGGCGAGCTTCTCGGTGATGTCGCTCAAGGCGTCCAATTCACCCAGGCGCATTGGCTGCGTCGGCAGGATCGATTTGGCTTCGATGACAAGGACCAGGTCATCAAACACGACCATCCAGTCCGCGCTCTCGCATGTCCCGCCGGGCCCTGGATACTTGATCTCGCCGTGTACGGCGGCGCCCGGCAGGAGACGCAGCTGACGCCCGATGTACTGCTCGAACAGGTGCCCGACATCAGCGGGGAACGCATTGCCGAAGTGCTCCCGGCCGGAGAGCATGATGCCCCACGGGGTGGCCTTCTCCCACACCAGGTCAGGCGCCGGGCACAGGTAGCCAGGGCCCAGCCCGGTCACCATGGGGCGGGCTCGCAGCGGGTTGTACTCGAACCGCCGAAGCTGCAGATCGTATCCGGAGCCGCGACGGACCCTGGCGTTGACGAGACGGTCGTTGTCCTTCAGCCAGGCGGACGAAGCCGCGAAGTGTTTCTCGATGACCTGCAACGTGATTTCCGGGTCGAGATACGCCGACGTGAACTGCTCGAGTCGGGGGTCGGCCGCGAACTGCTCGACCGACGGCAGCAGACGGGGGTCGAACCAGCCGGCATGGTCCAGGATGACCGACCACAGCAACTGGGTGATGCCGACGTACTCGGTCAGCGAGCAGCCGTACATCGCGGTATCCCAGCCGTTGTTCAGGTGCTGCATGGGTTTCACGGAGGCGGTGTGGACCAGCATGGCGGCGCTACGGGCCAGATCGTTGCGCTGGAACTCCTGCCAGATCAGCTGCTGTCCGGCCATGCGCAGCAGGAACCTCAGCCGGTGTTCGACCGGGTCCTGGGCCGTGCGGAACGGGTCGTCCAGTTGGCTATAGGCGTTCAGGATCGTAAAGAGGTCCTGGTCGCCGGCTTGGCGGCTGCGGTACTCGTTGCCGTGTACAAGCGAGACGCGTGCGGCATCGGCCAGCGCCCACGGCGTGTATTTGCGCCCAGGGCTGTTCAGCCACGGATGCTGCTCGCCTGGCCGGCAGTAGACCGCTGCCGCTGCAGCGATCCGCGGCAGCAGGGAACTCGGTGGAAACCGCCGAATCAGCTTTCGGTACTCGCCATCTTGGACCATGGGGTTCGTTGAACTGGGTACCACAGGGCTATTTCACCGCAGAGCACTGACAGGGCGCATGCCGATATCGCGCATGAACCACTGGCCAGAGGGATTGAGCCGATCATTCGTCAGCCTTCTGCAGAGCAACGGCTCGGCGGTCGCCAGCCGCCGCCAGCCCGTCGACGATGCGCCGCCACCGCGCCCGCTCTTCTGGGCTCATAGGGTGGTTTGCTACCTCGCTTAGCCATCCAGGCAGAAAGTAGCTGTGCCTTGCGACAGCTTTGTAGTTCCCATCGAGCACGAGTTCGACCCACAGCAGGCCCGTGGCTGTCTGCCACGACACCGATGCGCATCGGGCCAACTGAGCTACGCCGTCGGCACTTTGCGGGTCTCGCTGTGCGAACGGAAGCCATCGCGTGAAGAGGTCGGCGATGGCTTCGGGGTCGATCCACCCTGACCGCGCGGTGCCGAGAGTGGTGTCGACATCCGAGTCCATGAGGTCGACCTGTGGCGTCGGCAGGAGCATTTCGACAGCTCGGTCATAGTGGCGGCCTTGTTCGTCGTGCATGGCCACACCAGCTTCCGCAGCGTCCAGCACGATGATCATGATGCGGCGCCACTGCGGGAGCAGCGATCTGCGCAAGGCCGCGTCATAGGTAAATACGAGGGCCAGGTCCCGAAGAGTCTCCGACAGGACCGCCTCGTCGGGGCACAGGGACATGACGTAGGCCTCAAGAGGTTCAGGACTTCCTGCAACGCTGGTCTGTACGAGGGCGCGGGCGACAGCTAACCGCTGTCGGTCGCCGTGGGTGGCGTAACGCTTGGCCTTCCAGTGCCTGGCAACACGGCTGCGAGTCTCGACGAGCACCTCAAGAAGCCGTCCGGCGGCCCCAGAGACGCAGCTGCTTGTGTATGACGCCGGGGCTGTGGCAACCAGCGGTGCATCCAGGCGGCTTAGGAGCAGATCCTCGGTGGCGACGTCAGGAAGGGTCTGTTCGTATGGGCCCGGAAGGTGCTCAATGGGCCGCCGCTGTGTGCGCAGGTCCCAGCTGCCGAGGCGGCAATCCTGCAGTCCAGCTTGCACGACGTTCCACAGCAGCTCGTGGTGGCACGGTGCAGGGCCTGCCGACTTCCTGCAAGGGGCGGTCCAGACGCGATACGTCCCGTGGGCGAGAGCCAGACGCACCTCGTTTGAGCGGCTGGTCGAGGAGGCCAGCAGGGCGTTGGTGAGTTGGTCTCGGTCAATGGCGAGGTCGTCGAAGCCGAGAAGCAGGAGAGCAGGCAAGGCTGCCGCCGCAGATCGATCGGCGCCCATTGGGTAGACCGTGGAATCGTAGGCCATCGCGTCGATGAAAGGGCTGTTCGCAGCGTCGACGATCGCTTCGGCAGCCCAGCGCAAGTCGTCCTCGGACAGTGCTACCCGGTTGTCTGCCGCAGCCAGGATGGCGGTGGCAGCGACTGCCACGACGGGGTCAGCGGCATAGAGCGGGCCCGAGTCCGGCGGATCGGCCGCGAGCCGGCGCGCGGTGGCGATGTCTAACGCGAGGGCGTGGATGTCCACTACCTCAGGGGGACCGACAGGCGGGGCGTAGGTGTTCTGTAGGCGCATGGCTTCGCTGCCGTGGGCCACATCGTTAAGTTTCGGAGCGATCGCCTCAGCGATGTGCGCGGGGTGCTTGTACTGGATGAACCTGTCGGACCCCTCCTGGACGATGGGGTAGTTCTCCGGTCTGAATAGGGAGGCCCAGATTTCCACCACCTGCAAGCGTTCGGGGGTCGTGGCGTTGTATCCGGAGTTGGCGCAGCGCAGTAGTTCGTCGCCGATTTCGTTGAGTTGCGCGAGCCGCATCGAGTCCCGGGCCAGTAAGGCACGCACGGTCATCTCCGAGGCCACATCGCCGAAGGAGAGGCGGCGGCGCTCAATGCCGGTAAGGTCAGCTGCGTCCTGTCCTTGTACGTGCATTATCGCTTCGTGCACGACCCTGGCGTTTTCCAACTGCCACAGCTCGGGGTTCGTAAGCCAGCTGTCGAGTAGCTCGCCGGCAGTCTCGAGGCGTCGGACGAACAGCCCGATGACCAGGGCTGGCATGGCCAGGTTGCCGCAGTCGCGAAGCAGCGCGCCAGCAAGGTCGGCCAACGGTACGCCACGGTCGTCCAGGAGGTGGTCGGCGAAACGCTCGACCGCCAGCAGTGCACTAATACACGGCGGCGGTCCGGCACTGGAGCCGCGGTACCAGCACCAGACTCCAACGTCGCCGACGTACCAGCGTTGACCGTCGCCGAGCAGATCCAGCTCCAACCCTTCAGCGGTCTCCTGCTGGGGCTGCGCCGAATAGCTGAGAGTGTGTGGAGTAGCCTCGATCGCTGCGGCATGGTCCAAGATGCGATTGATCAGAGCGAACGTCTGCGCAGGGCGAGTTCGAAGCAGATGGAAAAAAGGGCCGTAGCACCAGGCGGCCATTGGATCGTTGAGCGAGCCGCCCGCTTGGTGGCTGCGGATGCCGCCCTCGAAGTCGATGCCAAGTTCGGTATGGCGATGGTCGATGTAGTACGCCTCCGCAAGGGTCAGCAGCAGGTCCGGTTGATGCTGCGATAGAGCGGCCGTCGCGCCGCTTTCCTCCACCGCCGGTCCGAGCTCGAAGCCTCCGTCATTCACCAGATCCATAAAGAACGTCTCGACACGATCGTCAAGATCAGGGCCCAGGGTCGCCAACGCTTCAATGGCGAACTCCTCCCGCGCCGGGGCATAGCGCTCAATCAGCGCATCACGTACCTGTCGGCGGAGGCCATGGCGCGGTCTGCCCTCTGCAATCAGACCGCGAAGGTAAGCCAGCACGATTCGCTGGGTCTGCCTCGTGAACTCATTTTGGTCGTAAGAGCGTTCGTGACCGAGATCATGCTCTCTGCAGAAGATGAGCGCCACCAGCGGCTCTAACACGATCGGATCGCCAATGCCGAGTCGGACGTAGCGCTGTAGCGCCAGCCGGACCAGGATCCGCAGGGCAACGCTGTCGTCAGCAATGAGATCCGGCCACACTGCGGCCATCGTCGACTGCGCGGTGCGGAAGGTGAGGAGCGCTTCCCAGGGCAACTCCGCCCACCGCTGGCCGTGTTTCGAGGCAACATCCTCTAGGTCGGTCCTGATTTGACGCAACGCAGCCCTGGCATTGGGGCCTTTGGCCAGGCGGAGCTGACATGCAAGTCGTGTGGCGCGTAGCGCCCACCGCGACCCGTCGGCTTGCGTCAGGAGGCCGAAGCCATGGGCGGCCAGCAGCACCGCCACTGCGAAGTCTTTGATGATGTCGGTTGCGAACTCATCGCCCGGGCCCCACGCACTGGTCGGGTCTGGAACCAGCAGCAGGCCATCTGAACGTAGCGATGCTAGGGCACGCGATGACGGTAGATCGCCCGGATCAAGGCCGAGCTGCTGCCGGGCAAGCCACAGCATCGTGCGCTCTCGGTCATCCGGTGTGCCGCAGCCGGGCCGGGCGATCTCATCGTGACGTACCCAGCCGCGCCAAACCGCGACGAGGACGTCCGCCTCTGATACCAGTCCATCGGCGTCGATCGTCGCATCGGATCGCAGCAGCAGGTCGACGAGTCCTGGCCGGGCGAGAATCCAAGCCGTTCTTGTGTCGCCGACGAGTCCAGCGAGTCTAGGGAAGGACGCCGAGATCTGGTCGACCTCAGTGGGTTCCAGATCGGCAACTTCGTACTCTGTGACTGTCTCGGGCCGGTTCGCCACCTCCAAAGCTCTGTTGAGGCATGCGGTGGTTTGCTTTCGGCCGTCGTTGCGGGTGACACAGACGATGCCCAGACCAGCGCGTAAGGCTGTAGTGGCGATCTCGGTTAGGAGCTGGTCACGGCCCGCCAGCACTGATTCGCAGCCGTCGAGCACCAGTAGTCGGCCTCGGCCGACGGCGGTCGAGGCCAAGACCTCGGTCAGCATTGCGCCTAGTCGGCTTTCGAGGTCCAACACGGAATCGGGTAGACCGCTAAGGCTCAGTGTATTGACGGCCCATTCATCTTCCGTCAGCTGTTGCGCCGCTTGGAGTGTGAGCGCTGATTTGCCGGCGCCTGGTTCTCCTGTCACGACAAGCGCGCCGGGACTCATCCCAACGGTCGTCATCTTTGCGCTCAGTGTCTCGCATGCTGCCGATCGCGCCAGCGTGAGACTGGCAAGGCCATCGCTGAGGGTCGCTCGGGTTCGATCCCGCAGCCGACGTGACAACGCGTCCAATACCCGCCACGCCTGGGCATGTGTTGATGAGCGTGGCAGAGTGGCGCCTGCAAGATCGCATCGCCCGTCTCTGGCCTGAGCGCCTGTATCCGGAGGGGGGTCGGGGTCGACAGTGGTGGCCGCCTGTAGTAGGAGCCTGCGGACGGTGGCGTAGGTCGCATGCCGCGGGGAGTCGACGGCGACGATGCTCTTGTGGTCACCAGGCAGCGCCGAGGCGTCGGGGAACATTGCTTGTGCCGAGGCCCGGGTGACCACGCCGTCGGTGGAGCCGGCGTAGACCGAGAACGGGATCCTGCAAGTCCGTTCGGTGGGAACCAGCGGGGCGTTGACGATGTCTCGGTGCACCCTACGCGCCGCGTCGTTGACGAGCTCGTTGAACGGCCGTAGCTCAACCTCCTGCGGGTGGCGGTGGACCAGGAACCGCCTCAGGGTCGACAACAGCTGCGAGCCCGTGTTCGGTGTGGCCAGCAGCACCACCCGCCGGATCCGCGCCAGCTCCAGGCCGCGGCCGTCAGCCAGCATCCGCTCCAGGTACCGCTGGATCACCAGGCCGCCCTGCGAATGGCCCACCAGCACCAGGCGCTCGAAATTGTCAGCCTCGGTGAGCAGGTACTCCCTCATCGTGTCCGCCGCCGTCGAGATCGATGGGAGCGTTTTCGATGGCTTCAACGGCCCGAACGTGGCGGTCGCATACTCGAACCGCTGCTCAGGCTCGCACACCAGCCGAGACAACTCCTCATCTTGGGCCATCACCGAGGCGAACCCGTCCCACACCCGGGCCGAGGAGCGCACCCCGTGCACGAACACCACGCCCAGCACCCTGACCCACTCTCGCACCAGACACGCACCGGCAGAACGCCGGGCGGCGCTCCGCGCCGAACATTCTCCCGCAACTACCGCTCGCGATGGAGTGAACCACACCAGCCTTTCACCACGCAGATTCACTTGCTCCAGGCCAAGGCACCGCTGGCCTGGTGGCAAACCAACAGTGGATGGAAGTCAGTGCGGTTCACTCGCACGAGTCGCCTCTGAGCCTTGTCAGCGATGAGCAACCCAGTGGCGCATCGCAAGCTCTACGTGACTGTTTTCCGTGGCCGGAGATACCGGCCAGCGAATTACGATCGGACCAAGCGCCACAGCTACGCCGCGCAGTGCCACCTTACGCCCGGATTGCCGGATATACGAAGCCTTGAGACACCAAGAGCAGAAGCTATCGGGCGACTGACCAGCGGCAACAGGTGGTGCACCATGGCGAGGCGGAAGCAGGTAGAGATGCCCGCGTTGTTCTCCCTGCTGTCCGTTCCGGCACCGCAGCACGTTTCAGGGGCTTCCGTGCTCGCGCGCCCTGGTGTCTTCGGACTGGGCCTGCCGGACCAGAGCCTGCTTGCCTCCTGGGCCGGAGGCCGGGTTCGCCGGGTTGCGAAGGCTGCCGTCGGCGGTTTGCGGTTCGCGTTCTACTGGCGGGTGTCGACCGAGGACCATCAGGACCCGGTGACCTCCCGAGCCTGGCAGTTGGGGCAGGCGTTGGCGACGATCGCTGGCGAGGGGCGAATCGTGGTCGAGTTCTCGGACGTTGGGCAGAGCCGCACCGTGGCCCCGCAGCGGCGCCCTGGCATGGCAGCTCTGCTGGCCGCCTTGGAGGACCCGAACCGCGGTTTCGACGCGGTGGTGATCGGCTCGAACGAGCGGGCGTTCTGCGGTAACCACTACAGCCTGGTCGCTCCGCTGCTGGCTTCGCACGGTGTGCAGCTGTGGATGCCGGAGCTCGGCGGCCGGGTCGATCCGTCGATCGATACCGTCGAGGAGCTGATGGACCTGCTGGGCATCCTGGCTCGCCGCGAGGTCATGCGCGCCAGGGCCCGGGTCACCAATGCGATGACCGTGCAGGTCCGCGATCAGGGCCGCTACGAGGGCGGCCGGGTCCTGCACGGCTACCTGCTGGTTGACGCCGGCCCGCACCCGAACAGGCGTGAGGCGAAGCGCGGGGTCCGACTGCACACGTTCGGTATCGACCCGACTGCAGCGACAACCATCGAATGGATCTTCGCGATGCGGCTGCAGGAGTTCAGCCTGGCCCGGATCACCCGGGCCCTGAACGACGCCGCGATCCCGTGTCCATCGGCGGCCGACCCCGAGAGCAATCCGCACCGCACCGGTGCCGAGTGGACCCTGGGCACAGTGCGGGAGATCCTGCAGAACCCCGTCTACACCGGCCGCATGGTCTGGGGCCGCACCCGCACCGACCGCGACCTGATCGACCCCGCCAACCTCGCGCTCGGCCGCACCGAGGTCCGTCGGCGTAACAACCCCGACCAGTGGGTCATCTCCGAACGCCGCACCCATCCGGCCCTGATCAGCGAGGCAGACTTCATCGCCGTCCAGGCTCTGCGCGCCAAGCATGCCAGAGCGAAGCACGACTACCGGCTCAAGGGGCTGCTGCGCTGTACAGTCTGCGGCCGGTCCTTCGAGGGGCACTGGGTCAACAAGGCCCCGGCTATCGCTGCCGGCACGGCCATACCAGCGCCCAAGACCCCGGCGCGCCCCGGCCGAAGAACGTTTACCTGCGTGAAGACCGGGTGCTGGCCAAGCTGCCGCTGCTCCACCACCGACTCACCGTCGCCGAACCGGCCACGGTCATTACCGGCGCTACTGCCAGCGCCGCCCGCCCCATTCCGCTGACACCCGAGGAGGTGATTGACCACCTGCGCGAGCACGCACTTGAGCTTCGCTACGACTCCAGAACTCGGACGCTGGAGACCGGCAGCGAGCATCCTGTGCGCATCACGATCTGACCAACGAGCCGGTATCCATCATCTGCGATCAGGGGAAGGAGGAGTCCGGACCGCGCGACCCGTCGTCACACGACGGCCGTCGTCGAGGAACGCATTCGCTGGGAGGTGATAATAGGCACGACCAGCGCCCGGGATAGCAGGAATTCAGGCCCGGACGCCAAAAAGGGCTGCCCGAAAGCAGCCCGATATGGGGTAATTGTGTGTCCGAGTGCTATTTGACGGATTGATTTCGCTCGACACGCCGCTCCCGTAGCCGATCAAGCGCCATCCGCAGCTGGCCAGTCACAAAGTGCAGACCTCGTTAACCGCACTTCGAGTATCTCTCGAATCGTCTTCGCTGTAAACCGTTTCCGGTGAATTGAGTCAGCTGAATTCGCCGATGACGTGGGCGTTCGGAGGTGTGTTTCGAGGGCCGTCGTATGGCGGCCCTCGAAACTACCGCGGAGGTCTTCTGCGCCAGCCGTGCTACGACCGCTGGGATGGTCGCCAGAAGAGCTGTTGGTGGGGATACGCCAGCGTGGCGTGCCGTCTACGTCCAGTTTTGATGCACGTTGATGTGTCGGGATGCGGGAGAGGTGCCGTCGGCATACCTCAACTCACGCCGGGGCGTGCCGCCAGAGCTGGGTCAATGACCAACGTAAGCCGCGTGGGGCTTCAGCGGCCCGCCGTCAGGGTACTGGACCCGGACCCGCGGATTAAGCTTGACTCGAATGGGCCGGTTGCGACTTGCGGGGATGCTGCTGCTCACGTTCGGTCAGGGGCCCGTACGACAGGCCGTTTGACGCGATGGATTTCGAGATGCCGTCGCCTGTACGTGGCCTTGTCGATGCGGCTGGCCGAGAAGTCGGCCTCGTTCACCGCGTCGTCGAGGCCTTGGAAAGCGTACGACCTGACAAGGTCTCCTCGGTGCCACCGAAACGCCACGGTCACCCCGCCTTTGCTGCGCAGCCGAACGGGCTCGAATCCGGTATGCGGCGCGAGGCCGTAGTACGACAGCCAAGCGCCGACCTCGAAGTCCACATCGGGAAGCCGCGGAGCGTCGAAGGACAGGATGTATTCGAGCCCGAGCTCCTGGTTGGTGACTTCCTTGTCCGGAAACTCATGCCACAGGGTCGGAGTCGCCGTTTCGTCCAGAGTCGTGATGGCCGAGCTGATGATGAAATCGGGCTGCGTATGCACCCTGCTGGTCCTGATCTTTATGGTCAGAGCGCCGGTGGCTCGATCCAGATCCACAGTCAGGTCGCTGTGAGTTTCCAAGCACACACTCTGAGCATAGCTCCGCGTCGACCTCTGCGTGAGCGGATCGGTTTGGCGCTGGTCGGGCGGGCCGGGGCTCGTCTGGCTGCGGCAGCCGCTGTCCCGATCGGGCGGATGACGCTGATTCGGCTGGTCAAGGCGTTGCCGGACCCGGAACGGCTGACGCCCAGAGTGCTGGGGGTCGACGACTTCGCCACCCGGCGTGCACCGGTACAGCACCGTGCTGACCGACTGCGAGACGCACCGCGTCGTCGACGTGCTGCCGGTCGTGACTCCGCGCCGCTGACCCGCTGGCTGGTCGAGCATCCGGGCGTGGAGGTCATCTGTTGGGACCGGGCCGGCGCTTATGCCGAAGGCGTTTGTCGCGGTGCCCCGGATGCGGTGCAGGTTGAACCGTACCGGGACTGCGCCACGGTCCCTATTTGCCTGCAGGTCAGGGCGGTGACTCTGACCTGCAGTCAAACGGAGGAGTACGGCAGGATCCCGGTACGGTTCAGTTACTGCTGAGCTGGCCGCGTGTTTGGCGCATAGCTGCATGGGCTCTTATCCGCAGACTGTCCGATACGTACGATCGGGGCATGGATCTGGCGAATGTGGTGATGTCCGGCGCGCAGTCTCTGGTCACAGCGGTCTTGACCGATTCTTGGGGCCAGGTTCGTTCGGCGTTGTGCAGGCTGTGGGCGCGACACCGCTCTGACGGTGACCCGGCCGGCCCGGACCCCGCCGCGCTTTCCGCCGCCCACGCCGAACTTGACCTGGCCAGGGAGCAAGCACTGGCAGTCGCCGGGCAGGGACCGGAGCCGGAGCGTGCGGGCCGGATGGAGTTGTTCTGGGCCGGCTACCTCGCCGGCCAACTGGCGGCACGGCCCGAACTCGCCGATGCCGTCCGCACCCTGCCTATGCTGCTGGAGCCGCGGTCGGCGGTGTCGCTCACAATGGTGACGACCAGCAAGGACATCAGCGGCACTGTGCATGGAAACGTCGCACAGACCGGTGACGTCTCTGGCGGGATCCGATTCGGAAGGTGACACAGGGAGCAATGCTCAAGACCGGTGGATCGGCTCGGTGAGGGCGTACCCTCCCGAGTGATCGTTTCGAAGGCCGCTGGGTAGGCCGGCGTTGGCGCGTCGGCTGGGAGGGCACGCCCATGCTTACGTAGTCGACGCCGACCGGACCACCGACAACGGCTCCCTGATTGACGAGATCGTCCGGGAAGGAGCCCGGCGGATGCTGGCTGCCGCGCTGCAGGCCGAGGTCAACGCCTATCTGGCGCAGCTGGCCGACCAGCGGGACGCCGCCGGGCGGCGGCTGGTGCGCAACGGCTTCCACGCCGAGCGGACCATAGCCACCTCGGCCGGGCCGGTGACTGTCAAGGCGCCGCGGGTGAACGACAAGCGGGTCGACCCGTTGACCGGGGAGCGCAGGCGGTTCTCCTCGGCGATCCTGCCGCCGTGGGCGCGCAAGACGCCGAAGATAGCCGAGGTGCCGCCGCTGCTGTATCTGCACGGGCTGTCCATCGGCGACGGTATCGCGGCTGGCCGCCCAGTGGGCCGAGGACCACAAGGCGTTCGAAGCGTGACCTGTCCAAGACCGACTTCGTCTATGTGTGGGCCGACGGCGTGCATCTCACGGTCCGGCTGGACGAGGCCAAGGCGTGCGTGCTGGTGATGGTGGGGGTACGGGCCGACGGCAACAAGGAACTGATAGCCCTGGATGAAGGCTGCCGGGAGTCGGGAGAGTCCTGAGCGAATCTGCTGCGGGACTGCTCCCGGCGTGGGATGCGCGCTCCGCATCTCGCCGTCGGCGACGGGGCGCTGGGCTTCTGGAAAGCGCTGCGCGAGGTGTTCCCCGAGACCCGCGAGCAGAGATGCTGGGTCCACAAGACGGCAAATGTCCTGGATGCCCGTTCGAAGTCGGCGCAACCCGCGGCGAAGAACGCGATCGCAGACATCTGCAATGCCGAGGACAAAGACCAGGCCAAGGCCGCCGTCAAGGCGTTCGGGAAGCAGTACGCCGCGAAGTTCCCGAAAGCCGTGGCGAAGATCGTCGACGATGAGGACGTGCTGCTGGCGTTCTACGACTACCCGGCCGAGCACTGGATCCACCAACGCACCCCACCTTGTTGCGCTCGTGCGCGCAGGCGCACAGTTCGACGAGGGCGTCCTCGTCGAAAGGCAGGACGTCACCGCGGCTTGAACATCCCAACTCGCGACCCGACAACCACACCGGCTGCAGCGACCGGCCCGCAGACGCCGCCAGACCCCGGTCGGTTCAGGTGTCGTAACACCCGTCCCACGGAGACTTGAAGCCCAGCTGGTTCGGGTAGAGCTCGGCCCAGTCCTCCACCTCGACGCCTTCGGCGTACTCGAAATCGTTGCTGGTCAGCAGGCCGAAGACCACGCCTTCGAACTCCACCTTGAAGGGACGAATCGCGATTCCGCAGAACTCGCGGCCGGGCAGCGCGTCCAGCCAGCGAGCCAGACAGTCGTTCTGTTGCTCAGCCCACGGGCCCGGTCCGGGACACCAGATGTCCGAACCGAGGTGGTAGCCCCCGTAGTTGAACCGATGCAGCACCGCGTACCAGCGCTTGTGAAGGTGCCAGTCGGAACCGACCTCGTAGCCGGGCGGGAACGCCCCGGTAATGCAGCCGAAGAACTGACCGTCGTCGTAGCGGCCGATCGTGCTCGTCCGGTAGCCCGGATCATGACAGATCGGTATGAGCTCAGGAATCGCCATGGGCGGCACCCTAACGTGCCGCCGATCGCGACCAGAAAGCCCTCCCGAAACACAGGCTTTGACAATTGCTCTGACACGGGCCGATCCACCCGGAGCGGTGGCAGACTACGGACTTCGGGCGCCAGGCGGAATCCAGGCGGTGGTGAACGGCGCGGCCGGCCACGGACATGAGCTCCGCAGGGGCGTCCTCTGACCTGCCGGGCCGGGCCAGGGACATGGTGCAGGCCCGGGACCTCTCCGGCGACATCCACTACTACTCCGCCTCCGCTCCACTATCCGTGGCTTTGTTAGCTAATCGGCACTTTGACTGGTGAGCTCGCGTAATCAACTGTCGCGAGTTCTCGTTCCGACGAGCAAGACCATCCGGCTCTAACCGACCTCAGGTGACAAAGCATCCCCAGGGGGTGACGCCAGCGGCTCCCGAGGGGGGCCAGATCGTCACATACTTCTGCCAGTCGATCTGGCCGTCGTGCTCTTCTCATAGCGGCCCACCTGCCGAAAAGTAGACGTAGTGGTTGCCGTAGGGCATGTCGACCTTCCAGAACTCCCACTGGTCGAGGTGGTGGTGCGTGTAGCGAGCCACGAGGTCGGCCAGCGTTCGGAGTTCGTCGTCGCTGAGCCGGTCGCCAGGAGGTATGTGGGTCATGGTCGAAGCATGTCAGCATCGTCTGCACCACTCACGCGTGGTGTCCAGCCTGCCGGTGAGCGTGTGTGGTCCCCGGCGGCGTAGCGGCTCCAGCAGGTACCGGTCTCGGCGGAGTGCCTGGCGGTGGTCTTGTAGTGGTAGGTCAGGGCATCGCCGGCGACGGGGGCGGGCATCTCCAGGACGTGTTGGCGGATCGCGGCCGCGCGGCCGGCGGTGCTGACTCCGACCTTGTTGACCAGGGCGGCGAGGGAGTTGGGGTTCATCGGCTCCCCGGCGCGGCGGCCAGGGAAGAGCCAGGTCGAGTCGTGGTTGGTGGCGGTGTTCATGTTGTTCCTGTCCGCGATCCAGCGCAGCAGCAGGTCAGCGAAGGGTGCGGGGATTGGGTTGGTGTTTCGCCGAGGCGCAGGAGCAGCTGGTCGTCGCCTTGGATGACGTCGTCCAGGGTGAGGCGAACTACGCGGGTGAGCGGCTGGGCGTAGAGAAGGACGATGCTCCCGGCGACCCGGGTGCGCAGGGCTTTGTCCTCGCTGGTCAGCAATTGACCCAGGATGCTGAGGCGCTGCTGCTGGCCGAGCGGGCTGGCCTGGATCACGGCGGTCGGCAGTTCGAAGCGGCGGGTGCGGCGGCTGGCGGCGCACCAAAGCAGGAAGGATCGCAGGGCGCGGCGGTCATGAATATGGTGCTCGGCGTGCCATCGGTCGATCTCGGCCTGGCGGCACTGGTCGAGAGTGAGTCCGTGCTCGGTGAGCCATGCGGAAACATCGGTCACTGTTTTCGCATGCGCTTACGGGATTCGTGTCGCAAGATCACACCGCCCGGCGGACTCCGCCCGCTACGACGCGCCTCTCAGAACTGGTC
This sequence comes from Catenulispora yoronensis, assembly GCF_039531695.1. NCBI lineage: Bacteria > Bacillati > Actinomycetota > Actinomycetes > Catenulisporales > Catenulisporaceae > Catenulispora > Catenulispora yoronensis. The sequence goes on from NZ_BAAAQN010000089.1 coordinate 26,409, forward strand.
AGTTCTGACAGACCGCGCAGACGACTTCGGAACCGGACACGTTCATGATCGTTTCCGGGGGTGTTGAGAAACGATCATTTCTCAACACCTTGACGAGTCGGTCGAATGAGGGGTTGCTGTCGCCGAGTTCTGCTCAAGTTGCCCCCGTGCACGTCTGAAGTCTCGCAACTTGGGCGACGGCTGAGCCGGAAGCGGACGGACGCGCCACTGGGCGGCAACGGAAACGTGCATTATTATGGTGATAATCCATACTTGGAGATGCGGCGATCATGAAGGACGAGTCGGAAAGGTGCCCTAAAAGCACGGATCCCGATGTTGCTGGATATTGCAAGACGAGTCTCGGGGATACTGTTCAATACCCAGTGATGGAGGCTTGATGCCGAAGACCGTGACGGCGGTTCTTGACGAAGTTATCGATCGTGTTCCAGTCGTAGCGACGGAGAGTATAGAGGGCGCCAAGGAGTTCCTTGAAATCCGACTGATCGGCGGTGTATATGCAGTCTTCAACGGTCGACAATTGGATTTTGGCGGAGTGCCGTCCAGGACACTGTTGGCGGCGTTGGTATTGTCGGCCGATCAGGCGGTGTCAAAAATCTTCCTCATTGATGCAATATGGGGGCTGAATGCACCATCAACGGCCAGTCAATTGCTTGCCGATTACGTGTCACGGCTTCGTTCGATACTAGCTCCCGCAAGTTCTCTGATTTCCCTGCGAGCAACACGCGACGGGTTTCTGGCTAAATTTACCAATGCTGCCACGGTGGTGGATGTGCATCGTTTTCAGAGTCTGATACTTCAGGCCGACATCGTGGCGGAGGCAGGCGATACGGAAGAGGAACAGTTTCTGGTTCAGCAGGCGCTGGACTGGTGGCCTGAGGGGGCGGTGCCTCTGGCGGGCCTGGAATCCTCCTGGGCCAGAAATCAGGCTCGAATGCTATCAAGGTTGCGACTGGGGGCCGTTGAGCGCCTAGCCCTGGGCGCAACAGGTGCACGGCCCGGGGAGCGGATGGATGTCAGCGTCCCAATATCCCCACATGAGTCAGATGCGTCTTCCAGGCTTGGCCATCTTGATAACTCGACCCCCCTGGGTGACGTTGAAGTCGACCAGATATCAGTTTCAATCTATATTTCAGATGCACACTATGCCGGCAGTGTTCAGGCGGCAGTTGAGGAATGGCTCACAAGAGCGGGGCTCGTTGTTTCCGAACGCGATGAGCCGGTGTCCGGCTCGTGGTGGCTTCGGATGCGTGCCAGAATTCGGTCAGCTGTCGAAACAGAGGGCGCTCGCGAACTGGGTATCGCTGCCGCTGTTGCACTTGAGACGCGCCTTGTGACGGCCGAGACCGCCAAAGTTTCAGCGCTGTTACTAGAAGGTGTATCAAAGATCCTACCAGCACTGGAAGGGGTCGACGAAGCGGTTATTCAGGCGCAATCACTGCTGATCGTAAAAAATGGAAAATCGCTGGCCGTCTTCAATCTTAATGCAGCACAGCAGTTTCAATTGGCGCGACGGCCAGACTTGCTTGGCGCGCCGAAACAGATTCTTGTCGTTTTGGGCCTAGGGTCGGATCAGGACAGAAGTTCTCTAGGGCTGGTAGCTCCGACAGGCATTGGAGCCGAGTTTGAAGGTCCAGTAAACAACGGTCGTTGATGCATCTGGAGCTTGTCGGCAGCGGTCAATGTTCTTCCGAAGGTGTGGATTTCATCCTCGGACTCTATCTTTTTACTGATAGTTGCGCGAATGTCAGTGAGCCTGTTGGTGAACTGATCGTTGGTGGTGTGCTTGGGGCGTCTGGCAGTGTGGGCCTGGCGTTTTGCGGGTTCGTCGCGGTAGTAAGACGGGCTCTTGATAGCGCGGAAGGTGTCGAATCCACCGCGGTCTCAGGAGCCCGTCGATGCCATCTTCCCCACCTGCGCCCACCGTGTCCGGCGAACTGCAACCTTGCTGCGGCCTGGCGCGATTCCACCACCCCGATCATCCCGGCCGCGCCCGGCGATACCCCACCGACATGACCGACGCCCAGTGGTCCATGCTCGAGACGCTGCTGCCGGAACCGGCCTGGCTGACCGGCAACGGCGGCCGCCCCGAGTCCCACTGCCGCCGCACGATGATCGACGCACTGTTCTACCTGGTCGACAACGGCTGCAAGTGGCGGGCCCTACCGGCGGACTTCCCGCCGTGGACCGCGGTATACGCCTTCTTCACCCGCTGGGTCCGCAACGGCTGGCTGCGCATCCTGCACGAACGATTACGCACCCGGATACGTCGCCTGGCCGGACGGGACCCCGAGCCGACCTGGGCGGCCATCGACTCCCAGTCGGTGAAGGCCGCCGCTACCGTGGGCCGCACCGAACGCGGCTTCGACGGCGGCAAACGCGTCAACGGCCGCAAACGCCACCTGATCGTCGAGTCCACAGGGCTGCTGCTGCACGTACTGGCCACCCCGGCCAACGCCCACGACACCAAGCCGGCCATGCCCCTGCTCGAAGCCCTGCACCACAACCACCCCGGCGTGACCACCGTCTACGCCGACACCGCCTACCTCGGCGCCCTCATCGGCTTCGCCGCCGACACCTGCGACATCGACCTGCACGTCGTGCTTACCGAACGCACGCCCACCGGCGGCTACACCATCCCCTGGCGCCGCTGGGTCGTCGAACGCACCCTGGCATGGATCACCACCTGCCGCCGCTGCGCCCGCGACTACGAACGCGACCCCTTCCACCACGAAGCCATGGTCATCTCCGCCATGGCACTGCACATGACCCGCCGCCTGGACAAACCCACCACCCGATGGGCCTGACCAACCTCAACGATCAGTTCACCAACAGGCTCAATGGCGGCCGTCCGGACCTCTACATGCCACAGAGACCGCGACCCGGGGGCGCAGTAACGTATCGGAAAATCCGGGCGCGACCCTCCCCGAAGGCCTCACACTTGAATAGCAGGTCCTTCGAGGAAGAGAACATGACACAAGTAGACCTGGTGGTCCTCGGCGCGCTGGACCGCGCGACGCAGAACTTCACCACCATCTCCGGCGTGGCCGAACACCTGACCCGCGAGGCCGGCGAACTCGACCCGGCCACCTACGACCCCGTGCACCTCGACGCGGTGCGCGCGGCGATCGGCTTTCGGCTGCTGCCCGACGGCACCTTCTCCGGCGAGTTCGCCGGCGCCCTCTCGGGGCAGTGGCCCGACACTGTCGACCAGGTGAGCTCCGACGCGCTGCAGCTGTGGGCGGCATATGCGGACGCCGCCAGCAGCGCGGCGGCGCGAGCGCACCTGCACGACCTGCTCACGGCGGCCAAGGCGGATCGCCCGCATCGGCACGCCCGGGACGCGATCTCCGCCTACCGCGCGGCAGCCCCCGTGTTCTTGGCCGCCGACACGGTCAGCACCCGAGTCCGAGCAACAGAGTCGCTGCTCCGCGCCCTACATCTCTCGCTGAGCATGAACCAGAAGGACCTGCGCGAGCTGGTCGTGAAGGACATCGTCACGATGGCCGAGGACATGCTGGACACCGCGAGCCCCCCGCTGGGCCTGTTGCATCGGCTCCTGAGCCCGCTGCACGCGGCGAAGGCGGACGCCGCCACCGTTACTAGCCTTATAGAGCGGGCCGTGACCGCCAGCGAGAACGACATCATCCTGCACCAGGCGTTCCTGAAGCTGCTGCGCCAGTTGGCCGCTGACGACCAGGCCCGCCAGGCGATCGACCGGCGGATCGTCATCGCCATGATCGATACTGCGGAGAACAAGATGACCGGCGTCCTGAGCCTGATGCTGCTCAACGACGCGGCGACGGCGCCCCAGAACGCGGGGTTGACCGACCTGTCCGAGGCGGCACGGAAGAAGATGCAGGCGATGCAGGTGCAAAGCCTGGGGATGAAGACCCGCGGGATGCTGCTGGAGCTGACCCCCGCCGAGCGGGACGCGGCGCTGGCCGAAGTCGACCAGGCGAACACGCTGGCCGAGGCGCTGTGGCGGATCGCGGCGATGCCCGCGCCGGCCGGCACGGACACCGCCGCCGAGCAGGCCGCGCTGGCTTTGATGGCCTCGGCGCCGCTGGCCACCGGCATCGCGCGCGGCAGCATCAACCCCGCGGGCCCGGTGCCTACGGCCCCGGCCAGCACCGATGGGCTTGCGAACACCAAGGACATGTACCGCAAGGTCGCCACGCAGCGTGCCGGCCTGGCCTTCGCGGCGCAGCTGGACTGGGTTTGGGAGCGTTTCGCACCCACCGTCGACGACCTCGTGGCGGTGTTCGACTGCCCCGAACTCGTCACCGCGTCCCGGACGAAAATGCTGGCCCGGGCGTTCGCGTTCTACGGCATCGGGGAGAACGACGACGTCTCGGTGCACCTGGCGGTTCCGCGCGTGGAAGCCCTGGTGCGGGAGATCCTGCGCGGCCACGGCGTGCCGATGCTCACCGTCGCGAAGGGCGACACCAACGGCGGCGTGCTCCAGATGGGCACGCTGATCTCCAACATGGAGAAGATCGGCTTCGACGAGGACCGCCGCCACTCGTTCGTCTTGACGTTCACCGACGGAGAGCGCGGTCTGAACGTGCGTAACGACGTGTGCCACGGTCTGGTCGACTGCCCGCCTCGCCCCGTTGTCGCACTGGTGCTCCAAGCCGCGCTTCACTTGCTGGCCGTGGCTCACGGCGTGATCGCCCTGTCGGCTCTGGCGGCGGCGCCGCCACCGTAAGGCCGCCGGACGAGCGCTTTACAGGGGCTGTGAGTGGAGACCGGTCGTGCGTAGCGGACAAGCGGCGGAACGACGGAACAGGACATTGCCATTATCGAAGCGGCTATGAAATGAGCCGTGCGAACTGAACCCTTCCGTGTAGCGCGGTATTACGCGGCGTCGCAGAGGCGGAGTGACGGCGGGAACCTGCTCTTGCGGGTTCCCGCCGTCGGCGTATATTCCGCTTTCGCCTGGCGCCGCCGGTGCGTTCGGGGTCAGGCCCAAACGAGGTGCTCGTCGCGGTAGACGGGCCATGGCTTGCTGGGCGTACTAGGAACTGTGCGGGGTTCGGATCATGTGGTTGAGGTGAGGAGTTTCAGCCACATGATCGAGGCTCGGAGGTGGAGTCCGGCCTCGTAGCTCTGCGGGGACTTGTCGTAGCGCGTGGCCAGGCCCCGCCAGGTCTTAATCTTCTGAAAGCAGCGTTCGACGGTGTTGCGCTGCTTATAGCGGCCCGGGTCGAAGGCGACCGGCCGGCCGCCGGCTGAGCCCTTCTTCTTCCGATTGGCCTGCTGATCGGCCTTCTCTGGGATGACCGCGGTGATGCGACGTCGACGCAGGTAGGACCTGTTGGCCTTAGACGAGTAGGCCTTGTCCGCCGCCACGGCGCCGGGGCGGGTGCGCGGTCGGCCGACCGGCCCGGAAACCCAGATCTTGTCCAGGACCGGGATGAGGTGCCGGCAGTCGGCCGCCTGCCCGGGTGTGAGCAGCAAAGCCAGCGGCATCCCAGCCACGTCGACCGCTGCGTGGACCTTGCTGCTCAGCCCGCCCCGGGACCGCCCGAGCCCGGCAACCGCGGCGCGGGCTTTGCGGCGACGCCGTGTCGCGGCACGATCCTCACCCGGCGACGCGTCCTGGTCGTCCGCACCAGCTGTGGCCTGCGACGCACCACCCGCCATACCGGCGGCTGATCGTCCAACGGAGCCCCTTTTTCCTCGGTCAGAGCCTGTTCCAACGCATCCAGCGTCTCCCCGGCGATCGCCAGGCCAGCCGACTCGTGGTGCGCCCGAACGATTGTGGAATCGACGCTGACCAACTCCAGCCCGACCTGTCCTCGCGATGCAGCCTCGGCGATCAGCGAGTCCATCAAGGCCTGGAACACACCGGCCCTGGACCACGCGTTGAAACGGTCGTACAGCGTTGACCAGGAACCGTAGCGTTCGGGCACGTCACGCCAGCCAGACCCGGTACGGAACCGCCACAAGACCCCGTTGAACTGCTCCCGCACCCGCCGCGGCAACGGCCCGGTGGCAGCCACCGGCAACTGCGGCTCAATCAAAGCCCACTCGGCATCCGTCACATCAAAACGCGCCACCACCGAGTTCTACCAGCCACCACCAGCCCACCACCGGGCCTCACCGAGATCCGAACCCCGAACAGCTCCTAGTGCTGGCTAGCAGGTACCGGATGCCAGCGATCCATGAGTCCTGGTCGATCAGTTCGGTGAGATACCGGTCCAGCTCTGATCGCTGCAGCTGCAGGTTCCGGGAAATTACCATGTCCTGCATGCCAAGCGGCGTGCGGCTCTCGTTGTGTAGTTCCATCACCACCTGGCCGGCGACCAAGTCGGGGGATCCGGCCGGAAGTATCCAGCGGGCGTCGATGCCGGCTCTCTGAAGGTCCCTGGCGAGCGCCGGGCCGGACGTTTCGATGGTGACGACCGAGAGGTCGCCGACCAGGCGCGCTGCAGCGACTGGGTGGATCGGGTAGATCCCCCACGGGACGCGCAGCGGGTCGCGGGATACGGCGTCCAGGCTGGTGGCGTTGACATGCAGGTCGCGCCGGTCGTTGATGCCAGCGCGCCGCATCTGTGTGTGGCGGCTTCATGTGGCCCGGGTCTGGCGGCGGTTCCGGGCGTTCCTGTACGGCCGGGCTTGGACCCAGACCGAGGGCCCAGTGGCGCTGTTCGACCATGCGGTGGCGTGGCTGCGCCGGGAGTGGGTGCTGCTGCCGGGTGTCACGGTGCTGGCCCGGCTGGTTGCCGACGTCAGGGAGAAGGCCGATGCTCGGCTGTACGCCACGGTGGCCGGGGCCGCGCGGTGCACCGACCGGGCACCAGGGTGACGGCGTTGAGGACCAGGCCGAGGGCGGCGAGCTAGTCTTCCTGGCCTTCCCGGTAGCGTTGGCGGATGAGGCACCGAGTCGGCCGAACTGGCTTGGATACCAGTCCTCCTGGCGCCGGTTTTCCTTCAGCGTTGGCATCGACGGCTTCTTCACGCCCTGTCGATATATCAGAGCCCTGTGTAGCCTTGGGTGCGGTACCGGTCGTGCGGTAGGGGGAGCAGTGGCCACAGGTGGCAGTGACAGCGGGGACACGCGCTCGGACCTATCCGGCAACGCCGGCGACGTCGTCCAGGCCCGCGATGTTACCGGTGGTATCCACTTCCACACCAGCCCGGGTCCCGGTGGTATGGTCCCGCGGCAGCTGCCGGGGGATGTCCACGGGTTCGTCAACCGCACCGCCGACCTGGACGGCCTGGACGCGGCCTTGGTGTCCGAGGACGGGCAGGGCACCGCCGCGGCGGTCTGCGTGATCGCGGGCACCGCCGGAGTGGGCAAGACTTCCCTAGCGGTGCACTGGGCCCACCGGCACCGCGCGCTGTTTCCCGACGGCCAGCTCTACATCAACCTGCACGGATACGACCCTGGTGACCCAGTCGAGGCTGGACAGGCACTGACCCGATTCCTGATTGCGCTAGGCGTCGAGCCCAGCGCGGTCCCGGTCGAGGTGGAGGAGCGCAGCGCCCTGTACCGCACCCTGCTTGCCGAGAGACGAATGCTTGTGGTGCTCGACAACGCCGCCGCGGTCGGCCAGGTACGACCCCTGCTACCCGGCGCCGACGGGTGCCTGGTGCTGGTCACCTCCCGCTCCCGCCTGTCCGGGCTGGTTGCCCGCGATGGCGCGCACCGCGCGACCCTGGAGGTGTTTCCCGAGGCCGAAGCCGTCCACCTGCTACAGGCAACCACCGTTCCCTACCGGACTGGGGACAGCGACGAGGAAGTAGTAGAACTAGCGCGACTGTGTGCTCGACTACCGTTGGCGCTACGTATCGCGGCTGAACGCGCTGCGGCCCGCCCCCGGATGCCGCTCTCAGAACTGATCCGTGACCTACAGGACGAATCCTCCTTGTGGGAGGCGCTCTCCTCGCAGGATGACGACGAGGCCGACGCGGTGCGCACTGTGTTCGCATGGTCCTACCGCGCTCTTCCGCCCGCTGCCGCCCGAATGTTTCAGCTGCTCGGCCTGTACCCTGGCGCCACCTTCACCCCTCACGCTGCCGCCGCGCTGGCCGCCGTTCCCCTGCGCCAGGCGCAACGAGACCTCGATGCGCTCGCTGGTGCCCACTTGCTTGAACATTCCGATCAGGAACGCTACCAGTTCCATGACCTGCTGCGTGCCTACGCTCAGGATCAGGCCGCACACCTGGAAGAACTACAGGACCGTCGCGATGCACTCCTCCGCATTAGCAATTGGTATCTACAGTGCATGGTCGCAGTTAGAAACCATCTAAATACATCAGATTTGGGTCGCGCGTGGGGAATAGCCATAGACGTTCCCGTCACCAATCCACTGAAGTCATTCTCGGACGCCGTCGAGGCCTCCGCATGGTTCGACCGGGAGTCTGGTAATCTTGTGGCCACGGCAAAGGCTGCGGCAAACGCCGGACTGGACACGATCACAGTTCAGCTGCTTGCGGCCATGTGGGTCCCATTCGGCGAAAGAAATCCTACGGGCGCATGGTTGCCGCTCGGACGGATCGCACTGAACAGCGCCAGCCGTCTTGGCGATCTTCACGCAGTGTGCATGGCTTTGCTGGGGCAAGGTATCACCCTGCGGCTTGCTCACCGTATCGACGAGTCGATAGCAGTTCACTTGGAAGCGCTGGAGACGGCCATATCCGCCGGATCCGCTGCTCAGAAGGCTGCGGCGCTGACCACTTTGGGACATGCATACTCGAATGGGCGCAGACTCCGTGAGGCGCAAGAATGCTACGAACAATTGATCGCCGCGATATCGCAGCCGGATCGGTCTTGGAGCGATGCAGCGCGGAGCGGACTTGTATCTGTTCTCTGGGAATCTGGGCTACTTGTCGAAGCCGAGACCCTATGCAACGATGTCATCCGCGACAGTGAGACAAACCTAACTACGCGTACCGAAGTTCTGCTGAGATTGGCTCTGGTCAAGAGTGAATCAGGGCGAGCGGAGGAAGCGCTTGGACATATTGCCGAGGCGAATAATCTCCTTTGGCACGTTCACTCGGGGAACCTGGTGCGATGGGCTGGTGTGTGCCACGGCTGGGTGCTTCTGGCCGCAGGCCAACCAGAGGACGCGCTTGCTGTCCTGCAGCCGGTGGCAGCAGCCAGTCGGCAGCTCCGAGATCAGATTCGGGAAGTATTCGCTGTCGATGCGGCGGGACAAGCATACCTTGCGCTTGGCCGGCTCGATGAGGCGGTCAGGTTTCACCGCGTAGCCGAAACGCTGTGTCAGGATCTGCACGACCGTTGGCGTCATGCGGTAATCCTCGACCACCTGGCCATAGCGCTGTCCGCCCTTGGGCAAGGCGCCGCCGCCACCGAGGCGTGGACCGAGTCTCGCGAGATGCTGACCGGTTTCAACGATGCCCGCGCACAACGACTGCGCGCCAAGGTTGACGCCACCCTTGCCGCACCATAGATGCCAGATCTGGAGACTCAATAGCCGATGCGTAAGATAATAGTTTATTACCCGGTACATGGCGCCTCAGCGGGCTGAAACGACCTGCACGGGAGCCCTCCGCTGCGGTGCGCGACTCACGCACGTTATCCCGTACATCGCCTCCGGCGTCCGGAGCCCGCGGTGACCGCCGTAGATCCGGACGGCTCCGGGATCACCATCCGCGACGCGATGGACCGGTTCCTGTCCTCGCCGCGGTGCGCGAACCCCAACACCCGCCGCGCCTACGCCGCCGCCCTGGACAAGCTCGCCGACCGCCTCGGCCCGCACCGCCGGCTGCCCAGTATCAGCGAGCAGGAGGTGGGCGACGGGCTCGCCGCGCTGTGGGGCACGGCGGCGGAGTCGACCTGGAACCAGCGCCGCGCCGCGGCCGGCTCGTTCCTTACCTGGTGCCGCAAGAACTGTATGTAGCGGTTTGAAGTGGCCCGGGTCTGGCGGCTAGAAGTGGCCCGGCCTCTTGGCCATCCCAGATGCTGGGTTTCGATCTGATTGGCCCGGGCTGGGTCGGTAGAGCAGCGATCAGACCTGA
>NZ_BAAAQN010000090.1:0-36169 GCF_039531695.1 Catenulispora yoronensis
GCGGGGCCGGCCGGCGGCGCGCTCGCGGCGCCGCCCGGGCCGGCGGCGAAGCGCGGCGGCGCCGGCGGCGGCGGCAGGTGCGGGTTGACCAATGGGGAGGCCTCCGCGGGAGGGGCCGCCGGCGGCGGCGCGACCGGCGACCAGCGCGACGGCAGATGCTCGGATTCCCGACGCGGTTCCGGTACGGGCTGGTGCGGAAGGTGTTCGCCGCCGGGCTCCCGGCTCCGGCGCCGGCCCAGGCCGTCGACGGGCACCGGCGCCAGCGGGCCGAGCGAGTAGCGGGCCCCGGGGGCGTCGGACGGGCCGGACGGGACCGGCAGCGCGATCGCGTCGAACCCGGACACCTGGAGCGAGGAGCCGTCCAGGCCGGCGGCCGGCGGGCGGCCGTTGCCGTTCCCGTTGCCGGCGGCCGGCGAGGACGCCTGCAGCGGATGCGGCTGGAAGGAGGGCTGCGCGGACCGGCCGTCGGCCTGCGCGGCGTGCGGATGGTCGACGGTGTGCTCGGCCCGGCCGGGGCCCGCCGCGGCGGGGTAGCCGGGATAGTCGGCGTAGTCGATCCGGTCGGCGCGCTCGGCACCGTGGCCGGCGCCCTGGGGCGCCCGGTCGCCGTATCCGGCGCCCGGACCGGCCGGAGTCGGCGGCCCGGCCATGCCGAGGTACTCGGGCTGGGCGCCGGTGGACGCCGGCTGTCCGGCAGCGGCGGCCGCGGCGGCGCCGTTCCCGATCGGCCCGCCGAACGTCTCGGCGACCGGCGTGAGCGGGGACAGCGGCGCGATCGGCGGCGTCCGGCCCGGGATCCGGCGCGGCAGCCCGTCCGGACCGGCCGGAGCCACCCCGGAGGACGGCCAGCCGTCGGGCCCCAGGCCCTCGCCGCCGAAGCCGTGCGGCCGCGCCGGCAGAAGCGCGGCGTGCGCGGTCGGCCCCGGCAGCGCCGGAACCCCGTTCCCGGCCGGTCCGGCGGCCACCGCCGGCGTCCCGGCCGCCGCGGCCTCGACCGCGTCGCCGCGCGGCGCCCGCGTCCCGGCGGCCTCGGCCACCGGCCCGGCCAGCAGGAATCCGGGCACGTACACCCGCGCCGTGGTGCCGCCGCCGGGCGTGGCCGACAGCTCCACCGCCGCGCCGGTGCGCACCGACAGCCGGCCGACCACGAACAGCCCCAGCACCCGGGTCGGCGCCAGGTCCAGCCGCTCCCGGCGCACCAGGCGCGCGTTCTCCTGCGCCATCTGCTCCGGCGACATGCCCATGCCGCGGTCCACGATCTCGATCACGAAGCCGCGCGCCGACAGCCCGACCGCGATCTCCACCCGCTGGCTGGCCGGGGAGAACGACACCGCGTTCTCCACCAGTTCGGCGACCATCAGGGTCAGGTCGCCGACCGCCGACGGCGCGACCATGGCGTCGTCCTCGGCGATCAGCACCACCCGCTGGTAGCCCTCGACCCGGCCGACGGCGGAGCGGACCACGTCGGTCAGCCGCATCGGCGAGCCGGAGATGTTGGCCTCGCGCTCGCCGGAGAGCAGGATCAGGCTGTCGGCACCGCGCTGCAGCCGCACCGCCAGGTGGTCGATCCGGTAGAGCCGGTCCAGCAGCACCGGATCGGTCTCGGAGCGCTCCACCTGGTCGATGATCGACAGCTGGCGGCCGGTCAGGTTGTGGATCCGGTGCCCGACGTTGCCGAACATCTCGGCGGTGTTGCGCCGGATGGTGACCTGCCGCTCCAGCATCAGCAGCGCGGTCTCCTGCACCTTGTTGAACGCCTGGGCCAGGTCGCCGAGCTCGTCGTCGGTGGGCACCGGGATGGCCTCGAAGTCCGGCAGCTCGCCCTTCTCGCCCAGGTCCTCGTCGGTGACCCGCTCCAGGTCCGCGGCCGCGGCCCGGGCCACCCGGGAGGCGGCGCCGGTCAGCGCCAGCACCGGGCGCACCACCGAGCGCCGGATCAGCGCCGAGAGCGCCATCAGGGCCAGCGCGGCCAGCACGCCGATGCCGATCATGATCACCACGGTGATCTCGGCCTGCCCGGCGTTGTGCTTGGACAGCGCGATGATCCGGTCGGTGATCTGCGCCTCGGCCGCGGCCCGCTGGTTGCTCGCGGTCTCGAAGGCCCCGGTCAGGCTGTTGCGGTCGGCCAGGGTCTGGATGTCCTGCAGGTTCTTCGGCGGCGCGATCACGCCGCGCTGGTCCTGGAAGGCCTGGCCGAAGATGGCGTCGGCCTTGTTCTGGTAGGCCCGGAAGGCCTGGTACTCCGGCGAGCTGAGCACCGCGGCGATCATCGACCGGTCGGCGGCGGCCGGGAACTGCAGCACGAACCCGAGCTCGGACTGCGCCACCTGGTCCATGCGGGTCGCGGTGTTGTACTGCTCGGCGGCGTTGTACTCGGTGGGGGCGCTGGCGAACGCGGTCAGCGAGGCCTCGCGCTGGCTCTCGGCCATGTCGCCGGCGTACAGCGCGGCCAGCTCGGTCTCCAGGGAGGAGGCCGGGCCGCCGGCGGCGCTGTGGCCGGCGAAGTCCAGGGCGTCCACCAGCTGCGCGTCGATCGCGCCGTACACGGTGTCGACCAGCTGCTGGACGTGCGCCTGCACCACGTAGTTCTGCGACATGCCCTCGCGGGCCGGCAGCTCGCGCACGTAGCTCAGGTCGGACACGGCGGCCAGCGAGGCGGTCAGCTTCGGTGTGGCCTTGTTGCCGAACGCCTGGGACACCAGGGTCACCTGGTTGTCGGTGACCGAGATGGCGTCATTGTAGGCGCGGGCCTTCTCCGGGTCGCCGTTCATCGCGGCCTGCGCCTTGTCGCGCTCCAGCGACAGGTCCTGGATCAGGAGGCTGACGCTCTTGGTCGAGCCCAGGAAGTCCGCGGCGGTGTTCCACTGCTCGGCCACCGCGGCCTCGTGCACCGCCACCGGCGTCATCAGGGCCGCCATGGCCACCGTCGGCAGCACCACCAGCAGGTCCATCTTGCGGCGGAAGGGCAGGCGGTTGCGGACGCCCGACCCGCCGCCGGCCGCGCCCTCACCCGTGCGCTCGGCCATGTCCGCACCGCCTCGCTTCGCCCGTTCGGTCATTTCTGCTTGATCCGGTTCCAGGCCGTGACCCAGGCCGAGTAGGGCACGCAGGTCCGGTCGCTGCCGTCCAGGCACCGGGTGGTCGGCGTGGTCCAGTACCAGACGTTGTCCCAGTAGGCCTCTTCGTCGGCGTGGTAGGTGGCGCAGAACCCGGGGTCGGTGGTCTTGGTGCAGGCCTGGGAGTTGGCCGGGGCCTCGCCGAAGAACTCGGCGACCTTGGCGTTCACCGCCGGCGAGGTGATGTAGTCCAGCCACTTGTAGGCGCAGGTCGGGTTCTTGGCGCCGGCCGCGATCATCCAGGTGTCGGACCAGCCGGTGACGCCCTCGACCGGCTTGACCGCGCCGATCTCCTTGTGGCCGTCGCGGGCCAGGGCGTTGAGCACCACCTGCCAGCTGGTGCCGATCAGGTCGTTGCCCTTCTTCAGGTCGTCGGCCTGGGCGCCGGTGTCCGACCACCAGTTGCCGACCGCGGGCTCCAGCTTGCGCAGCAGGTCCACGGCGGCGGCGAACTGGGTCTGGTCCAGCGCGTAAGGGTTCTTGATCGCCAGGTCCGGCTGCGCGTGCATCAGGTACAGCGCGGCGTCGGCGATGGAGATCGGGGAGTCGTAGACGGTGACGTGCCCGGCCACCGTGGGATCCGGGTCGAAGATCGCGCCCAGCGAGGTCGGCGGGTCCTTGATCTTGTCCTTGTTGTAGACCAGGACGTTCGCGCCGCGGCCGTGCGGGATGCCGTAGGGCACGCCGTCGACCGAGTTCCAGCTCTTGTTCTTCAGGCTCGGGTAGATCTGCGCGTAGCTGGGGACCTTGGCGACGTCGATCGGGGCGACGTCGCCGCTGGCTATCAGCCGCAGGCTGGCGTCGCCGGAGGCGGAGACCACGTCGTACTGGCCGGATTTCACGTCCGCGACCATCTCGTCGGAGCTGCCCGCCACCGTGGCGTTCACTTTGCAGCCGGTGCTGCGGGTGAACGGGTCGGTCCAGGAGCGCTCGGCGTACCCGGCCCAGACCACCAGGTTGACCTGGCCCTCGATCAGCGCGCCGGGCTCGGCCATGGGAATCGGCGGCGGGACGAACGCCCCGGGCGGGGTGGTCGCCGGACCGGCGGAGCAGGCCGCGGCGAACGCCAGCAGCGCCACGGCCGCGAGCAGGCGCGTAGCCATCGCCCCCCTCCGACGTTTGGGGGACACCGACCGCACTATCGCCATAGACCGGGACGCTTTCTGCTCACTCGTCGCTAGTCATGCCAGAGCCTTGCGAGGGGGGACACGAAGGGCGCACGGCCATTCGACGCGTGGCAGACTACACGATCGCACCCGGGGTGGAGAATCAGGGAGCGTATGGAAAGGCATGGATCGGGACGAGTCCGGACGCCCAGCGGCCGGTTCGCGCGGCGGTAAGCGTTCTCCGGCTCGCGTCATCGTGCCGGTTCGCGGGGGCGGGGCGCCCTAGGATCGTCGCATGGCCACGACCGAGGAGCGCTTGATGGTGCTCGACACTCCGACGCTGTACTTCCGGGCCTTCTTCGGCGTGCCGGAGTCGATCACCGCGCCGGACGGCATGCCGGTGAACGCGGTGCGCGGAACGCTGGACTTCTTCAGCCATCTGATCACCACCTATCGGCCGGACCGGTTGGCAGCGTGCTTCGACGCGGACTGGCGGCCGGCGTTCCGCGTGGCGGCGATCCCCTCCTACAAGGCGCACCGGGTGCTGGCGGAGGCGCCGGCGGCGGTGGACGTCGAGGAGGTGCCGGACACGCTCAGTCCGCAGGTCCCGGTGATCGAGGCGGTGCTGGACGCCGTCGGGATCGCCCGGGCCGAGGCGCCCGGGTTCGAGGCCGACGACGTGCTGGCGACCCTGGCCGAGCGCTGGTCCGGAAGCGGACACGGACCGGTGGACGTGGTCACCATGGACCGCGACCTGTATCAGCTGGTTGACGACGCGCGCCGAGTACGGGTCCTGAACATCGGCAAGGGGGTGACCAAGCTGGAGGTGGTCACCGACGAGGTGCTGCGGGAGAAGTACGGCATCGGCGGCCGGGACTACGCCGACTTCGCGGCGCTGCGCGGGGACCCGAGCGACGGCCTGCCGGGGGTGGCGGGCATCGGGGAGAAGACCGCGGCGGCGCTCATCTCCGAGTACGGCGACCTGGCCGGGGTGCGGGCGGCGGCCGGGGATCCGGGGTCGGCGCTGAAGCCGGGGCAGCGCAAGCGGATCGTGGAGGCCGCGGAGTACCTGGACGCCGCGCCGACGGTGGTGCGGGTGGTCCGGGACGCGCCGGTGGTCGAGCACGACGACCGGCTGCCGGAGGCGGCGGCCGACCCCGGGGCGCTGGCCGCGCTGGCGGAGCGGTACGGGTTGAAGACCGCCGTGGGGCGGCTGGAGAAGGCACTGGCGAGCCGGGCGGGGTGAGCCGGGGGTGAGCCGTCAGGGCTCCCCGCCCGACAACGCCGCGGGGCCGCCGGTGGTGACCGGCGGCCCCGCGATGTTCATTCGATCGTCTCCGAGTGTTCTCAGCCGTTCATCATCGAGTACGCGACGACGCCGCGCCGCATGGCGTCGATCGCCTCCTGCGCGGCCTCCCGCACCGTGCTGGGCTTCCCGCCGGGGCTGCTCAGCTCGGCGGCGGCGTTGGCGATCTGGCCCAGCAGGTCGATGAGCTGCTTGCACCAGCGCACGAAGTCGCCGGCCGGCATCTCGACGTCCCACAGGACCTCCTCCAGCGCCTTGCCGGAGGCCCAGTGGTAGGCCGGCAGCGCGAAGCCGAGGTCCGGCTCGCGCTGGAACTCCAGGTGGTGGTCGGTCTCCAGCTCCTCCAGGCGGGCCCAGAGCCGGACCATGTCGTCGAGCGTCTTGGGCACGGTCCCGCCGGGCAGCCGGGGCGGGCCCGCGTCGTCGGCCCGCCGGGCCTCGTAGACCAGGGCCGAGACGCACGCGGCGAGTTCCGGCGGCGTCAGGCCCTCCCACAGGCCGGCCCGCAGCGTCTCGGCGGTGAGCAGGTCCAGCTCGGTGTACAGGCGGCCCAGGCGGCGGCCGATCGGGGTCACCTGGTCGCCGTCGAGGTAGCCGAGCTGCTCCAGCAGGCCGCAGACCCGGTCGAAGACCCGCGCGATGCTGTTGGTCCGGCCGGCGACCCGCTTCTCCAGCTGCTTGGTCTCCCGGTCCAGCTTGAAGTGGCGCTCGGCCCAGCGGGCGTGGTCCTCGCGCTCCTGGCAGCCGTGGCACGGGTGCGAGCGGATGGCCTTGCGCAGGCGGCCGAGCTCCACGTCGTCGGCGGCCTCCGAGCGGTAGCGGGTCTTGCGGTAGGGCGGGATCTCCTTGTCGCCGGCCTTGCTGCGCAGCACGGCGGCCAGGTCCCGGCGGGACTGCGCGGACTTGGCGTTGAACGACTTGGGGATCCGCATCCGGTCCAGCGGCTCGGCCGGGCTCGGGAAGTCGGTCAGCGACAGCCGCACCACCTGGCGGTCCACGGTCAGCACCACCGGGCGCGGGCCGTCGCCGGTGACCTGGCCGGGCCGGCCGGCGGTGGCGGCCGGTATCCCCGGGTCCAGGACCACGGCCACGCCGGCGCGCTTGCCGGCCGGCACCACGATGATGTCGCCGGGCACCAGCCGCTCCAGCGACTCCAGCGCGGCGGCGCGGCGGTTGGCGGCGCCCTGCCGGGACAGGTCGGCCTCCCGCTCGGAGAGCCGGCGGCGCAGCGCCATGTACTCGTCGAAGTCGCCGAGGTGGCAGGTTATCGCCTCGGCGTAGCCGTCCAGCGCGGCGGTGTTGCGCCGCACCTGCTTGGTCAGCCCGACCACCGCCTGGTCGGCCTGGTACTGCGCGAAGGAGGTCTCCAGCAGGTTGCGGGCCCGCTCGGCCCCGAACTGGCCGACCAGGTTCACGGCCATGTTGTACGAGGGCTTGAACGACGAGCGCAGCGGATAGGTGCGGGTCCCGGCCAGCCCGGCCAGCGCCTTGGCGTCCAGGTCCGGGCGCCAGAGCACCACCGCGTGGCCCTCGATGTCGATGCCGCGGCGGCCGGCCCGGCCGGTGAGCTGGGTGTACTCCCCGGGGGTGAGGTCGACGTGGTTCTCGCCGTTCCACTTGGTCAGCGCCTCCAGCACCACGGTGCGGGCCGGCATGTTGATCCCCAGCGCCAGCGTCTCGGTGGCGAACACCGCCTTGACCAGGCCCTGGACGAACAGCTCCTCGACGATCTCCTTGAACGTCGGCAGCATCCCGGCGTGGTGCGCGGCCACGCCGCGCTGCAGGCCGTCGAACCAGTCGTGGAACCCCAGGACGTTGAGGTCCTCCGAGGGGATGCGCCCGGTGCGCTCCAGCACGTGCGCCTTGACCCGGGCCCGCTCGTCGGCGTTCAGCAGCCGCACGCCGCCGTGCAGGAACTGCTGCACCGCGGCGTCGCAGCCGGCCCGGCTGAAGATGAAGGTGATGGCCGGCAGCAGGCCCTCGGCGTCGAGCTTCTCGATGACGTCGACCCGGCTGGGCACCCAGCCCCGCCCGCCGCGCCGCCGGTCCTTGCCGCGCGCGCCGCGCGGTCCCCCGCCGCGCGGGCCGCCGCGCTGGTACATCGACTCCGAGCCCTCGCGGCCCAGCCGCACCAGCTCGGGGTTGACCCGCAGCTCGCGGGCGGCGGAGATGCCGCCCTGGCCGTTGGCGCCGGGCATGGCCTCGCCGTCGGCGCCGTTGGCGAACAGGTCGACCATCTTCTTGTGGGCCAGCACGTGCTGCCACAGCGGGACCGGCCGGTGCTCCCAGACGATGGACCTGGTGTCGCCGCGGACGGTGCGCAGCCAGCCGGCGAACTCCTCGACGTTGGACACCGTCGCGGACAGCGCGACCAGCCGGACCGACTCCGGCAGGTGGATGATGACCTCTTCCCACACCGCGCCGCGGAACCGGTCGGCGAGGTAGTGGACCTCGTCCATGACGACGTAGCCCAGGCCGGACAGGGTGGCCGAGCCGGCGTAGAGCATGTTGCGCAGCACCTCGGTCGTCATCACGACGATCGGCGCCTCGCCGTTGACCGTGTTGTCGCCGGTCAGCAGTCCGACGTTGGCGGCGCCGTGCCGGGCCACCAGGTCGGAGAACTTCTGGTTGGACAGCGCCTTGATCGGCGTGGTGTAGAAGCACTTGACGCCCTGCGCGAGGGCCAGGTGGACGGCGAACTCCCCCACGACGGTCTTGCCCGAGCCGGTCGGCGCGGCGACCAGCACGCTGTCGCCGGCCTCCAGGGCCCGGCAGCCCTCGATCTGGAAGGGGTCGAGGTCGAAGTCGTAGCCGCCGCGGAAACGCTGGAACTCCGACAGGGCAGGCACATCGGGAGCCCGCGTGGGCTCGGCGGGCGATGACATGCCTCCACCCTAACCGGAAGCTTGATCGCAGCGCCTCAGATTTGCCAGGTCACCCCGGCGCGGCCGCTACGCGGCAGGTCCGGGCCGATAGACCCGCAGCGCGGCGGGCAGCGTGCGCAGGGTCACCGGCAGCTGGCCGATCCGCTCACCGTCGGCCCAGCAGCTGACGTCCGCGGCACGCAGCTCGATCTCGGCGGCGTGGTGGACGCTCACCCTCGGGTGCGCGACGTGCTTGCCGGAGAAGACCTTCGGGAAGATGGTCAGCAGCGTGGGCTTGGCGACCCGCTGCACGACGGTGACCTGGAAGCGGCCGTCGTCCAGCACGGCCTCCGGGCAGATCAGCATGCCGCCGCCGTAGGAGGGGCCGTTGCCGACGGCGACCAGCATGCACTCGGTGTCCAGCTCGCGGTCGTCGAGGCGGATGCCGAAGCGCGGGGCCTTGAACCGGGGCAGCTCCAGCAGCATCGACAGGTCGTAGCGGCGCTTGCCGCGCGGCCAGCGCATCCGGTTGGCGCGGTCGTTGACCCGGGAGTCCAGGCCGCAGGCCAGGACCGTGGTGAACCGGCGCACCACTTCCTGCGGGGTGCCGGCGCCGGTCGTGGCCTCGCCGAGGTCGATCCGCGCGATCACACCGTCGACGACGACGCGCGCCGCGGCCTCCGGGTCCTTGAGCGGGATGCCGAGGCTGCGGGCGGTGTCGTTGCCGGTGCCGGCCGGTATCACGCCGAGCGGCCGCTCCGGGTCCTCGGCGAGCAGCCGCAGGCCGGCCGAGACCATGCCGTCGCCGCCGACCACCACCAGGGCCGCGTCCGGGTGCTTCAGCAGGGCGTCGCGGGCCCGCTGCTCGCCGTCGGCGGCGTCCCGGCCGACGATGTCGGTCACCTCGACGCCGGCGGCGCGCAGCGCGGCGACGGCGCGCTGTCCGGCGCGGGCGCCCGCGCCCTTGGCGGACGTGGGGTTGATCAGGGCGACGACGTGATCGGGTCTGGGCACGCGCAGACGCTAGCAGCGCGTGCCCCCGCTCGTCATGGCGCCGTGACCCGGGCGTTATCCGCGGCGCCGCCGGACGCGCCGGGAGCGCGCGGTGGGTTACGTGAGGTCGTTGTAGTCGTCGTCGTAGCCGCGGCGGATCTGCTCGACCGGACGCGCCTGCTCGACCGCGGCCGGGGACAGGTCCAGGTCCGAGGCCTCGTCCGGCGACAGGCCCGCGTTGATGTCGCGGGCGGCGCGGCGCCGGTCGTTGAGGATCGCGACCCCGATGGCGCCGTAGTACAGCAGACACATCGGCGCGGCCAGCGCGGTCATGCCCAGCGGCTCGCCGGTGGGGACGGCCGCGGCGGAGAAGACGAAGATGGCGAAGGTGACGTAGCGCCAGGACTTCTTCAGGCGCTCGGCGGACAGCACCCCGGTGAAGTTCAGCGCCACCACGATCAGCGGGACCTCGAAGGACAGTCCGAAGATCAGCACCATGCGCATGAAGAAGCCGATGAACTGGTCGATCGGCAGCTGGGTGACCGATTCCGACGGGACGAAGTTCAGCAGCACCTTCATCAGCGTCGGGAAGATCCAGTACGCCAGCGCGGTACCGGCGGCGAACAGCGGGACGGCGACCCCGACGAACGACAGCGAGTACTTCTTCTCCTTCTTGTGCAGCCCCGGGGCGATGAACGCCCACAGCTGGTAGAGCCACACCGGGCAGGACAGCAGCAGGCCGACGAGCAGCGAGACCTTCAGGCTGATCGCCAGGCCGGAGGTCGCGCCGGAGTTGGTCAGCAGGCCGTTGGGGCAGCTCGCCGCGGCGTCGTACGGGTGCAGGCCGATGATGTGGTCGTTGTGCACGACGCAGACCGTCTTCGACAGCAGGTGGATCACCCAGTCGTGCATGAACCAGCCGGCCACGGCGCCGAGCGCGATGCCGAGCGAGGCCCGGTACAGCCGGGTCCGCAGCTCGCGGATGTGCTCGGCGAGCGGCATCCGGCCTTCGGGGTCCTTGGGGACCTTCACCGTCTTCGGCGGCTTGCTCCGGCCCTTGGGCCGGGTCCCGTTGGCGCTGGCCTGCGTCGTCATCTTCTCGGGAATCCGTTCAGTTCTTGGCGTTGTCGGCGCGCCGGGCGCCGCCGTCGACGATCTGGCCCGGGATCACCTGGGACTCCGGCAGTTCCACGTCGTCGGCGGCGGACTGGATCTCGGACTTCATGATGCGCGCCGACTTGCGGACGTTGCGCACCGAGTCGACGAGGCGTCCGCGGCTGAACAGCGCCCACCCCACGAGCGCGATCAGACCGACCTCGATCAGCCGCTGGAACACGGTCCGACCCCCTTGGTTATCGACACGGGAACCCTTATGAGACTAATCGGCCTGGGCCCGTGCACGCAGCGCCTTGACGCCCTCCATTTCCTGAACACCACGCAACGTCTCGCCGGCGTCGTTCAGTACCGCGGAGGTCTTCTTGAGTTCCCGGACCAGGCCCTTGGCCGCGACGAACACGCGCCAGCCGAAAGCCGCCGTGATCACCAGTGTGACGACACAGGTGATCGTGATCAGGAGAACCCAGTACATGCAAGGAACTATAGAGCCTGATCCGGTCCGCGTCGCAGGGCGAGGGTGGTCACTCCGGAGGTTTTCAGGATCCGGGCCAGCTCCGGACCCGCCGGCCGCCGCACCCGCACCCGGCAGGCGGGGCAGGTGAACACGTAGCGGTCGGTGTCGGCCCCGCGACCGGTGGAGACGAAACGGACGTCGGCGACGGCCACGAACTGCGGACCGCAGTCGGGGCAGCGGACGCGGAAGTCGGCGGGCGGCAGGGCATCAGCGCTCTGGTCGCTGTCAGTATCCGGATCGTCATCCGGAGTGATCGATGACTGGGACTCCGCAGCGGAAGGCGCGGAGCGGCCGCCGGTGAGGACACGGAAGCGAGCGCGGGGGTTCGGGTCGGCGGGCGGCGGGGCGGCGGTCGGGCTGCCGGGATCCGTTGCCTCTGCCGAGGCGGTCGAGTCTGCCGACTGTGCCGAAAGTGCGATCGGCTCGGCCTGCCTCACCGGGCCGCCAGCGGCATCGGTATCGGCATCTGCGGGCTCGGCGAAGCCGTCGGGGGCGCCGGTCCGCTCGCCGCTGCCCGCGCCGCCGAACCAGTCCCAGCCTTCCGTCCCCTTCCCTGCCCGGGTCCCGGCCCCTGTCCCGGTCGCCGTCCCCGCGGAGTCGCCGTCGGACGCGGGTGGCGCCGGCGGCTCCGCCGAGCTCACGCCGCGCCCTCGACGTCCCCGTACAGGGCCAGCGCCTCGGCGGCGGTCTTGCGGACCTGGTCGGCCAGCGCCGGCGGGTCGACGATGCGGCCGTCGGCGCCGAGGCGCAGCACCAGGCGCAGGATGCGGCCCTGGTCCGGGGCGCGCAGCGCGATGCGCAGGCCGCCCTCGGGCAGTTCCTCGACGCCCTCGTTGGGGTAGTTCTCGGCGACCCAGCGCGCGTGCCGGGTGACCTCCAGGGTGACCAGCGGGTCGTCGGCGGCCGGCCGGAGCACGCCCTCGTCGAGGTCGTTCGGCTCGGCGGCCTCGGGCACCTCGGCGGCGACGTCGAGCACCTCGATCGCCACTATCCGGGACAGCCGGAAGGTCCGGACCGCCTCGCTGCGGCGGCACCAGCCCTCCAGGTAGGCGTGGCCGTCGGAGAGGATCACCCGCATCGGGTCCACGTCGCGCCCGGTCACCTGGTCCCGGGACGGCACGAAGTACTCCAGCCGCAGCCGGCGGCCGTGGTCCAGGGCCTGGCGGATCCGGTCCAGCACGGTGGCGCGCGCCTCGAAGGCCACGGTGACCCGCTGCGAGGCCTGCGCGCCGCGCTCGCCGGCCGCCTCCTCCAGCTTGGCGATGGCGCGCAGCAGGGCGTCGCGGTCGGCGACGCCGGGCAGCTGGGCCAGCGCGCGCAGCGCCACCAGCAGTGCCACCGCCTCGCGCACCGAGAAGCGCAGCGGCCGCACGATGGCCTCGGCGTTCTCCAGGTGGATGGTGCCGCCCTCGCCGATGTGCGCCTCCATGAGGTCGTCCGGCAGGCCGCCGGGCAGACCGCACATCCACAGCGTCTCCAGGTCCTTGCGCAGCTGCTTCTCGGAGACGTTGAACTCGGCGGCCACCTCGGTGAGCTTGGCCCCTTCGTGCTCCAGCAGGTAGGGCACCAGGTTCAGCAGGCGGCGGACCTGGGCCGCGGCGCCGCTCATCGGCCGGCTCCCGTCGTCCGGCCGGACTCGGTCCGGCTGCCCGGCACGGCGGCCTGGGCTGCTTGCGTTGCTTGGGCTGCTTGGGCTGCTTGGGCTGCTTGCGGAGCCTGGTCGCCCCGGTGGGTCATCTCGTCGCTGGCCGCCAGGGCGTTGCCCTCGACCGCGGCGCGCAGCCGCGCGACCACCGCCGCCCGCAGCTCCGGCGGCTCCAGCACCTGCACGTCGGGGCCGAACTCGGCGAGCCAGCCGGCCATGCCGGTGTTCCGCGGCACGGTCAGCACGTCCCAGCCGGTGGGCTCGCCGTCGCGCAGCTCCGGCTCGCACTCGGTGGCGCGGCGGCGCAGCAGGAACCCGGTGTCGGCGCGCAGCCGCAGGCTGGCGGTGCCGACGTTGCGGTTCTGGCGCCAGGCGAACTCGGCGACCTTGGTGTGCACGTCCATGTCGTCGGGCACCGGCTGGGTCAGGTGGCCGGGCAGCAGCACCACCTCGCCGACGATCCGGTCCAGCCGGAACATCCGGTCGGCGCCGCGGTCCCGGTCGTAGCCCGCCAGGTACCAGTGCCCGCGCCAGGAGTCGATGGCCCACGGCTCGACCTTGCGCTCGGCCGGCTCGACCTCGCCGGACTTGCGGTAGCGGAAGGCCGCCGGCCGCCGGTCGCAGATGGCCTGGAGCAGCGGCTCGAAGGCGCCGGTCTCGGTCCGCACCCGCGGCTCGATCCCGGACTGGCTGATGTCGCCGACCTCGACGCCCGCGCTTTTCAGCTTCAGCAGCGCCGAGGAGGCGTCCGAGGCCAGGACCGCCTGCTGCCAGAACCGGGCGGCGACGCCGAGCACCGCGGCCTCGTCCCGCTCCAGCCGGATCTCGGGCAGGTTGTAGGAGTCCTTGGGGATGCGGTAGCCGATCTCGTCCTCGAACAGGGCGCTGTTGGTGCCGGTCTCCAGCGGGATGCCCATCTCCCGCAGCTCGTCCTTGTCCCGTTCGAACATTCGCTCGAAGGCGTCGTCGCTGGGGCACTCGCGGTACGGCTCCAGAGTCGCGCGCAGGCGCTCCTTGGTCACGTATTGCTTGGACGCGAGCAGGCAGATGACCAGGTTCACCAACCGCTCGGTCTTAGTGGCGGGCATCGGGTCTCTCCTACTACAACTCGGGTACGCCGTGAACGGTAGCGCTAATGAGGTTGGCGGCGCAGCGTCGCACGCAGCAACAGAAGAATCAGCGGCGCGAAGCGCCTCCTCAACGGGCGGTGGTGGGAGACGGGTGGGCGAAAACCGAAAGAGTGATGGCGAGGTAACAAAGGGGCGTATTGCGCCCGGTACCGTGGGCGCGTGATGCGGTGGCGGCAAGGACGGGTAGCGGCGGTCCGCAAGGAATGGCGAGGGGCGACTGAATTAGATGTAACGACTCCCGACGGGCAAATGTTCCAGGCCCTGGCGTATCCCGGCCTGGTAGGACGGCCCGTACCAGGTGACGAGGTCCTCCTCTCCGTAGGCGCTCTGGACCTGGGACTGGGGACCGGCGGCTACGCACTGGTCGTGGCACTCCCCTCCCGGCTCCCCGCGGACGAACCCACAGCCGGGCACATGGTCAAGGCGCGCTACACGCCGCTCCAGACCATCGTCGACGGCGCGGAGGAGCGGCACCCCGAACTGGCGAAGGCCACCTCGGTGGACGGTATGCCAGTGGTGGTGGCCGACCTGCACTCCTCAGTACCGGCGGTACTAGCGGGGATCCTCAAAGCGCGTCCCTCCGCGCGCATCGCCTACGTCATGACCGACGGCGGCGCGCTACCGCTCTGGTTCTCCCGCACCGTCGACGGCCTCCAGACCGCAGGCTGGCTGACCGGCACCGTCACCGTCGGACAGGCGTTCGGCGGCGACCTGGAGTGCGTGACGACGCACAGCGGCCTCCTCGCCGCGCGCCACGTCCTCCACGCCGACATAGCGGTCGTCGCACAAGGTCCGGGGAACCTCGGGACCGGAAGCGTATGGGGATTCTCAGGAGTCGCATGCGGCGAGGCGATCAACGCGGCCGCCGTCCTGGACGGCCGCCCCGTGGCCGCCCTAAGGGTTTCCTCTGCGGATGCGCGCGAACGACACCAAGGACTGAGCCACCACAGCCTCACCGCCTATGGGAAGGTCGCCCTGGCGCGCGCCGATGTGGCGCTGCCCGACGTCCCCACCGAGTTCTGGGACGGCGTCGCGGCCCAGGCGTCAGCCCTCAGCGAACGTCATACCGTCGTCCGGGTTCCGGTCGACGGGCTCGACGCGGCGCTGCGCGCGTGCCCGGTTCCGCTCAGCACTATGGGCCGCGGTCTGGACGAGGACTATCCGGCGTTCCTCGCGGCGGCGTGCGCCGGCCGGTTGGCGGCGACCGTCATGGATTGACAGTTCGGCCCGCCCGGTATCGGAGGGGGGTGCCTGTGCACGGATCCCGGTTATCAGCACAATGTGTTGAACACATAGTGACGGGGTTCCGGAGAGGGGCGTTCCTTGGTCGAGGACAAGCAGCAGGAGCAGGCGCTGGCCGCCGAGGCGGCGGCGGTGGCCGAGGCGGCCGAGCACGAGCCCCTGGAGGCGGTCGAGGAAGCGGTGACCCGCGCGGCCCGCTGGCGGGCGTTCGCCGAGCGGCAGAACCGCGCCTACCACGTGCTCTGGCTGACCTGCATCGTCTTCGGCGCGGCGGCCGCGGCGTTCGCGTGGACCACCATCCGCGTGCACGACCGGCAGGCCGCGGCGGAGAACCTGGGCCGCGACGTCGCCCAGGTGCTGTCCGCCGCGGACGTCCAGTCGGTGCGCCAGCCCGCCAAGGGCGGCGGGGCGCTGACCGCGTACTACTCCCCCACGCTGCACCGGGCCGCGCTCGTCGAGCACGGGATGCACACCCCGGCGGGCGGGCACACGTACGCGTTCTGGTACCGCGACGCCTCGGGCGCGGCCCGTTCCGCGGGCTCGTCCCGCTTCGACCACGCGCACAACGACCTGGTGCTGCTGCCGTCGGTACCGGCCGGCACGCAGCTGGAGGTCACCCTGGAGTCGTCCGGGGCCGACCACCCGACCACGCCGGCGCTCGCGACGCTGCCGCTGGGCTGATCCGGCGCCGGCTGTCTACTCCACGACCACCAGCTCGCCGGCGAGCGCGGCGAACACGGTGCCGGTGATGGCATCCACGACCCGCCGGGCACGCGCGTATCCGGCGGCGATCCGCTTGGCCGAGAACAGGCAGGCCACCATCGCGTACCAGGCCGCGCCGATGGCCGGGATCGCGATCCCGATCGCCAGCCGGAACTCCCAGTCCACGTGCGGCGGCAGCAGCGCGGCGAACACGCTGGAGAAGAACACCGCGGCCTTCGGGTTGCCGATGTTGCACAGGAATCCGGCGCGGAACGCCGCCGCCGCGCCGCGCGCCTTGAGCGCGGTGCCACCCGCCGCGGCGCCGGGCGCGGTCCGGCGCGCCGCCGAGCGCAGCAGCTGGAACGCCAGCCAGGCCAGGTAGGCCGCGCCGGCCAGCCGCACGGCCTGGAACAGCGGCTGGCACTTCACCAGCAGCACGGTCAGCCCGACCAGGCTGGTGGTGGCCCAGACCGCCATCGCCGCGGCCACGCCCAGGCCGACGAACACCGCGTCCCGGCGCGAGCGGGCCACCGAGGCGTGGGAGACGGCCAGGAAGTCCGGGCCGGGGATGAGCAGCGCCAGGGTCCACACGGTCAGCAGCGCGGCGAATGAGGCGACAGGCATGGAAAGATCCTGCCACGGGACCCGGCACTGCGGCGGACCCGCGACAGCACCAGGGCACGACCAGGGCAGGACCACGCAGAACCGTGGCAGGTACCGCGAACGCCGACGGCCGCCCCGGGGGTCCGGGGGCGCCCGTCGCGGCGGGAGCGACTCAGCGCACGTCGAGCAGGTCCACCACGAAGATCAGCGTCTCGCCCGGCTTGATCAGCGGGCTCGGGCTGCGGTCGCCGTAGGCCAGGTGCGGCGGGATGACCAGCTTGCGCCGGCCGCCGACCTTCATGCCGGCCACGCCGCGGTCCCAGCCGGCGATGACCCGGCCGCCGCCCAGCGGGAACGCGAAGGGCTGGCCCCGGTTCCACGAGGCGTCGAACTCCTCGCCGGTGGAGTAGGACACGCCGGCGTAGTGCACGGTCACCTGCTGACCGGACTTGGCCTCGGCGCCGTCGCCGACGGTGATGTCCTCGATCACCAGGTCGTCGGGCACCGGGAAGTCCGGGAAGTCGATCTCGGGCTTGTCAAGACTCATGGGATAGCTGTTCCCGTTCTTGTCGGGGATGGTCCTCTCGTTACGCTATCAGGGCGTCTCCCGCGCTCAGCGGGCGTCCAGGATGTCCACGACGAAGACCATCGTGTCGGTGCCCTGGATGCCGGCGTCCGGCTGGCCCTGGGCGCCGTAGCCCTTGTCCGGCGGCACCACCAGCAGCACCCGGGAGCCGACGGTCTGGCCGACCAGGCCCTCGTCCCAGCCGGCGACCACGTCGCCGACGCCGATCCGGGTGGCGAACAGCGACTTGCCCTTGCTGAAGGAGGAGTCGAAGACCTGGCCGGTGCGCCACACCAGGCCCTCGTACTGCACGACCAGGGTCTGGCCCTTCTTCACCGGCGCGCCCTTGCCGACGATCACCGGCTTGTAGACGCCGGCGGTCGGCGCGGTCTTGCCGGCCGGGACGGTCACCTTCGGGTCGGCGGTGCCGACCTCGGTGCCCACGGTCGGCAGGTTCGGGTCGGTCAGCGCGTTCGGCCCGGTGGCGATGTCGGCGGTGACCGCCGGGTACACGCCGATGATGTCCAGGTCGAACAGCAGGGTGTCGTCGGCCTTGATGGTGACGCTGCCGGCCTGCGTGCCCTTGTCGCCGAAGGCCAGGGCCGGCGGCACCACGAGCTCCACCCGGCTGCCGGCCTTCTGGCCCTTCAGGCCCTGCTCCCAGCCGGCCAGCATCTGCTTCTGGCCCTCGACCTCGACCGCCGCCTTGCCGCCCTGGTCGTAGCTGCTGCCCAGGTCGCTGCCGTCGCGCCAGAGCTTGGCGGTGTACTGGAGCACCACCACGCTGCCGTCGGCCACCGCCGGGCCGTCGCCCTCGATCTTGACCTTCACGCCCAGCTTGCCGTCCGGCTTGCCGGCCGGGACCTGGATGTTCGCCTTCTGCCCGAAGGCGTCGGAGCCGGGCGAGGCGGAGGACGAGGACGAGGCCGCGGCCCCGGTGCTGCTGGCCGCCCCGGCCGGCGTGGTGGCCCCGGTCGATTTCGGCGCGGACTTGCTGGACGAGCAGCCGGTCAGCAGCACCAGGCCGGCCGACAGGGCGGCGACGGCGAACTGGGTCCGGCGGATGGCCACGGAACGGCGCACGGGAAACCTCGCAAAGGCGCGGGAGCCGGAGGCGGTGAGGCGGGTCCGGCGGGCGTCGGGAGCATGTCGGCGCCGTCGACGACGACCACACATCCCAGGGACCGCACCACCCTAGCGCGGCGGGCCCCCGACCGGAGCCGGGAGCCCGCCGGCGCGGCCGTCCCGGCACCGGATCCTCACCGGCCGGGAACCCGGCCGCCATGCCGGTTCGCACGCTGGTTCACCTGCCGGTTCGCCCGCCGGCCGGCGCGCCGTAGCCCGCGCCGGGCTACATGGAGGAGATGAGCTTCTCCACCCGCTCGTCGACCGAGCGGAACGGGTCCTTGCACAGCACGGTGCGCTGCGCCTGGTCGTTGAGCTTCAGGTGGACCCAGTCCACGGTGAAGTCCCGTCGCTGCTCCTGCGCCCGCTTGATGAACTCCCCGCGCAGCCGGGCCCGGGTGGTCTGCGGCGGCACCGACTTGGCCTGGAAGACCTCCAGGTCGGTGGCGGTGCGCTCGACCATGCCGCGCTTCTCCAGCAGGTAGTACAGCCCGCGGTTGCGGGAGATGTCGTGGTAGGCCAGGTCCAGCTGCGCCACCCGGGGCGCGGACATCGCCAGGTTGTGCTTGGCCCGGTAGCGCTCGATCAGCCGGTACTTGATCACCCAGTCGATCTCCCGGGAGATCAGGTCCAGGTCGCCGGTGGAGACCGCGGTCAGGGTGCGCTCCCACAGGTCCAGGATCCGGTCCACAGCCCCGGTGCGCAGGCCGCGCTTCTCGGCGAAGTCCCGGGCCTTGGTGAAGTACTCCTCCTGGATCTCCAGCGCGCTCATCTCGCGGCCGTTGGCCAGGCGCACCTTCTTCTGGCCGGTCATGTCGTGGCTGACCTCGCGGATCGCCCGGATCGGGTTCTCCAGGGTCATGTCCCGCAGCGTGGTGCCGGCCTCGATCATCCGCAGCACCAGGTCGGTGGCCCCGACCTTGAGCAGCATGGTGGTCTCGGACATGTTGGAGTCGCCGACGATCACGTGCAGCCGCCGGTACTTCTCGGCGTCGGCGTGCGGCTCGTCCCGGGTGTTGATGATCGGACGGGAGCGGGTGGTGGCGCTGGAGACGCCCTCCCAGATGTGCTCGGCGCGCTGCGAGACGCAGTACACCGCGCCGCGCGGGGTGGCCAGCACCTTGCCGGCCCCGCAGATCAGCTGCCGGGTGACCAGGAACGGGATCAGCACGTCGGCCAGCCGGGAGAACTCGCCGTGCCGGCCCACCAGGTAGTTCTCGTGGCAGCCGTAGGAGTTGCCGGCCGAGTCGGTGTTGTTCTTGAACAGGTAGACGTCCCCGGCGATACCCTCCTCGTGCAGGCGCCGCTCGGCGTCGGCCAGCAGCCCCTCCAGGATCCGCTCGCCGGCCTTGTCGTGGACGATCAGCTCGCGCACCGAGTCGCACTCCGGAGTGGCGTACTCCGGGTGCGACCCGACGTCGAGGTAGAGCCGCGCGCCGTTGCGCAGGAAGACGTTGCTGGAGCGTCCCCAGGACACGACGCGGCGGAACAGGTAGCGGGCGACCTCGTCCGGGGACAGGCGGCGCTGTCCGCGGAACGTGCAGGTGACGCCGTATTCGTTTTCGAGCCCGAAGATCCGCCGGTCCATGTTGACCACCTTATGCCGCGCGTAAGACCTGAAGCGTCGTTGTTCGGCTACCGCATGTGTTCAGGACTCCGAGGAGTCCTCGTCGTCGAGGAGGTCGTCCACCGCGCCGAGCACCTCGCCGTCGCCGAGAGCGGTCTCGACGGCCTGGGTGGGCCGGGCGGACTCGGCGGACTCGGCGTCGCCCTGGGCGCCGTCCTCGCCGGCGCCGCCGTCCTCCTCGCCGTCCCGGCCGAGCAGCCGGGCCAGCGCCGGCCCGGTGATCCGCCGGAACTTGCGCACCTGGGGCCGGGTCCGGTCCAGGACCGCGACCTCCAGCTGGTTGGGGGCCAGGGTGCGCGGCTCGGTGCCGTCCCGGCCCAGCGCGTCCACGGCGGCGTTGAGCACCGTCTCCAGGCTGGCGTGCTCCTCGAAGGAGGACTCCAGCACCGAGGTGACCGCGTCGGCGGCCCCGCCCAGCACCTGGAACCCGCGGATGTCGGTGACCTGGCCGTCGAAGGTGACCCGGTAGCCCTGGTCGTCGGCGGCCCCGTCGCCGACCTCGGCGACCGCCAGCTCCACCTCGTACGGCTTGCCCGAGCCCTCGCTGAACATCGTGCCCAGCGCCTGGGCGTAGGTGTTGGCCAGGGCCCGGCCGGTGACGTCCCGGCGGTCGTAGACATAGCCGCGCATGTCCGCGTGCCGGACGCCGGCGATGCGCAGCTGCTCGTACTCGTTGTAGCGGCCGGCCGCGGCGAAGGCGATGCGGTCGTAGATCTCGGAGATCTTGTGCAGGGCCCGCGACGGGTTCTCCCCGACGAACAGGATGCCCTTGTCGTAGAAGATGACGGCGACGGACCGGCCGCGGGAGATGCCCTTGCGGGCATACTCCGCCCGGTCCTTCATGATCTGCTCGGGCGAGACGTAGAACGGCGTCGTCACGGGTCACTCCTGACTGGGACCGGAACCTGCAAGAGACGATGGGAGCTGTCGGATACGGGTCCGAAGTTACCGCAGGGGTGCGCGCGGCCCGTCGGGAGCGGCGCGCCGGGCGTCGACGACGCCCTCGACGAGCGCGGCGAGCTCCTCGTCCGGCAGCCGCCGGTAGCCGTCCTCGGTGACCGCCGCGACGACGGGGTAGATCTTGCGGTACAGGTCGGGGCCGCCGGTGGCCGAGTCGTCGTCGGCGGCGTCGTAGAGCGCCTGGACGGCCGCGACCGCGGCTTCCTCGGCGTCGAAGTCCGGACGGTAGAGCTTCTTGAGCGCGCCGCGGGCGAACATCGAGCCGGAGCCGACCGAGTAGAAGTCGTGCTCCTCGTACATGCCGCCGGTGACGTCGTAGCTGAAGATGCGCCCCTGCCCGGACTCGGCCTCGTAGCCGGCGAACAGCGGCACCACGGCCAGGCCCTGCATGGCCAGCCCCAGGTTGCCCCGGATCATCGTGGCCAGCCGGTTGGCCTTGCCCTTGGTGGAGAGCGTGACGCCCTCGATCTTCTCGTAGTGCTCCAGCTCCAGCTGGAACAGCCGGACCATCTCCACCGCCATGCCGGCGGTCCCGGCGATGCCGACCGCGGAGAACTCGTCCCCGGGGAAGACCTTCTCGATGTCCCGCTGCGCGATGAAGTTGCCCATGGTGGCCCGGCGGTCGCCGGCCACCAGCACCCCGCCGGGGAAGGTCAGGGCGACGATGGTGGTGCCGTGCGGCGCCTCCACGGTGGACCCGGCCGGCAGGGTGCGCCCGTTGGGCAGGTATTCGGGGGCGAATCCCTTCAGGAACTCGCTGAAAGAGGAGATGCCCGGCGTGAGGAACGCCTGCGGCAGACCGCCCCGAGTGCCCCAGTCCGCGTTGGATTCCACTTCAGCAATCCCCTTCTATAAGGCTCGGTAGAAACCTTGATGAACGCGACCCTATGTGATCGCGAAGGTCACTGGCCACCCTTCTGGACGAAGCCCCGGACGAAGTCCTCGGAGTTGGCCTCCAGCACCTCGTCGATCTCGTCCAGCATCGAGTCCACGTCCTCGGAGAGCTTCTCCTGCCGCTCCTTCAGGTCGCTGCTCGCCTCGGTCTCGGTCTCCTCGACCTCTTGCTTGTCGCGGTTGGCGTGCTGCTGGCCGCCGCGTTCGTCCGCTGCCATCTCAGCCCTCTCCCACTCCTCGGCAGGTTGCCGATCTTCCTCACTCTAGCTTCAACTTCCCCCGAACGGAGGTATTCCACTCGCGATCGGCGACCCGAAAAACTACATCCGTTGAAAGTTACTGGACCAGCACCGATACGGCGCTGATCCAGTATATGGAACGCTGTGTCTCAGCCCTCGGTCAGAGCGCGGACCAAGTCCTCGGCCGTGCGGCTCCGATCGATCAACGCTTGGACGTGCTGCTTGGTTCCCCGGGTCGGCTCCAGGGTCGGCACCCGCTGCAGCGACTCCCGGCCCGGCACGTCGAAGATCACCGAGTCCCAGGAGGCGGCCGCCACCGAGTCGGCGTACTTGTCCAGACAACGGCCGCGGAAATAGGCCCGGGTGTCCTCCGGCGGATGGTCCACCGCGCGCCGGACCTCGGCGTCGGTGGTGATCCGCTCGAACCGGCCGCGGGCGGCGAGCCGCTGATAAAGGCCCTTCTCCGGCCGGACGTCGGAATACTGCAGGTCGACCAGCTGCAATCGCGAGGAATCCCAGTCCAGGCCGTCGCGTTTGCGATAGCCCAGGAGAATCTCGTACTTGGCGACCCAGTCCAGTTCCCGGGACAGCGTCATCGGATCGGATTCCAGCCGGGTCAGCACCGATTCCCAGCGCTCCAGCACGTCCTTGGTGACGTCGTCGACGTCGGAGCCGTAGCGGTCCTCCACGAACTTGCGGGCCTGCTCGCAGTACTCCATCTGGAGCTGCACCGCGGTGAGCTTGCGCCCGGTGCGCAGCGTGACCAGCTGCCGCAGCGTCGGGTCGTGGCTGACCTGGTGCAGGGTCCGCACCGGCTGGTCCACCGACAGGTCGGTGGACATGAAGCGCTCCTCGATCATGGCCAGGACCAGCGCGGTGGTCCCCATCTTCAGGTAGATGGAGATCTCGGCCAGGTTGGCGTCGCCGATGATGACGTGCAGCCGCCGGTAGCGCTCCGGATCGGCGTGCGGCTCGTCCCGGGTGTTGATGATCGGCCGCTTGAGCGTGGTCTCCAGCCCGACCTCGACCTCGAAGAAGTCGGCGCGCTGGGAGATCTGGAAGCCCTGGCCGCGCCCGTCCTGGCCGACCCCGACCCGGCCGGCGCCGCACACCACCTGCCGGGAGACGAAGAACGGTGTCAGGTTCCGGACGATGTCGGCGAAGGGCGTGCTGCGCTGCATGAGGTAGTTCTCGTGCGAGCCGTAGGAGGCGCCCTTGTTGTCGGTGTTGTTCTTGTACAGGTTGATCGGCGCGGTGCCCGGGATCTCCGCGGCCCGGCGCGAGGCCTCGGCCATGATCCACTCGCCGGCCTTGTCCCAGACCACCGCGTCCCGGGGATTGGTGACCTCCGGCGAGGAGTACTCGGGGTGCGCGTGGTCCACGTAGAGCCGCGCGCCGTTGGTCAGGATGACGTTGGCCAGGCCCGCGTCCTCGTCGGTGAGCTGGCTGGCGTCGGCGATGTCCCGGGCCAGGTCGAAACCCCGCGCGTCGCGCAGCGGGTTCTCCTCCTCGAAGTCCCAGCGCGCCCGCCGGGCCCGATGCATCGCCGCGGCGTAGGAGTTGACGATCTGGGAAGAGATCAGCATCGCGTTGGCACCGGGGTTCCCCGGCACGGAGATGCCGTATTCGGTCTCGGTGCCCATGATTCGCCACACGCTCATACCGGCCACCTTATTCCGCTGGACTGACCTGTGGCAGTGCCTTGTGCACGGTTTCTGGGGGTGCCACGTGCTCTGTGTACCCGGAGGGTGATCATCGAATCGTGATGCGGGCGACGCGCGTGGCGCCACGGAGCAGTGTTGACCAGTCACGCTGCGCAGCCGCGCCGGCGCCGGGCGGACCGCCCCGGCCGGGATCGGGGCGGGAACGGGCCCGGGAACGAGCCGGGAACGGGCCCGCAACGGACAGCACCGTCCCCGGAAGCCGCGGTGACGGCTCCCGAGAACGGTGCTGCGAGGTGTTCCCTGTGCGGCCCGGGGCCTACAGGTACTGCCCCGTGCTGGCGATCGTGTCGATCGACCGCCCGGTGTCGCTGCCCCGCTTGCCGGTGACCAGCGTGCGGATGAACACGATCCGCTCGCCCTTCTTGCCCGAGATCCGGGCCCAGTCGTCGGGGTTGGTGGTGTTCGGCAGGTCCTCGTTCTCCTTGAACTCGTCGACGCACGCGCCGAGCAGGTGGGAGATCCGCAGGCCCTTCTGCTTGTGGTCCAGGAAGTCCTTGATCGCGGTCTTCTTCGCCCGGTCGACGATGTTCTGGATCATCGCGCCGCTGTTGAAGTCCCGGAAGTACATGACCTCCTTGTCCCCGTTGGCGTAGGTGACCTCCAGGAACCGGTTCTCGTCGATCTCGCTGTACATGCGCTCGACCGTGGCCTGGATCATCGCGGTGACCGTGGCTCCCCGGTCGCCGCTGTGCTCGGCCAGGTCGTCGGCGTGCAGCGGCAGCTCCGGCGTGACGTACTTGCTGAAGATGTCCTTCGCCGCCTCGGCGTCCGGGCGCTCGATCTTGATCTTCACGTCCAGCCGGCCCGGCCGCAGGATGGCGGGGTCGATCATGTCCTCGCGGTTGGAGGCGCCGATCACGATGACGTTCTGCAGGCCCTCGACACCGTCGATCTCGGAGAGCAGCTGCGGGACGATGGTGTTCTCCACGTCCGAGCTGATGCCGCTGCCGCGGGTGCGGAACAGCGAGTCCATCTCGTCGAAGAACACGATGACCGGCACGCCCTCGCTGGCCTTCTCCCGGGCCCGCTGGAAGACCAGGCGGATGTGCCGCTCGGTCTCGCCGACGTACTTGTTCAGCAGCTCCGGTCCCTTGATGTTCAGGAAGAAGCTCTTGACGTTCTCCGAGCCGGTCACCTCCATGACCTTCTTGGCCAGGGAGTTCGCGACCGCCTTGGCGATCAGGGTCTTGCCGCAGCCGGGCGGGCCGTACAGCAGCACACCCTTGGGCGGCCGCAGCTGGTGCTCCTTGAACAGATCGGGGTGCAGGTACGGGAGCTCGACGGCGTCCCGGATCAGCTCGATCTGCCCGTCCAGGCCGCCGATCTCCTCGTAGGAGATGTCCGGCACCTCCTCCAGCACGAGGTCCTCGACCTCGGACTTCGGGATGCGCTCGTACACGTAGCCGCTGCGCGGCTCCATCAGCAGCGCGTCGCCCGGACGCAGCTTCACGTCCAGCAGCGGCTCGGCCAGCCGGACCACGTGCTCCTCGTCGGTCCGGCCGGTCACCAGGGCCCGGGTGCCGTCCTCCAGGATCTCCTTGAGGCTGACGATCTCGCCGACGCTCTCGAAGCCGAAGGCCGCGACGATGTTCAGCGCCTCGTTCAGCATCACCTCCTGGCCGGGCCGGAGGGTCTCCGGCTCGATGGAGGGGCTGACCGACACCCGCATCTTGCGGCCGCCGGTGAAGATGTCGGCGTTGCCGTCGCCGGCGTCCTCCAGGAACACGCCGAAGCCGCTCGGCGGCTGCGCGAGCCGGTCGATCTCCTCCTTCAACGCCACGATCTGGTCGCGCGCTTCGCGCAGCGTCGCCACCAGGCGTTCGTTCTGGCTCGTGAGCCCGGCCACAGTGGCCTGCAACTCGTTGATCCGCTCCTCCACCGCCCGGCCGCCCCGTGGGGCGTCCGCCGAGTCCCGGAGTCTGCGCCGAAGGACGGCGATCTCCTGTTCCAGGTACGTGACCTGGGCAGCGAGGTCCTCCGAACCCCGCGCCGAGCGCCCACTGCCCTCGCGGATGTCGTCGTCGTGTGCTGGCACGGTCCTCACCTCCCGCCGGAAGCTGCGATCATCAAGAACTTCCTTGCTGCCTTCCTGCGCCGCGGAGGCGTTCTTGAAACCGCTGAATGTTGTGCACTTGCCGCCGAGGCCGGGCGCGTCCAACCGCGCGGGTCCGGAACTCGGGTGTCGGTCGTAGGAACAACAAGGCCTGTCGTCATCACGATTCCCCCTCACTCGGCTGGTTATGTTGAGCCGGTCCGGAGCTATGGCCCCGATCCTTGCACCTGGCCGCCAGTGGATCAACGGATAACCGCCGGAGAACGTTCTCCGGCGCCCCTTGATACCGTCTGGAAGCATGACGGCCACCACCGACACGGACGCGCTCGAGGTCTGGATCGATCACGATCTGTGCACCGGAGACGGCATCTGTGCACAGTACGCGCCAGACGTGTTCGAACTCGACATCGACGGTGTCGCTTATGTTAAAACCGGCGACGAACTCCTGACCGGCGCCGAAGCCCGGGTCCCGGTGCCGACGGACCTGGTGCTGGCGGTGCTCGACTCGGCCCGGGACTGCCCCGGCGAGTGCATCCGCGTGCGCCGGAGCAGCGACGAGGTGGAGATCGCCGGACCCGGGGCGAACGAACAGTAAAAAAGTGTTAAGAATGGGCGCCGGGTTCACTCCCGGGCCCCCCGGGGTACATGATCTCCGCCCGATCACCGCCCGATCTCCGCCCGCGCGGGGGCCTGCGCGGCGCACGCACGCGCCCCCCGTCGACTCCCGACGGCGGGAAACCGGTTCCGCCCCAGCCCGGCACCAGTTCCCGCCGCCGCTCATCCCCGTCACCACACCCGATGCGGAAGAACGCGACCACCCCAAAGCTCTCGCGACGCGTCTCCCGGCTGATTGACGTTCCACACCCCCTCGGGGTTCCAGATCATGCCCCTGGATTCCGGATCGGATTTCCGCCCAGGTCGTAGGCCCGGGCCGGCTCCGCCAGCAGCCGCGCCGGCCCGCCCACCGGGTGCAGCCGCTCCGGCGCGTCGGTGTGGATCGGCACCACGGTCCGCGGCCGGACCCGGTGCACCAGGGTGTGCAGGTCGTCGGCGGTCGCGTGCCCGAACGAGCCGATCCGGCGCAGCGGGATGGCCAGCGCGGCCAGCCACTCCACGAACAGGTCCCACCGGGATTCGAACGGCCCCAGCGGCTCGCCGTTGGCGTGCAGCCACACCGTCCCGGCCCCGACCGGCAGGTCGGCCAGGTCCGGGATGCCGCGCAGATCGCGCAGGTCCGGCTGGTAGACGAAGGCGCCCGGGTCGGCCTTGATCCCGTCGAGCCCCACCTCGTCGTAGGCCACCACGCACTCGACGTCCAGGGCCCGCAGGAACGCCGCGACCGCCGCGCCCCAGACGATCCGCCGCCCGGCCGCGTCCGCCACCTCGACGAACTCCCGGACCCGCTCCAGGTCGCGCGGGTACATCGCGAGCAGCACCAGGTCCCGCCCGGCGGCTTCGAGCGCTCCGGCGAAGTCGCGCACCACGTCGTCCTCGGTCCGCACCGGCCCCGGGAACACCGGCAGCCCCAACGCGGTGCCCTCGGTGACGAACATCTCACAGCCCGCGGCCAGCTCGGCCAGCCGCCACGCCCGCTCCGGCGCGCGCCCGTGGAACCGGATGTCCCCGGTGAAGGCGAGCACGCCGTCGGAGGTCGTCACCAGGTAGCCGCTCGCGCCGGGCACGTCGTGGTCGACCGTGATCCGCTCCACCGTCAGCGGCCCGAACGCGGTCGGCGTCCGCTCCGCCAGCGGCCGCCACCCCGGGTCCCCGCCCGGCAGGCCGTCCCCGGCCGCCGCCAGCGCCGCCATCACCGCGACGGTCTCCGGGGCCCCGTACACCTCGATCCCGGGCCGCAGCGTGCCGACCAGCCCGCAGTGGTCGATGTGGGCGTGCGAGACGAACACCGCCGTCGCCGGCCCGGCCGCGCCCAGCGGATCCCCGGGGCCGAGCATCGCCGGGTCGTACACGCCGGGCAGCCGCGGGGCCGCGCCGACCCGCAGCCGGTCGGCGAGGTAGTGCTGGGGGCGGGGGACGACCGGGGGGCGGAACAGATCGGTGCCGCGCGGGATGTCGAGGCCGAAATCGAGCAGGACGCGGTGGTCGCCCTCGGTGATCAGGACCTTGCTGGAGCCGATGACGCCGACCCCGCCCCAGAACTCGACGGTTGTTGCCATGTATATACGTGTTCTCTTCCTATGAATGTGTGCCTACGCCCGCCGGGGATCGCCCGGCGCTACGCGGCGACCGTGCGCGCCCACGCGAAGATCCCCGGCAGGACGGCTTCGACGACCTCGGCCGTCACCGTCGCCGGGCCGTCGGCCCGCCCGAACCGATCGATGTAGCCGGCGCGGGCGCCGACCGCCATCGCCGGCTCGATCTCGTTGAAATAGTGGTCGCCGAGCGAGAACAGCTCCCCGCTCGGCCGCCGGGCCAGCTCCCCGGCGATCCAGCGCCGCAGGCCCGCGGGCTTGTTCGCGCCGGACAGCACCCCGTCGAACAGGCCGGTGACGCCGAGCCGGTCCAGCAGCGGCGCCAGGCCCCCGGCCGGGCTGTTGGTGGCCAGCACGATCCGCACCGGGCCGCGCAGCTCCTCGAACGCCTCGACCAGCGCCGGGACCGCCACCACCGGGCACTCCGGCGTCAGCATGAACTTCCGGCTCGCCAGGAAGGCGTCCTCCAGCGCCGGGGTCCCGACGCCGCGCAGCACCCCGAGCCCGGCCGCGGCGCCCCAGGCGTCGACCGCGCTGCGCAGCACTGCGGCCTCGTCCTCGTCGGCGGCCCCGGCGGCGGCCGCCACGCCCTCGGCCAGATAGGCCTCGAAGCCGTCCAGCATCCGGGCGCGCGCCGCGGACGGCAGCGTCGCGGCGGCCTGTTCGGCGTAGTACCGGACCGGCGCGTCGTCGCGGTAGACGGTGCCGTCGAAGTCGACGACCAGCAGGGGCCTGCGGTCCGGTGTCGTCGGATCAGCCGTTCCAGCAGTCGTCGGGTCGGCCGTCGGCTCAGCCACGCACACCTCCGGCGGCCGACAGCGCGCCGCGGATGAACTGCCGCTGCAACAGCAGGAAGAACACCATGACCGGCAGCGTGGTGAAGGTGACGGCGGCGGCCAGGCCCGGGAAGTCGGTCCCCTCGGCGTTGGCGAACGTCGACAGTCCGACCTCGATCGGCTGCACCGTGCTGGAGGACTCCATGTTGCTGTCGGTCATGATCACCGGCCACAGGAAGGAGTTCCACGAGCCGAGGAACACGTTGATGGCGATGATCACCAGCGCCGGCCGCACCATCGGCACCCCGATCGAGCGCAGGAACCGCAGCCGCGAGGCGCCGTCCAGCGCCGCGGCGTCGAGGATCTCCGCGGGCATGGTCAGGAAGAACTGGCGGACCAGGAAGATCCCGAACACGCTGGCGCCCCAGGGGATGATCTGGATCCAGTACGTGTTCAGCAGGTGCAGGTCGTTGGCCAGCACGTAGTCCGGGATGATCAGGACCGTGCCGGGCATCATCAGGACCGCGAGCACCAGCAGGGTCAGGAACTTGCGGCCGGGGAACCGCAGCACGCCGAAGGCGAACCCGGCCAGCAGCGACGTGACCAGGCACAGCAGCACGGTGCCGGAGGCGATCAGCACCGTGTTCCCGAACAACCGCAACCAGGGCGCCGAATGCCAGGCCCGGGACCAGTTCGACCAGTCCCAGTGCGGCACCAGCACCGGCGGGAAATTGCTGAACTCGCCGGGGCGCCCCAGCGAGATGACGACCGTCCAGTAGAACGGGAAGACGAACGCGGCCCCGATGAAGACGGCCAGCGCGCGCCGGGCGTAGAGCCCGGCGCGGCTGGCGCCCGCCATGCCGCGGGAAGCGGGGGGCTTGCTCACCCCTGCGCCTTCGCGGCCGCGCAGGCGGACTGCGCGGTGTTCAGCGCGTCCGAGGGCTGCTTGCCGTTCTCCAGCGCCTCCTGGATCGCGGTGGCCTCGTAGCCCTGGCACTTGAAGATCCAGGAGAAGCCGGGCAGCGCGAACGCGGTGTCGAGCTCGGAGACCGCGGCGGTCTCGTAGGGGTTCTTGGCCACGAAGTCCTGGAGCGCCGGCTGGCTCAGCGCCTGGCTGGTCACCGGCAGGTAGCCGGAGGTGGCGGCCCAGCCGGCCTGCTCCTCGGGGCTGGTGATGAACTTCAGGAACGCCCAGGCCGCGGCCTTCTGATCGGCGCTGGCGGACTTGAAGACCACGATGTTGGTCCCGGTCAGCTCGTTGACCGCGCCGGCCGGGCCCGCGGGCAGCGCGGTGATGTTCAGCTTGAACTTGCCGCCGACGGTCTTGTTCTCGAAGCCGTAGCCGGCCGCCGAGGAGATGTCGAAGACGCCCTTCTGGGCACCCAGCGCGGTCTCGCCGGGGTAGTTCTTGCCGGTGGCCAGCGCGCCGGCGTCCTTCAGGTCCTTCATGTACTGCAGGGCCTTGACGACGTTCGGGTCGTTCAGGTGCGGCGTGCCGTCCTTGTCGTACAGCGCGGCGCCGTTGGCCCGGGCCAGGATCTCGAACCACTGGGTGCCGAACGCCGCGGCGGTGGCCGACCCCGGGTCGATGGTGGAGCCGGTGACCCCGTCCTTGGACACCGCCTTCATGACGGAGGCGTAGTCGTCCCAGGTCTTGGGTTCGCTCTGGCCGTCCTTGGCCATCAGGTCGGCGTTGTAGAACAGGATCAGCACGCTCTTGTTGAACGGCCACATCCAGGTCTTGCCGTCCGGCAGCTTCAGGTCGTCCTGGATGCCCTTGTAGAACGTGGACATCGCGGCCGGGGAGTCGGTGCCGGCCAGCTCGCTGATCGGGCTCAGCACGCCGGAGGACTGGAAGTAGGAGGCCCAGCTCTCGTAGGCCTGGCCGATGGTCGGGGCGTTCCCGGCCTGCACCTCGGCCTTCTCCTTGGTGTACATGGTCGCGTAGTCCGGCTCACCCTGGAGCTTGACCGTGATGTTCGGGTACTTGGCCTGGAAGTCCGAGACCAGCTTGTCCATCGCCGGCTTCAGGGTGCCGATCGTCATCGCCTCCTCGAAGGTGATGGTGACCGGGCCGGTGGGGACGGCGAGCTCGGTGCCGCCGGCGCTGCTGCTGCTCGTGCCGCCGCTCTTGGTGCCGGCTCCGGCGTCGGCCTTCGGAGTGGAGGTGCCGCCGCCGGCGCAGGCGGTCGCGGTCAGGGCGAGGGCAGCCAGGCCTGCGGCCGCGGATATGCGCTTACGCATGGTTGTTCGGATCTCCCGGTTCGAGGGGGTGGGGTTCTCAGACGAGCGCGTGCGACTCGCCGGAGGCGGTACGCCGCCGGACGAGGGTGAAGAAGACGGTGACGGCGAACAGGACCACGGCCAGCGCCGCGCCGTAGCCGGTGTCGCTGAACACGAAGGCCTCCTGGTACACCAGGTAGCTCAGGGTCGTGGTGGCGTAGGCGGGGCCGCCGTTGGCCAGCTGGTAGAACTGCGTGAAGGCCTGCAGGCTGGTGATCGCGGTGATGGCGACGACGAACACCGTGACCGGCTTGAGCTGGTGCCAGGTGACGTGCCAGAACTCCTGCCAGGCCGAGCAGCCGTCGGCCCGGGCGGCCTCGGACAGCTCGTCGGAGAGCATGGCCAGGCCGCCGAGGAACACCACGGTGGTGAAGCCGACCTCGTGCCACAGGCTGTAGACCACGACCGCCGGCATCGCCGAGGACGAGGACTGGAGCCACTGCGACGTCGGCAGGTGCAGGCTGTGCAGGACCCAGTCGGCCAGGCCGAACTTGGCGTTGAAGACCCAGGTCCAGATCATCGACGTGGCGATCACCGGCGTGGCGTGCGGCAGGAAGATCGCCAGCCGGCTGCCGTTCAGCAGCGCCCCGCCGCGCTGCAACAGCAGCGCCAGGGCCAGCGAGAGCGCGGTGCCGCCGAGCACCATCGCGCCGGTGAAGTACAGCGAGTGCCACAGGCTGCTGAGGAAGGCCGGCTGGGTGGAGTCCCACAGCCGGCGGTAGTTGCCCAGCCCCTTGAACTTCGACAGCGCCGGGTTCAGCGCGTTCCACTTCCACAGCGAGACGTAGAACGTGTACCCGGTCGGGACGATCACGAAGGCCAGGAACACCAGCACCGCCGGAGCCGAGTAGGCCCAGCCCCAGCGGGTGGCGCGGAAGTCTCGGGCCGCACCGCGCCGCCGGGGGCGGGACGGCGCGGCGGCGGCCTGTCGGGCCTCGGTCGCGGTGGTCACGGGGTGAAACTGTCGCGGGCCCGTATGACGCTCCGGCGACGTTTTGATGAACAGTCCGCTACAAGGCTTCTTATATTCGCGATCTTGTGATGTCCTGGAATGTTGGCCAGTCCCTAACCCAGCAGG
This sequence comes from Catenulispora yoronensis, assembly GCF_039531695.1. Lineage (NCBI taxonomy): Bacteria > Bacillati > Actinomycetota > Actinomycetes > Catenulisporales > Catenulisporaceae > Catenulispora > Catenulispora yoronensis. The sequence goes on from NZ_BAAAQN010000090.1 coordinate 31,872, forward strand.
ATTGGTCCAACTCCGCCCTGCCCGCGCGGCCACACCCGTGCGGCACGGCGGTCCGCGCCTGGGAACGCCCGGCCGGACCCGGGGATCACCGCGGTGATCCCACCCCCGGATCCGGCCGCCCGAGCCTTCGCTACGGGAGCACCCGGCGCGCGACGCTCGACGTCACGGTGCCGTCCTCGTTGAACTCGGGGTCCGGCGCCGTGCCGTCGGCGGGCGAGGCGCCCTCGGCGAGATAGTCCGCGGCGTAGGCGCCCTTGGACGGCCGGCGGCGGCGCACAGGCGGGGTGACGCCGTCGGCCAGCCGGCGCGCGGTCACCAGGAACCCGGTGTGGCCGATCATCCGGTGGTCCGGCCGCACCGCCAGCCCCTCCACGTGCCAGCCGCGCACCATCGACTCCCACGGCTGCGGCTCGGTGAACGCGCCGTGCGCGCGCAGCGTCTCCACCGTCCGCGACAGCTGCGTCGTGGTCGCGACGTAGCAGCAGATCACACCGCCGGGCACCAGCGCCTTGGCGACCGCGTCCACGCAGTCCCAGGGCGCCAGCATGTCCAGCACCACCCGGTCCACCTCGTCGTCGGCCAGCTTCTCGGCCAGGTCCCCGATGGTCAGCTCCCAGGCCGGGTGCTCGGCCCCGAAGAAGGACCGCACGTTCTTGGCGGCGATCTCCGCGAACTCCTCGCGGCGCTCGTAGGAGTGCACCATGCCGGTGTCGCCGACGGCGCGCAGCAGCGAACAGGTCAGCGCGCCGGAGCCGACCCCGGCCTCGACCACGCGGGCCCCGGGGAAGATGTCGGCCATCTGCACGATCTGCCCGGCGTCCTTCGGATACACCACGGCCGCGCCGCGCGGCATCGACAGCACGAAGTCCGACAGCAGCGGCCGCAGCGCCAGGTACTCGTTGCCGCCGGTGGTCTTCACCACCACGCCCTCCGGGGAGCCGATCAGCTCGTCGTGATCGAAGGCCCCCTTGTGCGTGTGGTACTGCTTGCCCTGCTGCAGGGTGATGGTGCTCATCCGGCCCTTGGCGTCGGTGAGCTGAACCTGGTCTCCGGCCTTGAACAGGCCGCGGCGGTGTTCGGCGCCGGTCGGAACGGTGGAGGTGGGCGTGCTGTCCATCCCTCCAGCCTACCGGCGGCCGCACGGCCTCCCGACCGGTCCCGGAACCGACCGAAAGCGGCTCAGCGCTGGGGCGCCATCCGCCGCGGCGCCGGCGGCGGACCCGGCGGCCGGCCCAGGAACGCGGCCTGCACGTCCGAGGCCGCCAGCACCCCGACGATGCCGCCGTCGGCCTCCACCACCAGGTACTCCGGCGCCGGGTTCGCGCGCAGCACGTCCAGCAGCGCCTCACCGGTCAGGTCCGCCCCGACCATCAGCCCGGCCTCCAGCGGCCGCGCCACGTCCCCGACCTCCACCCACGGCCGCCGCTGCTCCGGCGTGGCGATCACCTGCGCCTCGTTCACCAGCCCGGTCGGCCGCCCGGCCCCGTCCACCAGCACGATCCCCCGCGCGTTCACCTCGTGCGCCCGCCGCAACGCCTCGGCCAGCGGCACCCGCGGCTCCACACTCACCGCCCGCCGCGTCATGGCCCGGGCCGACAACCCCGGAATCCGCTGCCGCAGCTTGGCCACCACCAGCGCCTGCGTGGCGCCGAACCAGATGAACATCGCCATGAACACCGCCAGGCCCAGCCCGAACGGATCGATATTGCCGTCCCGGACATAGACCAGGTTCATGACCACGAACACCACCACCGCCAGCCCGCGCCCGGACCAGGCCGCGGCCGTCGTCCCGGTCATCGGCTTCCCGCTGGCCTTCCACACCGCGGCCCGCAGCACCTGCCCGCCGTCCAGCGGCAGCCCCGGCAGCATGTTGAACAGAGCGACCAGCAGATTCGACGCCCAGAAACCGAAGACCAGGGTGGCGACCACCTTCTGCCCAAGGCCGACGGTATCGTCGTGCGGAATGATCTGATAGACACCAAAACCGACAGCAGCCAGCAGCGCCGACGTCAACGGCCCGACAAAGGCGATCCAGAAGGCCTTGCCCGGGGTATCGGCCTCCCGCTCGATCTCCGACACGCCGCCCAGAAAGTGAATGACGATCCGCCGCACCGGCAGCCCCAACCGCTTGGCGACGGCGGAATGCGCCAGCTCGTGCACCACGACGGACGCGTACAGAAAGACCGCATAGGCCAGCGACATCACATAGCGCCAGCCACCGAGCTCGTTCCCGAAGTCATTGGCCGGATCCCCGGCGTCACCGTGCTGCGGCGCGAGCAGAACCGTGATGAAGGCCGCGACCACGAACCACGACGGCGAGACATAGATCGGGATCCCGAACGGACGCCCCAGGCGGATCCCAGGTCCGGGGGCCACCGGAGCCTTGCCCGCATCGTTTTCGGGCGGCTGCTCCCCGCCCGTCGACCTGCCCTCGTTGTCCGCCACACCTTCGACTCTATGCGCAGGCCAACCACCAAGACCACTCGTCCGGCACCGACATCCCCCGATAGCACTCCCCGAAGTGTCGGCACCGGGGCGTAAGGTCATGGCCCATGGACGCCCCCGAGACCCCACCGACGACGAACCCTGCGACGGGCCCGGCCACCCTGCCGATGGCCCTGTCGCCGTCCCGGGCCTCGGACTTCATGACCTGCCCCCTCCTGTTCCGCTTCCGCGTCATCGACAAACTGCCGGAACGCAAAAGCGCCGCCGCCACCCGCGGCACCCTGGTCCACGCCGTCCTGGAACGCCTGTTCGACCTCCCGACCGGCACCCGCACCCCGACCACCGCCTCCCAACTGCTCGCCCCCCAATGGGACCGCATGGTCACCGACGACCCGGACCTGAAAGCCCTGGCCGAAGAAGCCGGCGGCGACGAACCCTGGCTGGCCGGCGCCGTGGAACTCCTGGAACGCTACTTCCGCCTGGAAGACCCCAACCGCCTGGAACCCGCCGAACGCGAACTCTTCGTCCACACCCGCACCCCCGAAGGCCTCCTCCTCCGCGGCTTCGTCGACCGCCTCGACGTAGCCCCCGACGGCGCCCTCCGCGTAGTGGACTACAAAACCGGCCGCGCCCCAGGCCCCGCCCACGAAGGCAAAGCCCTCTTCCAAATGAAGTTCTACGCCCTGGTCCTCTGGAAAACCCGAGGCACCATCCCCCGCCGCCTCCAACTGATCTACCTGGGCGGCAACAGCCAAATCGTCACCTACGACCCCGACGAACAAGACCTCCGCGCCACCGAACGCAAACTAGCAGCCCTCTGGACCGCCATCCGCTCCGCCGCCGAACAAGGCCACTGGCGCCCCAACCCCTCCCGCCTCTGCGACTGGTGCGACCACAAACCCCTCTGCCCCGCCCACGGCGGCACCCCCCCCCCCCCCCCCCCCACCACCCTGACCGAAGCCACCGACACCATCCCCCGCCCGAAGACCGCCGAACCGGTAGAGGCCTGACGCGCCAAGCACCACCGCACCCTCACCCTCACCACGCTGCCCGCCCGCCGCGCCACCCATCGCCTCCACCGCTCCGCCACCACCGCCGCCACGGCTCCGCCGCGCCACCCCACCGCCGCCACCGCTCCGCCGCCGGGATCGACGCCGCCGACCTGGCCGCCACTCCGCCGCTGGCACCACTCCACCACCCTCACCCTGAACCGGCAGCCGAACCAACCACGCCACCACCCCGGCCCCCGAGACCTTCAGTCCCCTGCCCGGGTTTTGGTTCGTTCCCCTCGGTCACGTCGGCAGGGCTTTGCCTACAGTGCCGCCGACCGGGTGTCAAGTTCATGCAAGCGCATCCGCAGCCCAAAAGCCCTCACCGCAGCAGCATGGACTTGATACCCGGGCGGCGGTGCTGTACCCGTAGGGCTGCCGACGGGACCGAGGGGAACGAACCCCCACCTCACCAACCGCCAGCGCAGGGCCCTGACTGTACCGACCTATGGACTGGCGCCAGTTCCCCGAGGGATCCGAGGCCCCCGCTGGAGGCGCCTGCTTTGCCCAGTTTTTGACTGGCTTTTGGCTTAGATCTTCAGCCCCAAAACCCAAACCAAAAACCAAAAACCAAACCCAAACCCAAAGCAAAAACCGAGACCAAGAGCCAAAGCCAAGGGCCAAGGGCCAAAGCCAAGGGCCAAGAGCCAAGGGCCAAGAGCCAAGGGCCAAAGCCAAGTGCCTGTTGTCTTTCCGAACGGGGTCTTTGAGCTGGGGAAATAGGTGTGCTTGGGGCGTGTGGGGGTTCGTTGTTTGTGGCAGTTTCGGGGTGGGGGGTCGGTCCGATTCTGTGGGAGGCAGTCG
>NZ_BAAAQN010000091.1:0-35572 GCF_039531695.1 Catenulispora yoronensis
GGCCCGGCCGCCCTCGTCGGACCGCACGAGGGAGTGCCGCGCCGGACGCCGCCGAACCCGCCGGCCCGCCGCCGACTAGTCGACGGCCGTGACGGCCTGCTCGACGCTGTCGCTGATCGGGAACACCTTGGTCAGTCCGGTGATCCGGAAGATCTTCAGAATCCGCTCCTGGGTGCAGACCAGGCGCAGCGAGCCGTCGTGCGCCCGCACCCGCTTCAGTCCGCCGACCAGCACTCCCAGACCGGTGGAGTCCAGGAAGTCGACGTCCTCCATGTCGACGATCAGGTGGTACTTCCCGGCGCCGACCAGCTCGACCAGCTGCTCGCGGAGCTTGGGGGCGGTGTACACGTCGATCTCCCCGCCGACCTTGACGATCGTCCGGCCGTTCTCGTCTCGCGTCTCCAGCTTCAGGTCCACTGCCGGCCTCCAAAACGGTGCCTTCCCGCCGTGGCGGGGGTGAAAAGGTGTGTCCTCGGCAACACAAAGTACAGCCTCGCCCGGGTCAGGGCTTGAGCACAGTCAATCACCTCGGGGTGACACTCGGCCACGATTCGCGGCAAGTGCCCTCGAATGGTGCCGGTTGCGCCGCCGGTGGGCGGCTTGATCCCGGCACCGGATCGCCCGCGCGCCGCCGGCGAATTCCGCCGGCCGCGCGGCGCCGGACTCCTCCGGACCCCGCCGGGTCCCCGATCGCCGCCCGAGGTCCGCGGATCTCTCCCGTGCCGCTCGCGCCGTACCGGATACTGGTCTGCGATGTCGCCGACTCCTCCCTACCAGGAAAACCCCGGCGCGGTCGGTGTGTCCACACCGGACGCGACGCCGGGCGCCTCCGGTATCCCGGAAACGCTGGAACGGCTGATCTCGGTTCCCGCCTCGCGGGCGGAACGGGTGACGCACGTGCGGGTGGTCCCGGCCCGGGACGCCGAGCACGGGGACTGGCCGGAGTGGGCCGACGAGGCCGTGGTGCGGGCGTTCCGCGAGGCCGGCGGGGTGGACCGGCCCTGGCGGCACCAGGTGGCGGCGGCCGAGGCGGCGCGCGCCGGGCGGCATGTGACGCTCGCCACTGGCACCGCCTCGGGCAAGTCGATGGGCTTCCAGCTCCCGGCGCTCACGGCGATCCGGGAGAACGCCGGCGGCACGCTGTACCTGGCGCCGACCAAGGCGCTGGCCGCCGACCAGCTCAGGCGGCTGACCCGGCTGGACCTGCCGGGGCTGCGGGCCGGGCTGCTGGACGGCGACACCGACACCGAGGCCCGGGACTGGGTGCGTCAGCATGCGAACTACGTGCTGAGCAATCCGGACATGCTGCACTACTCGATGCTGCCCGGGCACGCCCGCTGGGCCTCGTTCCTGCGGCGGCTGCGCTACGTCGTCATCGACGAGTGCCACACCTATAAAGGGGTCTTCGGATCGCACGTCGCGGCGGTGCTGCGGCGGCTGCGGCGGGTCTGCGAGCGCTACGGCGCCAGTCCGACCTTCATACTGGCCTCGGCCACGACCGCCGACCCCGCGGTCTCCGCGACCCGGCTGACCGGCGTCGAGGTCTCGGCGGTGACCGAGGACTCCTCCCCGCGCGGCCCGCTGGTGTTCGCCCTCTGGGAGCCGCCGCTGACCACGCTGGTCGGCGAGCGCGGGGCGCCGGTGCGGCGCTCGGCCACGGCCGAGGCCGCGGACCTGCTCACCGATCTGGTGCTGGCCGACGTCCGGACGGTGGTCTTCACCCGCTCGCGGCGCGGCGCCGAACAGGTGTCGATGCAGACCCGGGACCACCTGGAGGAGCGGCACGCCGGATACGGCAGGCGCATCGCCGCCTACCGGGGCGGTTATCTGAAAAGCGAGCGGCGGGCGCTGGAGGCGGCGCTGCACATGGATCCGGCGGCCGACGGCGCGCTGGTCGGCCTGGCCGCCACCACGGCGCTGGAACTCGGCGTGGACGTCGCCGGGCTCGACGCGGTGCTGATGGCCGGGTTCCCGGGCACCCGGGCCTCGCTGTGGCAGCAGGCCGGCCGGGCCGGGCGCGCCGGGCAGGGCGCGCTGGCCGTGCTCATCGCCCGCGACGACCCGCTGGACACCTACCTGGTGCACCACTCGGAGTCGATCTTCGACCGGCCGGTCGAGGCCTCGGTCCTGGACCCGGACAACCCGTACGTGCTGGCCCCGCACCTGTGCGCGGCGGCCGCCGAGCTCCCGCTGACCGACACCGACCTGGCCCTGTTCGGCCCCGGCACCGAGGCCCTGCTCTCGGACCTGACCCGCCGCGAGTACCTGCGCCGCCGGCCCACCGGCTGGTACTGGACCCGCCGCGAACGGCCGTCGGCGCTGACCGACCTGCGCGGCACCGGCGGCGTCCCGGTGCGCATCGTCGAGGACAGGACCGGCCGCCTGCTCGGCACCGTCGACGAAGGCGCGTCGCACTCGACCGTCCACGACGGCGCGGTGTACCTGCACCAGGGGCACACCTACCTGGTCGACAAGCTCGACCTGGAGCGGAACATAGCGCTGGTGCACCGCGCGAACCCGGACTACACGACCATGGCCCGGGACGTGGTCCAGGTGACGATCCTGGACACCGAGCAGTCCCAGGACTGGGGCGACGCCTCCCTGCACTTCGGCTCGGTGGAGGTCAGCACCCAGGTGGTCTCCTACCTCAAGCGCCGCGCCGGCACCGGCCAGGTGATCGAGACCAAACCGCTGGACCTGCCCGAACGCATCCTGCGCACCCGCGCCGTCTGGTGGACCGTCGACCCCGCGGCCCTGCGCGACGCCGAACTCGACACCGCGATGAGCGCCGGCGCCGCCCACGCCGCCGAACACGCCTCCATCGGCCTGCTCCCCCTGTTCACCCCCTGCGACCGCTGGGACATCGGCGGCGTGTCCATCCCGCTGCACCCCGACACCGAACGCCTGACGGTCTTCGTCTACGACGGCCACCCCGGCGGCGCCGGCTTCGCCGAACGCGCCTACGACGCCGCGGTGGCGTGGCTGACGGCGACCCGGGACGTGATCGCGGCGTGCGAGTGCGCGGAGGGCTGCCCGTCGTGCGTGCAGTCGCCGAAGTGCGGGAACGGGAACAACCCGCTGGACAAGGCGGGGGCGGGGCGGTTGCTCAATTTGGTCCTTTCGGGCGTACCGAGCACCGACAGCGAAAGCTAGGCTGGTCACGACGATCCTGGCGGGAAGGAGTGGAGCCATGTCCGTGGAGACGGTCGACTACTCCTGGATGCACGAGCAGATAAGCGCCGAGCAGTACGACGCCATGCCGGAAGACCTGTGCCGGAACATCGAGATCGTCGACGGAATGGTGCACATGAGCCCGCGCCCCAGCCTCTTCCACAATGACGTGGTCCGCCGCATCGCGAACGTCATCGAGGCCGCGGGTGGCCCGACCTGGCGCACCACCTTCGACGTCGACCTCCGGCTTCGTGACATCCCGCTGTTGAATCGGCGGCCCGACGTCGTCGTCTACCGGGCAGAGTCTCCCCGCGACCGCCGCCTTTCCCGGGAAGCCGTGCCGGCGGTGATCGAGGTCGTCTCCCCCGGTTCGGAAAGCACCGACCGAATGGTGAAACCGCTCGAGTACGCGGCTGCCGGCATCCGGTACTACTGGCGCGTCGAGATCGAGCATGGAGCTCCCGTCGTCCACACCTATGTGCTCGACGAGGCGACCAACACCTACCGCGGCACCGGGATCTTCGAAGACACCGTGAAGACCAGCCTCGGCTTCCCCGTCGAGATCGATCTCGCGGACGTCTGACCGCCGCCCCCGCCACCACCCGGTAGCGTTGTCGGAATGGCACCCCAAGCGGTCAATCTCGTCAACCTGGAGAACGTCACCAAGGCCTACACCGCCCGTACGCTCCTCGACAAAGTGTCGCTCGGTCTGTCCGAGGGCGACCGGATCGGGGTGGTCGGGCGCAACGGCGGCGGCAAGTCGACGTTGCTGCGCGTGCTGGCGAAGCTCGACGAGCCGGACTCCGGGCGGGTCACGCACACCGGCGGGTTGCGGGTGGCGTTCGTCGGGCAGCACGACACCTTGGATCCGGGGGCCACGATCCGGCACGAGCTGGTCGCCGACCAGCCGGATCACGAGTGGCTGGCCGACGCGCGGGTGCGGGACGTGGTCGAGGGACTGTTCGGCGGCGTGGAGTTCCCGAACTTCCCCGAGGGCATGGACACCCGGATCGGGCCGCTGTCCGGCGGTGAGCGGCGGCGCGTGGCCTTGGCCAAGGCCCTGATGAGCGAGCACGACCTGCTGCTGCTGGACGAGCCCACCAACCACCTGGACGTCGAGGGCATCGCGTGGCTGGCCCGGCATCTGGCGGTCGCCAAGCCGGCGCTGCTGACCGTCACCCACGACCGCTGGTTCCTGGACGCCGTCACCACCCGTACCTGGGAGGTCGTCAACGGGCAGGTGCTCGACTACGACGGCGGCTACTCCGCCTACGTCCTGGCCCGGGCCGAGCGGCAGCGGCAGGCCGACGCCGAGTGGGACCGCAAGCAGAACCTGCTGCGCAAGGAGCTGGCCTGGCTGCGGCGCGGGGCGCCGGCGCGGACCAGCAAGCCGAAGTTCCGGATCGACGCGGCCAACGCGCTGATCGCGGCCGAGCCGCCGGTCCGGGATCCCTCCGAGCTCCAGAAGTTCGCGGCCGGCCGGCTGGGGCGGACCGTCTACGAGCTGGAGGACGTCTCCTACGCCGTCGGCGAGGGCGTGGAGCGCAAGCAGCTGCTCAAGGACGTCACCTGGCAGCTCGGCCCCGGCGAGCGGCTGGGGCTGATCGGCGTCAACGGCTCCGGGAAGTCCTCGCTGGTGCGGCTGCTGCTCGGCGAGGCCAAGCCGGACTCCGGGCGGGTGGTCGCCGGCGTCACCGTCAAGCCCGCGCACCTGTCGCAGGAGGTGGCCGAGGTCGACCCGACCTGGCGGGTGCTGGAGGCGGTGGAGAAGGTGCACTCCTCGGTCGACATCGGCAAGGGCAAGACCCTGACGGCCTCGCAGCTGCTGGAGCGCTTCGGCTTCGCCGGGGAGAAGCAGTGGACCCGGGTCGGCGACCTGTCCGGCGGCGAGCGGCGCCGGCTCCAGCTGCTCCGGCTGCTGATGGACGCGCCGAACGTGCTGCTGCTCGACGAGCCCACCAACGATCTGGACATCGACACCCTCACCGCGTTCGAGGACATCCTCGACGGCTGGCCCGGCAGCCTGCTGGTGGTCAGCCACGACCGGTACTTCCTGGAGCGCACCACCGACCGGGTGGCGGCGCTCTACGGCGACGGGCGGATCAGGCTGCTGCCGGGCGGTGTGGACGAGTATCTGGCGTACCGCGAACAGCGGGTCGCACGTTCGGCCGAAACGCGTACAACCAAATCCCCCTCTCAGCCGTCCAATCAGATGAAGGGCAGTACCAGCGCACAGGATCAGCGGGCGGCGAAGAAGGAGCTGGCCCGCATCGAGCGGCGCCTGGACAAGATCGCCGAGGCCGAGGCGAAGCTGCACGAGGAGCTCTCCCGAATTGGGGGAGACTATCTCGCGGCGGCCGAGGCGGACGCTAAGCTACGCGAGTTGCATGAGGAACGTCTCCGTCTGGAGGATGAGTGGCTCTCACTCTCCGCATAGCCGGCGGCGGACCTCGGACCGGGCCGGGGAACCGGCCGGGTGGCCCGCTCGGGTCCGCCGGAGGTCCGGGGTGGGAGGGCGGTACGGGAGGGCCGGCAAGCCTTCTCCGGGACTCGTCACCCCATCGCGGGATCCGCGGTTCCCTCCCTGGTCACCCGGTGTTCACCGGCGTATGTTGACGATGGGCCGGCAGATCGACGGCTGGACCGGAGCATGGGGAGGGGCGGTGGCACGCAGCGCGCACGGGCGGTCGGCGGGGGCCCCGCGCCCGTCGCTCCGGCCGTCCCGCCCGGCCCGGAGCGCCCGCGGCACCGGGGGTGGGGGACGAGCATGAGTACGACGACGGAGGCCACGCCTCCACCGCCTGACGTAGCCCGACCGAGCACCGGGGGCGAGCCCGCGGCGCCGCCGGACCCGTACCTGCGCGGCACCGACGAGACGGTGCTGCTGGACCTGCGCGAGCTGCGCGCCCAGCAGGCGGCCGAGGCCGCCGGCCGGGCCGGGATCGGGCCGGGCGGCGCCGGAAGCGCGGTCGGCGCGATCGGCACTGTCGGCACAGTCGGCGCGGTCGGCGGCCCGGCCGCGGGCCCGCCCGACGCCGGCCCGGGCGCGGAACTGGAGGCGTACCAGGGCTCGCACCGCCGCGAAGCCATGCTCTACGCGCACGGCGGCACCGCGATCCCGCTGGAGCGGGTCCGCGAGGTCTGCCACGACCTGCGCCAGCCGGTGGCCGCGATCCTGATGCTGGCCTCGGCCGCCGAGATGCGGCCGGACGTCCCGGAGCGGGTGCGGGACGTGCTCCAGGAGATCATGACCCAGACCGAGGACATATCCGCCACCGTCCGCCAGTTCCTGGACGACGCCAAGCAGGGCGTCGACGGCCTCGGCGACCCGGTGCCGTGCAACGTGGCCGGGCTGGCCGCGGAGTCCGTGGAGCGCTGGCGGGCCACCTTCAGCGGCCGGATAACCCTGGCCGCCGCCGCGGAGCCGCTGCACGTCACGGTGGACCCGGTGCTGTTCAAGCGGGCGCTGGGCAACGTGCTGTCGAACGGCACCCGCGCGGCCGGCGGGGCGGGGCGGGTCCAGGTGACGGTGCGCCGCTTCGAGACCGGCCAGGGCGAGCGCGCGGTCATCGAGGTCGACGACAGCGGTCCCGGCTTCGGCAACATCCCGGCCGGCCACGGCCTGGGCCTGGCCGTGGTGCGCCGCACCGTGGAGGCGGCCGGCGGCTCGGTGGAGGTGGCCGCGGGCCCGCTGGGCGGCGCCCTGATCCGGCTGGTGCTGCCGGTGACCCCGGTCCGTCCGCTCCGCGCCGACGACGAACTGGCCCGCACCCTGCACGGCGAGGTCTCGCTGTCGGCCCTGGCCGAGGAGCTGGCCGCCGGCGGCCTGCGACGGGCGCTGGTGGACTTCGACGACGTGGAATTCGAGGCCGGGGGCTTCGACGGGTTCGACGACCTGGACGGGTTCGACGACCTGGACGACATCGACGACATCGACGAGTTCGAGGAGTTCGACGGCCCCGACGACGACGCGGCCGGAGTGAGCGGCGGCCACGCGTTCGCGACCCGGATCAGCGCGGTCCCGCAGGCCGTGGCGATCGGCCGGGTCCCGGAGCAGACCGCGATCGGCGCCCCCGGGCGCACACCGCCTTCGGGTCCCGCCGCCCTCGACGCGCCCGACGAGCCGCACGGCGGCGACTGGCCGGAGAGCACCGGATGGCCGGACAGCACCGACGAACCTCAAGGTTCTGAGGAACCGGACACCTCCGACCTGCTGGCCGCGTTCGACGTCTTCCGCGCGCCTAGCCGGATGTACCCGGCGGCGCGGCAGGAGATGGAAACCGGCTACGCGACGCCCCTGTGGGCCCGCCAGACGGCCCCGGAGCCGCCGTCGGCGACGCAGACCCCTGAAGCCCTCGCCGGGCCCGCTCAAGCGCTTGAGGCGGCGCTGCGCCGCTCGGGCGTCACGCCGGTGGTCGCCGAGCCCGCCGCCATCGCCGCCGCGACCGCCGGTTCCACCGAGCCCACCAACCCGGCCGACCCCACCGACCCCACCGCCCCCGAGCCGGTCCGGATAACCTCGACCGGCCAGGACGACACCGCCCTGGCGGCCATCCAGCTCCCCCCGCTGCCCTCCCGCGCCGATCTGACCCACCCGCCGCGGATTCCGGCCTCGGCGCTGCGCCCGGTCGCCTCGGTCCAGCTCTCCCTGCTCCCAGGAGGCGCTTTCTGATGCCCACCAGGATCGTGCTCTGCGACGACCACACCCTGCTGACCGAGTCCCTCGCGGCGTCCCTGACCGCCAAGGGCTACCAGGTCGAGGCGGTCACCTCGACCCCGGCGCAGGGCCTGGCCGCGGTGGCGTCGCTGGACCCCGACATCCTGATGCTGGACGTGCACTTCCCGATGGCCGTCGCGCAGCGCCTGAGCCAGGCCGGGGCCCCGCATCTGGCCCCGTCCAGCGTCGGCGAGCAGGCGTTCCCGGTGTCCCGGCCGAACAGCCGGATGGTGACCGCCGGCCTGGAGCTGGCGCAGGCCGTGCTGGAGCGGCACCCGCGCACCAAGGTGCTGATGGTCTCGGCCACCGACGATCCGGCGATCGTCAGCGCCGCGCTGGACCTGGGCGTCTCCGGGTTCACGCGCAAGGATCAGCGGATCGACGGCATCGTGCAGATCCTGGAGCGGGTGGCCGGCGGCGAGGTCGCGGTCGACCCCGAGCTGCTGCGCGCCGCCGTGCGCCATCTCAAGGCCCCGGACGTGGACCAGGCCGAGCGCACCCTGCGCTACCTCACCCCGCGCGAGCGCGAGGTGCTGCGCCGGATCGTCGAGGGCGAGTCCACCAAGCAGATCGCGCGGGCGATGGACATCGCGCAGTCCACGGCGCGCACCCACGTCCAGAACGTCCTGGTGAAGCTGGGCGCCCACTCCCGGGTCGAGGCCTCGGCGATCGTGGCGCGGGTCGGCGCCGTGGACCGCCTCGGGGTCGGCCAGTGACCGTCGGTCACGGATCGGCCCCCTTCGCTCACGCTGCGCGACCACACGGCCGGCGTCCAGATCGGCGTCTACGTCATTTGGAGTAGAACGGGCTCAACCGCATGGTGGTGGAGCCGAACCGGTCCCCGGGAGAAGATGGCGACATGCTTGACGCCTCCGCCCTCGGACTCGAGGACCGCCTGGACGAGCGGCTCGACGGCACCGGCCTCGGCGAGGTCCGGATCCTGGTCGTCGACGACCACCGCACCTTCGCCGAGGCCCTGGCCTCGCGACTGCGGGCCGAGCCCGGGTTCGGCGTGGCCGCGACCACGACCATCGAGGGCGCGCGGCGGCTGATCGAGGAGCGGCGCCCGGACGTGGTGCTGCTCGACGTCGACCTCGACGGGCGCGACGGCATCCGCTTCGCCACCGAGATCCGCGCGGCGCACGCCGACGTCCGCATCGTCATGGTGACGGCCGGCGAGGAGGAGAAGCGCGTCGCCGAGGCGGTCCGCGGCGGCGTCAACGCCTGGGTGGCCAAGGACGGCTCGGTCGAGCACCTGCTCCAGGTGGTCCGCGGCGTCCTGCGCGACGAGACGCACATCCCGCCCCGCCTGCTCACCTACGTGCTCACCGACCTGATGGCCGCCGAGCAGGAACGCAACGAGCACGAGACGCTGGTCGGCGCCCTGACCCCGCGCGAGCGCGAGGTCCTGCAGTGCATGGTCTCCGGCATGACCCGCGCGGCGATCGCGCAGCACCTGTTCCTGTCCCCCAACACCGTCCGGACCCACATGCAGAACGTGCTGGGCAAGCTCGGCGTGCACTCGACGCTGGCCGCGGTGGCGGTGGCGCGGCGCGCCGGTATCGGCGAGGAACGGTAACGGGCGACAGCGCATCGAACCGCGCACCCTTAGCACCTTTCCCGGCGCGCCCACAGCGCTTCCCGGCGCCTTTCGCCGTTTCCGACCATCTCTTGACCCTTCGCAGTACCTTGAGCACAGCGCGTCGTTGAGCACCCCGACACGTGGCTCCAGGGAAGGGAAACCATGCGCGCGGTGGTCACCGGGGCGGCCGGCTTCGTCGGCTCCCACCTGTCCGAACGCCTTGTGCGCGACGGCCACCACGTGGTCGGCATCGACGCCCTGACCGACTACTACGACGTCCGCCGCAAAGAAGCGAACCTGGCCGCCGTCCACGCCACCGCCGCCGAGTCCGGCGGCACTTTCCGTTTCCACGCCGAGGACCTGAACTCCGCACCGCTCAAGGAACGCCTGGACTGCGCCGACTGCGTCTTCCATCTCGCCGGGCAGCCGGGGGTGCGACGGTCGTGGGGCTCGGATTTCACGGTCTACACGCGCGCCAACATCGACGCGACGCAGGCCTTGCTGGAGGCGGCCCGGGAAGTGCCGACGCTGCGCAAGCTGGTCTACGCGTCCTCGTCCTCCGTATACGGCGACTCCCAGGCCTATCCGACGACCGAGACCCTGCGGCCGCAGCCGGTTTCGCCTTACGGCGTCACCAAACTGGCCGGGGAGCACCTGTGCGAGCTGTACCGGCGCGCCTTCGGCCTGCCGACGGCGTCGCTGCGGTTCTTCACGGTCTACGGGCCGCGTCAGCGTCCTGATATGGCGTTCCGGCGGCTGGTGATGGCGGCCGTCCGGGGCACCGGGTTCCAGCTGTTCGGCGACGGCGAGCAGACCCGCGACTTCACCTACGTCGCCGACGTCGTCGAGGCGCTGATCGGCGCGGCGGTGGCGGAGTTCACCGGCGTGGCGAACATCGGCGGCGCGCACCGGGTCTCGATGAACCAGGTGCTGCGCGTGCTCGCCGCCGTCGGGGCGCCGGTGATCCCGGTGCCGGGGCCGAGGCAGCCCGGGGACGTGCACGACACCGGGGCCGACATCACCGTCGCGCGCGAGGGGTTCGGCTACGCGCCGAAAGTCTCGTTGCGGGAAGGGCTGGCGGCCATGGTCGCGGAGGAGCGCAGGCTCGCCGCGCTCGAAGCGCTGGAGGCGGCCGCGGAACCCGTGGCCCGCTGACCGCCGGAAGCAGTGCCCGAATACCCGTTCGCCCACGCATATGCCCTGCTCCGGATGGCCGCACCCGGGCGCGCCGGGGCAGGGCTCATGCGGGTAACGCCTTCTCAAAACTCTGGCGCGCGAGCGCTCGGTGAGTAGGCTCGACTACATGGCGTACAAGGTCGAGCGCACGGAGACAGAATGGCGGCAACACCTGGGGCCGGCCGCCTACCGGACGTTGCGCGAGTTCGGAACCGAGAACCCCTGGTCCGGAGCCTACGTCGAGAACGACGACCCGGGGATCTACCAGTGCCGGGGCTGCGACACCGCGCTGTTCGGCTCGGACCACAAGTTCAACGCGGAATGCGGGTGGGCGGCGTTCTCGGCGCCGCTGGCCGATGACCTGATCGAGCAGTACGAGGACCGGTCGCAGGGCATGCTGCGCACCGAGATCCGGTGCTCGGTGTGCGGTTCGCACCTGGGCTTCCTGTTCCAGGACGCGCCGGAGGAGCTCGGCGGCTGGCGGTACTGCGTGAACTCGATCGGACTGCTGCTGCGGGAGTCGATGTCGAGCTTCATGTCCTGATCCCGCCGGCAGCGGCGATGCCAACCTCACCTTCTAACGCATGGAAGCAAAACATCCGTTAGAATGGTCGCCATGAGCGCACTGAGTCTTCCCGTGGTCAAGCACCGCACCGTCGACATATCCGGGATCGGCGTCTTCTACCGCGAGACCGGCCCCGAGCGCGCCGACGCGCCGGTGGTCCTGCTGCTGCACGGGTTCCCGAGCTCCTCGCACCAGTACCGGCGCCTGATGGACGCCCTGGGCAACGACCACCACCTGATCGCCCCGGACCTGCCCGGCTTCGGCCGCACCGTCGTGCCCGACGGCTTCGAGTACTCCTTCGAGACGCTCACCGACGCCGTCGAGGGCTTCGTCACCGCGCTGGGCCTGGCCGGCGCCGGCCGCCGCCTGGCCGTGTACGTCTTCGACTACGGAGGCCCGGTCGCCTTCCGCCTGGCCGAGCGCCACCCGGACTGGATCTCGGCGCTGGTCGTGCAGAACGCCAACGCCTACACCGAGGGCCTGTCCGAGATCGCCCAGGGCCTGATCACCGAGCGTCCCGGTGTCCCGGGCGCCGAGGACCGGGTCCGCCAGATCCTCACCGAGGAGGTGACCCGCTCCCAGTACGAGGGCGGGACGACGGACCCGAGCGTGGTGTCCCCCGACGGCTGGACCCTCGACCAGCACTACCTCGACCTGCCGGGCCGCGACGCCGCCCAGATCGCCCTCGCGCTGGACTACCACACCAACGTGGAGCACTACCCGGCGTGGCAGCGCTGGCTCGGCGAGCACCGGCCGCCGACGCTGATCCTGTGGGGCGACGGCGACCCCTTCTTCACCGTCGAGGGCGCTCGGGCCTACTTGCGCGACCTGCCGGACGCCCGGCTGCATGTCTTCGCCACCGGGCACTTCGCCCTGGAGGAGAGCCTGCCGGAGATCGCGCCGCTGGTCGACGAGTTCCTGGTGTCCTTGAACGAGCGGGCGTCCTTGAACTAGCGGGCGTCCGCGGACAACTGAGCGCTGCCGGTCAGCCCTTCCGCCGCCGCAGCAGCAGCACCCGCGCGCGGAGCACCACGACCGCGAGCACCAAGAACAGCACGATGTACAGCAGCGTCCGGAAGACGTCGCCGACCAGGCTGCCGTCCTCCCGCTTGCCCGGGGCCGCCGCGGCCTGGGACGGCAGCGGCGACGGCGCGTTCGGGTCGTCCGGCGACGCCTTCCGGTGCGCGGCGTCCGGCGGCGGCAGCTGCTCGTTCGGGACCGTGGAGTGCGGCAGCGGGTCCGGCGTGGTCAGCTGGTCGACGCCGGTCGTGCCGGGCGCGACGGCGAAGCCCCAGTCCAGGAGCTTGGCGGTCTGCTGGTAGATGTCGGTGCCGGCGTCGAAGACCGACACCACCAGGGTGCGGCCGTTGCGCGTCGCGGCGCCGACGAACGTGTGGTGCGCCAGCGAGGTGTAGCCGTTCTTCACCCCGATCATGCCCTGATACTTGCCGAGCAGCCGGTTCTCGTTGTCGATCTCGTAGGTGGTGCCGTTGACCGACGGGAACTGCGCGCGCTGGAGGGAGCAGTAGGCGCGGAACCCCGGGTCCTGCAGGCCCGCGCGGCCCATCAGGGCCAGGTCGTAGGCGCTGGAGAGCTGGCCGTCGGCGTCGTAGCCGTCGGCGTTGACCACGGTGGTGTCGTCGGCGTGCAGGCGCTGGGCGGTCTGGCGCATCAGGTCCACGGTGGCCGGAACGCCGCCCGCCATCCGGGCCAGGGTGGCGACCGCGTCGTTGCCGGAGCGCAGGAAGACGCCGTTCCAGAGGTCCGAGACCCGGTAGGACAGCCCCGGCTTCACCCCGACCGCGCTGCCGCCGGGCTCGTTCTTGGCGAAGTCGGTCAGGTCCTCCGGGACGGCCACGTGCACGGCCGCCGGGTCCAGCTTGGGAAGCAGCGCCAGCGCCGTCAGCACTTTGAGCGTGGAGGCCGGGCGCAGCTTCTGGTGCGGCGCGCGCTCGGCGAGCACCACGCCGGTCGCCTGGTCGGCGAGCACGAACGCGCCGGCGTTCACCTCGACCGGGATCGGCGGCGTGCCGGGAGCGGCCACCGCCGGGACGACCGGGCTGGGCGTGGGGGTGGCCGGGGTGGTCGGCGTCGCCGGCGGTGCGGCGGCGGCCGTCCCGGCCGTTCCAAGGACGCCGACGGCGACCAAGCAGAGCAGCCCCGTGGCGGCGGTGCCGATGAATCCCCGGCGGATCACCGGTTGCCGAACTCCGTACATCAGCGCTCTGTTCCTCCGCACGGTCCACACACTAGGGGTCCGATCTCTTGTCCCCCAAGATACGCAAGGCGATCAGGCTACCTGGCCGGAACCGCCCGACCGGCAAGGCCGGAACCGATGCGGGTGAGCGGCGGCGCCGCCGCTCCGGCGGATCAGGCGAAGGCGGAGATCCCCGTCAGCGCACGTCCGACGACCAGGCTGTGAATCTCGCTGGTGCCCTCGTAGGTGAGCACCGACTCCAGGTTGTTGGCGTGTCGCAGCACCGGGTACTCCAGCGTGATCCCGTTCGCGCCCAGGATGGTCCGGCACTCCCGGGCGATCGCCAGCGCCTCCCGGACGCTGTTCAGCTTGCCGAGGCTGATCTGCCGGGGGTCCAGCCGCCCGGCGTCCTTCAGCCGGCCCAGGTGCAGCGCGAGCAGCATGCCCTTGCCCAGCTCCAGCGCCATGTCGGCGAGCTTCTGCTGGGTGAGCTGGAAGCCGGCCAGCGGACGGTCGAAGACCTCGCGGTCCCGCGCGTAGGCGATCGCCGTCTCCAGGCAGTCGCGCGCGGCACCGAGGGCCCCGAAGACGATGCCGAACCGGGCCTCGTCCAAGCAGCCGAGCGGACCGGACAGCCCTTCGGCGCCGGGCAGCAGCGCGTCGCCGGGCAGCCGCACGCCGTCCAGCACCAGCTCGCTGGTGACGCTGGCCCGCAGCGAGAGCTTCCTCGTGATCTCCGGCGCGCTGAACCCGGGCGTGTCGGTGGGCACGACGAACCCCCGGATCCCGTCCTCGGTCCCGGCCCACACCACCGCGACCTCGGCCACCGACCCGTTGGTGATCCACATCTTGGTGCCGTTCAGCACCCAGCCGCCGTTCTCCCGCTTGGCGGTGGTCCGCATCCCGGCCGGATTGGAGCCGAAGTCCGGCTCGGTGAGCCCGAAGCAGCCGATCGCCTGCCCGGTGGCCATCCGCGGCAGCCACCGCTCCTTCTGCTCCTCGGAGCCGTAGTGCCAGATCGCGTACATGGCCAGCGAGCCCTGCACCGACACCAGCGACCGCAGGCCGGAGTCCACCGCTTCGAGCTCCATGCAGGCCAGGCCGTACGACAGGGCGCTGGTTCCGGCGCAGCCGTAGCCGTGCAGGTGCATACCGAGGACGCCGAGCGCGCCGAGGCCGCGGGCCACGTCCCGGGCCGGCAGGGATCCGGCCTCGAACCAGTCGGCGACGTGCGGGCGCAGCTCGCGGGCGCCGTAGGCGCGGACCAGGTCGCGCATGGCGCGTTCCTCGTCGCTGAGGAGGTCGTCGATCGCGAAGAGGCCGAGCGGGGAGACAGGCTTCGAGGGCATGGGATCACTCCACCACAGAATGGATTTTGGATCCAGTATGGTGGCCGCCATGAACGGCCCCCTCGCTCCCCCGCTTCCGGGTCCGGAGCGCTCCGGTCAGGGCCCTGGTCCGCTGTCCGGCGTCCTGGTCGCCGACTTCAGCCGGGTCCTGGCCGGCCCCTACGCCACCATGCTGCTCGCCGACCTCGGCGCCGACGTGATCAAGGTGGAGCGTCCGGGCACCGGCGACGACACCCGGGCGTGGGGCCCGCCGTTCGCCCCGGACGGCACGGCGACCTACTTCCTGTCCGTGAACCGCAACAAGCGGTCGGTGGCGCTGGACCTGCACGCGCCGGACGACGCCGCCCTGGCCGGGGAGCTGATCCGGCGGGCCGACGTCGTCGTGGAGAACTTCCTGCCCGGCACCATGGACCGCCTCGGCCTCGGCGCCGCCGCGTCCCGGGCGGCCAACCCCGGCCTGGTCCACTGCTCGATCACCGGCTTCGGCGACGGCCCCGGCGCCGCCCTCCCCGGCTACGACCTCCTCGCCCAGGCCGTCGGCGGCCTGATGAGCGTGACCGGCGAGCCGGGATCCCCGACGAAGGCCGGCGTGGCCGTGGTCGACGTGATCACCGGCCTGCACGCCGCCTTCGGCATCCTGGCCGCGCTCCGCCACCGCGACTCGACCGGGGAGGGCCAGCGGATCAGCGTGTCCCTGCTGACCTCCTTGCTGTCCGGCCTGGTGAACCACACCTCGGCGCACCTCGGGGCCGGGACCGTGCCGCGGGCGATGGGCAACCGCCACCCGAGCATCGCCCCGTACGAGGTCTTCGACACCGCGGACCGCCCGATGGTGATCGCGGCCGGCAACGACCGCCAATTCCACAGCCTGTGCACAGCGCTCGGCCTCGCGCACCTCGCCGCCGACGCCCGGTTCGCGACGAACGAGGCGCGGGTCGCCCACCGCGAGGCGCTGGCGGCGGAACTGGACGCCCGGCTGGCGACGGCGACTTCGGAGATCTGGACGGCGAAACTGACCGCGGCCGGCGTGCCGTGCGGCCCGATCAACGACGTGGCCGGGGCGCTAGGACTCGCGGAAGCCCTGAAGCTGGAGGCCGTGGTCGAGGTGGAGGGAATGCGACAAAGTGCGCATCCAGTGCGATTCGAGCGGACGCCGGCGGTGTATTGGGCGGCGCCGCCGCGGTTGGACACGGACGGGGAAACGGTGCGGGAGTGGCTGGGAAAGGGCATCGCCGGACCGGGCCGGTGAGTGAACGGCCTTCTCCTACTCCTCCAACTGCCCGGCCAACACCTCGACCGCGGCGGCCCGATGCCGGTCGAACCACCGCACCGCGCCCTCGGGATCGCTGGCCCGCAAAGCCGCCAGCGCGGCGCGATGCTCGGCCACCACGTGCCGGCGGTTCTCTTCTCCGGTGTAGTACAAGGACCGATACGCATCGGTGCTATCCCACAGCGTGCCGATGATCCGTACCAGCCGCGGCATCGCGGCGGCCTCGAACAAGGCGAAGTGGAACCGTCGATTGGCGCGCGCCATCTCCTCGATCGAGCCGTCCTCGGCCGCGCGCTCGACCACTGCCTGTGCCGCCTCCAGCTCCGCGAAGGTCTTCTCGTCCAGCAGCGGCACCGCCGCTCGCACGGCCTCCGCCTCCAGGAGCTCGCGCAGCCGGTACACCTCGCGCAGGTCGGCCATCGACAACTCGGCGACCCGGTACCCGCGGTGCGCCAGGTAGACGACCAGCCCTTCGCCCTGCAGCGTCTTCAACGCCTCCCGCAGCGGAACCCGGCTCACCTCAAGCCGTTCGGCCAAGGCTTCCTGGCGAATGGGAGCGCCCGGCCGCAACTCCCCCGACGTGATGGCGCGCCGCACCTCGGCCAACACGAACTGCTGCGCGGTCGGCGGACGGGTGGCCGACTCGGGCACGGTGCGCCTCCGGCAGGGGTACGTTCGGGGGGTGGGGACTACCCGGGGGGTCGGACTGGATCCAAAACGGTAGCACGGGGCCCGGGATCAAGGTCCGGCCGATTCCGCGGACGCCGATCGCCCGCCGGCTGCTCGACAAACGCCCGAGAACCGCCCGAGAACCGCCCGACATCCCACCGGCAACCGCCCGACGATCTCCCGACAACCGCCCGGCCGTTGCGCGACGATTGCCTGACGCTCACCCGACGATCTCCCGACGATCTCCCGACAACCGCCCGACGGCCGCGGACGGCCGTCGGCAAGGCTCTTGCACAGCCGTCGAAACCACCGTTGCCGGTGCTCCACGGCCAAACCGGGACCAAAGTCCGACCCCGGTTCCCCGTCCCGTCCACCGCGCCGGTGCAACACCTTGCGGACGCCCGTCAGCAATCCGCGGCACCGCGAGCCCGTCCCCCTACGACAATCCTCCTTGCAAGACAGTGCCTTGAGGTTGCTGTGCAAAGAACTCGACATCGCCGCACCCGACCGTCGGCAGATCAACCCCTATAGGTCAGTCCTCCGACGAACCGGCCTGCGCCCCGACGGTCGCGACCCCGGCCACCGCCCGCGTCACGACCGATCCCGTCGACCCGCGCACCACCAGCTCCGGCTCGAACAGCAGCTCCTCGGCCGCCACCCGCGCGCCCTCGATCTGGTTGACCAGCAGCGTCACCGCGGCCCGGCCCAGGGCCTCGATCGGCTGGCGGACCGTGGTCAGCGGCGGGTCGGTGCAGTTCATGAACGCCGAGTCGTCGAAGCCGATCACCGACACGTCCTGCGGCACCCGCAGCCCGGCGCGGCGCACCGCGCGGATCGCGCCCAGCGCCAGCGGGTCGCTGCCGCAGACGATGCCGGTCGCGCCGGCCCGCAGCAGCCGGGTGGCCGCGGCGTGCCCGCCCTCCAGGGCGAACATCGCGTGCTCGATCAGGTCCTCGTCCACCGGCCGTCCGTGCCGCGCGCACTGCTCACGGTAGGCATCGAGCTTGCGCACGGACGGTGCGTGGTCCTCGGGGCCGACCACCAGGCCGATGCGCTCGTGGCCCAGGGAGGCCAGGTGGCCGTAGGCCTGCTCGACGGCGACGGTGTCGTCGGTGGAGACCTGCGGCAGTTCCAGGTGCTCCACCGCGGCGTTGAACAGCACGACCGGTATCCCCCGCTCGCGCAGCAGGTGGTAGTGCTCGTGCGGGGCGTCGGCCTCGGCGAAGTGGCCGCCGGCGAAGACCACGCCCGACACGTGCTGGTCCAGCAGCATCGTCACGTAGTCCGACTCCGACAGGCCGCCGGCGGTACGGGTGCACAGCACGGGCGTGAAGCCGCGCTGGGCCAGGGCGCCGCCGACCACTTCGGCCACGGCGGGGAAGATCGGGTTCTGGAGCTCGGGGAGCACCAGGCCGATGAGGCGCGCACGTTCTCCGCGCAGCTGGGTGGGGCGTTCATAGCCCAGTACGTCCAAGGCGGTCAGCACCGCGGTCTTCGTGGCCTCGGAGACACCGGGCCGGCCGTTGAGGACCCGGCTGACGGTCGCCTCGGAGACCCCCACCTTCTGCGCCACCTCGGCGAGTCTGCTCGTCATGGCGCAAGAGTAGAGCAGGAAACAGCAAGAATGCGATGGGTTCCCATCAACTGGCGCAAGAATCCTAGATCGATGTGCAACTGTTGACACCGTCGGCGAGCGGCCGTCCGGAGCGGCAGTGGATCATTCGTAACCCAGTCGTGTTCTTCCAATGTTTCATCAGACTCTTGCAGGCGCCTGTTGACGGCTGTACCTTTGCCGCACGCCGGATGACAGCGGCACGGCACATCCCCATTCCTCGAGTCAGGGGTTACACGCATGAAACGCAACGGATCACGCATGGTGGTCGCGCTGGTTGTGGCGGCCGGTATAGCCATCACGGGTACGGCCTGCTCCTCCAGCACCAGCAAGGGCACCGACACCGCGAACAAGGGCGGCAGCTCCAACGCCGACGGCGTCGCCGACGGCAAGCCGCTGGACCCCAACGCCACGGTGACCATCACCATCGACGGCGCGCCGGGTGCGGACCAGGCGGCGAACAAGGCGAGCTACGCCGACGACCTCGCGGCCTTCAAGATCCTGTACCCGAACGTCACGGTGAACGCCAAGCCGTACGTCGGCCAGGTCGAGGACCCGCCGCAGTTCACGGCCATGCTGAAGGCGCACAACGAGACCGGCGCCTTCCACGCCTACTTCACCGACAAGAACCAGGTCCTGGACTCCGGCGACGCGATGGACATCAGCGCGTACGTCAACGACCAGACCCTCCCGGGCTTCTCGCAGCTGCTGCCCGGCGTCAAGCAGAACATGCAGGACAACGGCAAGACCTACGCACTGCCGATCAACTACTACACGCAAGGCGTGATCTACAACCGCGACCTGTTCAAGAAGGCCAACCTGGACCCGGACAAGCCGCCGACGACCTGGGACGAGCTGCAGGCCGACGCGGCCAAGATCTCGGCCCTGGGCAACGGGATCACCGGCTACCAGGACTACAGCGGCGGCAACACCGGCGGCTGGCACTTCGCCTCGGAGCTGGACAGCCTCGGCGGCAAGGTGGTCAGTGACGACGGCAAGAAGGCCGCGTTCAACTCCGACCAGGGCAAGCAGGTTCTGCAGCGCCTGATCAACATGCGCAAGGACGGCGGCATCGGCGCCACCCCGGTGCCCAAGTGGGACGCCGCGTTCCCGCCCCTGGCCACCGGCAAGGTCGGCATGTTCATCGGCGCCCCGGACGTGATCCAGCACCTGGTCGAGGTCCTCGGCGCGGACAAGAACCTGTACGGCATGGGCCCGATCCCCGGTGCCGCGGGCCCGGCCACCGGCGCCCTGGCCGGCGGCGACGTGTACTACTTCAAGAAGGGCCTGACCCCGAACCAGGTCAAGGCGCTGATCGCCTGGATCGACTTCCAGTACCTGACCCCGGGCAAGGGCCAGTTCGACTTCGCCCGCGCCAAGGCGCTGGCCTCGACGGACAAGCCGGTCGCGATCGGCCTGCCGCAGAAGTTCTTCTGGAACCCGACCTCCCCGCAGATGACCCAGGTTCAGGCGGACCTGAAGACCTCCGCAACGCTGCCGGTCGAGCAGTACACGCCGTTCGTGAACAACCCGATCCCGCCGGTCCTCGAACCGCCGGCGGCGCAGCAGATCTACAAGGTCCTGGACACCGCGATGTCGGCGGCCATGACGGACGCCAACGCCGACCCGGGCAAGCTCCTGGGCGACGCCGAATCCCAGGTCAACCAGGTCCTGGCCAACCAGTAGCCACCCGAAGGCGGGGCCGGCCGGCCCGGGTATGAGGGACCCGGGCCGGCCGCCCCGCGGTGGCTGCCCGGCCGGCACCGCACTACGAGGAGTCGACAACGATGGCCTATGTCATGGCCCCTGAGCGGGTGCGCGAGGGCACCGTCCCCAGCGGACGCGGGCGCGCCTGGAGGGAACTGCGGCGGGCGATAGCGCGCAACGCACGGGCCCACGCCTTCCTGCTCGGCGCACTGCTCTGCTTCGCGCTGTTCACCTGGTACCCGATGATCCGCGAGATCATCATGTCCTTCCAGCGGGTGCACCGCGGGGAGACGAGCTGGGTCGGGCTGGCCAACTACCGCCAGATCGTGAACGACCCCGAGTTCTGGAAGGCCTGGCGCAACACCCTGGAGTTCACCGCGCTGGCGCTGGTCTTCGGGTTCGTGGCCCCGTTCATCGTGGCGATCGTGGTGAACGAGTTCCGCCACGCGCAGGGCTACTTCCGGATCCTGGTCTACTTGCCGGTGATGCTGCCGCCGGTGGCCGGGATCCTGCTGTTCCGCTACTTCATGGACCCCGGCTTCGGCCTGTTCAACGACATCCTGCACTGGCTGCACCTGCCCAAGTCGCAGTGGCTGGGCTCGAAGTCCAGCTCGATGCCGTCCCTGGTGGTGGTCTCCACCTGGAGCAACATGGGCTCGGCGACACTGGTCTACCTGGCCGCGCTGCAGGGCATCCCCGGCGACCTGTACGAGGCCGCCGAGCTGGACGGCTGCAACATCGTCCAGCGGGTCTGGCACGTGACCGTGCCGCAGACCCGGCTGATCCTGTCGCTGATGCTGATGCTCCAGGTCGTGGCGACGATGCAGATGTTCACCGAGGCCTTCGTGCTGACCGGCGGCGGCCCCGAGGGCTCGACGACCACGATCGTCTATCTGCTCTACAACTACGCGTTCAACTACAACAAGTTCAACACCGCCGCCGCGCTCGGCGTGATCATGCTGCTGGTGCTGGCGTGCTTCTCGGCCCTGTACGTCTGGATCGAGCGCCGCGGGAATGAGGACTGACATGGCCGCGCAAGCCACAACTCGAACCCTGATATCCCGCACCCAGCTGGCGACGCCCCGCGGCAAGCGGCTGTACTGGTCCTTCACCACGATCGCGCTGGTACTGGCGACCCTGGTGTTCATCGGCCCGCTGGTCTGGATGGCCACCGGCGGGTTCAAGACCTCGCAGGAGCTGGTCGCCAACCCGCCGGTGCTGGTGCCGCACCACCCGTCCACCCACGCCTTCTGGCTGGCCTGGACCCGGCTGGACATGGCGCAGCTGCTGTGGAACACCGTCGTCTACGCCGGCGGCGCGCTGCTGTTCCAGCTGATCTTCTGCGTCGCGGCCGCCTACTCGCTGTCCAAGCTGCGGCCGATCTTCGGCAACTGGATCCTGGGCGCGATGCTGGCCTCGATGATGATCCCGGCCGCCGCCCTGGTGGTACCGCAGTACCTGACGGTGCTGGACCTGCCGCTGGTGCACTGGAACCTGCAGAACACGCCCTGGGTGATCTGGCTGCCGACGGTCGCCAACGCCTTCAACGTCTTCCTGCTCAAGCGGTTCTTCGACTCCATCCCCAACGACCTGCTGGACGCCGCCGCGGTGGACGGGGCCGGACCGCTGCGCACGCTGTGGCGGATCGTGCTGCCGATCTCCCGGCCGATCCTCGGGGTGGTGTCGATCTTCGCGGTGGTGGCGGTCTGGAAGGACTTCCTGTGGCCGCTGATCACGGTGCCGGCGCACGAGACGCTGAACGTCGGGGTCAACACCGCGGCCACCTCGATGCCGGACAACGCGCTGGTCGGCGGCCTGTTCCTGGCCTCGATCCCGACGATCATCCTGTTCCTGGTGTTCCAGCGCAACATCATGGCCGGCCTGACCGTGGGCGGCGTCAAGGGCTGACAGGACCCTGAGTTTCGTTTCCTGTCGTTTTATCCTCACGCGTCGCATTCGCGTCTGCTTCGAGAACAGAGAGCAGGTTCCCCGTGTCCGCGCTGGAACAATCCAAAGCGCCGTGGTGGCGCTCCGCCGCCATCTATCAAATCTACCCGCGCAGCTTCGCCGACGGCAGCGGCGACGGCGTCGGCGACCTGGCCGGCGTGCGCGCGCGGCTGGCGCACCTGGCCGACCTCGGGGTCGACGCGGTCTGGTTCAACCCCTTCTATCTGTCCCCGCAGGCCGACGCCGGCTACGACGTCACCGACTACCGGGTGATCGACCCGCTGTTCGGCGATCTGGAACAGACCGAGGCCCTGATCGCCGAGGCGCACGCGCTGGGCATCCGGATCGTCATCGACATCGTGCCGAACCACACCTCCTCGGCGAACCCGTGGTTCCAGGCGGCGCTGGCCGCCGGGCCCGGGTCGCCGGAGCGGGAGCGGTTCTGGTTCCGTCCCGGGCGGGGGGCCGACGGCGCGGAGCCGCCGACCAACTGGGAGGGGCACTTCGGCGGGTCCACCTGGACCCGGGTGGTGGAGCCGGACGGGCAGCCCGGCGAGTGGTACCTGCACCTGTTCGACGCCGCGCAGCCGGACTGGAACTGGCAGCACCCGGACGTGCGCGCCGAGTTCGAGTCGGTGCTGCGGTTCTGGTTCGACCGCGGCGTGGACGGCTTCCGCATCGACTCCGCGGCGCTGCCGGTGAAGGATCCGGCGCTGCCGGACGTCGCCGACGGCGACGACACCCCGTTCACCGACCGGGAGGAGGTGCACGAGATCTACCGCGCCTGGCGCGCGGTCGCCGACTCCTACCCGGGCGACCGGGTGCTGATCGGCGAGATCTGGCTGCCCGACGCCTCCCGCCTGGCCCGCTACCTGGGCCCGGACGAGATGCACACGGTCTTCAACTTCCCGTTCCTGGGCTGCGCCTGGGAGGCCGACAAGCTGCGCGAGGTCATCGACTCGACGCTGAGCCTGCACGACCCGGTCGGCGCGCCGCCCACCTGGGTGCTGTCCAACCACGACGTGGACCGGGTGGTGACCCGCTACGGCCGCGAGGACACCTCCTTCGCCATCTACGCCCGCCAGCTCGGCCGGCCGGTGGACCTGGACCTGGGCACCCGCCGGGCCCGGGCCGCCGCGCTGCTGACCCAGGCCCTGCCCGGCTCGGTGTACGTGTACCAGGGCGAGGAGCTCGGCCTGTGGGAGGTCGAGGACATCCCGGACGAGCTGCGCCAGGACCCGATGTGGGAGCGCAAGGGCCGCAACCCGGCCGATCCCGGCCGGGACGGCTGCCGCGTCCCGCTGCCGTGGTCCGGCCCGGAGCCGCCGTTCGGCTTCAGCCCGGAGGGCGCGACCGAGCCGCCGTGGCTGCCGCAGCCGGAGGCCTGGAAGGGCTACACGGTCGAGGGCCAGGCCGCCGACCCGGGCTCGATGCTGTCGCTGTACCGCAACGGTCTGCGGCTGCGCCACGAGATCGAAGGGCTCGGCGACGCGCCGTTCGCGTGGCTCGACGCGCCCGCCGACGTGCTGGCCTTCGAGCGCGGCGCGGGCTTCGCGTGCGTGGTGAACTTCGGCGCCGAGCCGGCCGCCCAGCCGGTGGCCGGCCGGGTGCTGCTGGCCAGCGGCCCGCTCGCCGAGGACGGCCGGATCCCGGCCGACACCGCGGTGTGGATCGCGCGCGAGGAGAGCTGACCGCGCGAGCCTGTCCGACAGAGCTCAGGCTCCTGTGAAGTAAGAGAATTTCCGTCCCGCGGTTCCGGTCAGGTTTCCCGCGGGTCGGAAAGCACCGGCCGGACAGCCGGTGCCGAGCGGTGCCGCCCCTGCCGCTGGGGGCGGCACCGCTCGACCGTTGAGGGCGGGCCGGGTCGACCGGCCCGCCCTCGGCATGAGCCCGCGACCACCGGACCATCCGGTCGCGGGCCGGCTCGTGCGGCGGGTCCTTATCCGCCGGCCCCGCCGATCCCACCCACTCCGCTGATTCCGCCGATTCCTCCGGCCGCGCCGACGCCACCGATTCCACCGGCCGCGCCGATTCCGCCGACCGCACCGATTCCACCGGCCGCGCCGATTCCGCCGACCGCACCGATTCCACCGGCCGCGCCGTGCGCCGGGCCCGCGCGGTGGCGCCGCGCGGGGACGTCGACCGGACCCTCGGCGGACTCCGGGGGCGGACTTCCTCCGGACCCGGCGCTCCCGCGGGCGACTTCGAAGCGGACCGTCTTGCCGATCTCCTCGGCGATCACCCGCAGCCGGTCGACGCTCTGCCGCAGCAGGTCCAGGCCCCGTCCGGAGACGTCCTCGGGATCGGCGCGGCGGGACCGCGGCGGATGGGCCGAGCAGTCGGCGACCTCGCAGACCGCGCCGTCGGCGCGCAGCCGCGCCGAGACGGTCACCGGGCCCCGGCCGTGCACGACGGCGTTGGTGACCACCTCGCTGTAGGCCAGGACCAGCCGATCGGTGTCCTCGCCCGCGCCCCAGAGGGCTTCGGCCGCGGCGGCCAGCCAGCGCCGCGACAGGCTCACGTCCAGGGCGGTGCCCGGGAACGACCAATACAAGGCAGTGCTTTGAGAGGTCCGCGACCCGGCCGGATCCCCGGCGGTCCCGTGGACGGCCACCCCGCCGCCGGTATCGTGTCCGCCAGTGCGGCACACCGGGGCGGGGTGGCGTAATTGCTGCATGACAGCCTCACATCGTCGAAGTCTGCGCGACTTGACTCCCCCAGCGCGCACCCCGTAATGAAATATCCCACCGCGGGCGGACTCGCGCACGGGAATCGATGAAATCGCCAGGCTCCGTTCGGGCACAATGGCGTCGATCGCAAAAGCGAAACGCCAGGGGGTGGCGATGACATCCGCAGAAGTTCCCGGACCCCGCGGGCGGTCCCGCCCGGGGGACCCGAGCCAGGCCGCCGACGCGCCGCAGGCCAATCCGGCCGCGCCGCGCGCCAATCCGGCCGCGAGCCCCGCGCGCCCCGCGAGCCCCGCGAAGACGGCCGCGGCGGCGTCCAAGGCGGCGTCGAAGGGGGCTGCCATGGCGGCGGCCCTGACGCCGTCCCCCGGGGCCGCCGGGGCGGCGTCCGGGTCGCGGGCGCCGACCGCCACCGCCACGCCCCCGATCCGCCGCCGCCGGCTCGGCGCCGCCCTGCGCCGGCTGCGGCTGTCCGCCGGCCTCACCCTGCAGGGCGCCTCGGAGCGCCTGGAGATCTCCGACTCCACGCTGTCCCGCCTGGAGAACGGCCAGGGCCGGCTGCGCCGGATCGACGTGGCCGCGGCGCTGGACGTCTACGGCGTGCAGGACGACGACCTGCGCACGACGCTGCTGAGCCTGACCGGGCAGATCCGCGACAAGGGCTGGTGGCAGTACTACCGCCGGGCCATCCCGGAGCCGTACGCCGACTACATCAGCGTCGAAGCCGCGGCCACCACGATCGACGCGCACACCGTGCAGCTGGTGCACGGGCTGCTCCAGACCGAGGCCTACACCCGCGCGCTGGCCGAGGCCTGGCGGGTGCGCAGCGAGCCGCTGGACGTCGACGCCCTGGTGGCCGTGCGCCGCACCCGGCAGCGGATGCTCGGCGGCGCCGACCCGCTGCGGCTGCGGGTGGTGATGCACGAGGGCGCGCTGCGACAGCTCGTCGGCGGACCCGCGGTGATGCGCGGGCAGGTCGAACGGATCCTCGACGAATCCCGCCGACCGAATGTGGTGATCCAGATCATCACCCATTCGGCAGGTGCCCATTCCGGCCTCGATGAGCCTTTCGCGATTGTAGGATTCGGTAATCCTCTGGAAAACGATGTGGTATGCCTTGATAACCTAACGCGAACGCATTTCCTGGAGACTGTCCACGAAGTGCGCAATTACGCGTCGGTCTTCGATCAACTGCGTGCCGCGGCGCTTTCCCCCGAGAGGTCGGCGCGCTGGCTTGCCGACCTGCTGACGAAGATGGAGAGCTAGTTGAGTACCCGCAACACCGGCAACACCCGTACGACCCGGTCCGGGTCCGCCCCGGATCCGGCCGGTCCCGACCTGACAGCCACAGATCCGACTGCTTTCGACCTGACCGCTTTCACCCTGTCCGCTTCCGACCTGTCCGGCGCCGCCTGGCGCAAGAGCAGCCACAGTAACGGCGCGACCAACTGCGTCGAGGTGGCCCGGCTGTCCGACGGCTCGGTCGGCGTCCGCCACTCGCGCCGGCCCGACGGCGCCGTGATCGTCTACTCCCGGTCCGAGTGGGCCGCCTTCCTGGCCGGCGTCAAGGCCGAGGAATTCGAGGTCGACTCCGCCTGATCGACTCAGGCCCCGTTCCGTCCCGTCCGGAATGGGGCCGCCTGCGCGTGAGTGAGAGGATGGCGCGCATGGCCCATCAAGGCGCGAAGCCCCCGACCCCCGCCGACCCGGCGGGTCCCGCGGCCGACCACCGCCACGGCCCCGACCACCCGACGCTGCCGGACCCGGTCGTCGACACCGCGGTGGGCTTCCTGGACCTGCTCGCCGAGCCGAGCCGACTGCGCCTGCTCTGGGCGCTGCGCGGCGGCGAACTCGGCGTCACGGCACTGGCCGGGACGGCCGGCTGCACCCCGACCGCCGCGAGTCAGCACCTGGCCAAGCTCCGCCTCGGCGGCCTGGTCGAGCAGCGCGCCGAGGGCCGCGCGCGCCTGTACCGCCTGCGCGGCGGCCATATCCGGCGGATGCTGGAGGAGATCGTCGGCCACGCGGAGCACGCGGTCGGCGGCATCCCCTACGACCTCTGACAGCTCACGGCAGGTACCACTGCTGCGCCTTGCTGCCGGAGGTGCACGGCTTCAGCGAGACGTCCGCGCCCATCCCGTTGTCGGTCAGACAGTCCCCGTACCGGCTGCTGTGCACGTAGTACGCCCCCGAGGGCATGGCGGAGTCCCGGGACAGCCACCACACCTGCCCGGCGTCACCGCACGAGCAGTGGTACAGGACGATCTTGCCGCCGCCGTCGGCCTGGATCATCTGGTTGGTGTCCAGCCCGTCGCCGAACTGATAGGTGGTCTGCCCGCCGACGGTGGTCGCCGTCATCTGGAACGTCTGCCCCTGCCGGTTCGACGTCCCCTGCACGCCCAACGTCGAACCGTCGGTGTAGATGGGCGCGCCGGTGGAGTTGCCGTAGACGTCGATGGCGCCGCCGTCCCCAACGTTGGTGAGCATCCCGGTCCTCCGCTGCACGACCGTGGTCGGCGGAGGCGGCGGGGGCTGCGCCGACGAGACAGGCGCGGAGGACGGCGGCGAGCTCGGCGCCTTGGTCGGCCCGACGGTCGAGGGCGGCGGGTTCGCCGTACCGGACGGATGACTGCTGGCCGCCGCGGACTTCGAGACCTGACTTGTCGACACCGACACCGACACCGGCGGAGGCGGAGCCGTGAGCCCGGGAGACGACGGAGGTGCGGGCATAGGTGCCGGACTGCCCGAAGCACCGCTCGGAATGCTGGTCGACGCACCGCTCGGAACGCTGCCCGGAACACTGCCCGCCGACGGACTCACCACCGCACCGACCGACGGAGTACCAGTCGGCCCCATAGTCGCGCCCGAACCGGCCGACGACGACACCGACGCCGCCGAAGCTGCCGAAGCCGCCGAGTCGGACCGCGCCAGCGGGTACACCACCGCGGCCGCCACCACTGCCGCGACCAGAGCGGCCACACCGCTGAAGACGAGCGTCCGGGGACGGTGGTTCAGGGCGGGGGAATCGAGGAGTTCTGATTCCCGTTCGCGCGGGTCGGTCGCGACGGAGCCGGTGTCGGGGGAGGCGATCCCGACGCCCGCGGTGAACGAGTCCTCGCGTGCGCTGCGGTGCTTTTGTGGCGCTGCGGGCTCGGGGTCGGGCTCGGGCTCGGGCTCGGGGTCGGGGTCAGGCTCAGGGTCGGGCTCGGGGGCGGGGGCGGGCGGGTCGGGCTCGGAAGCGGAGGGCGGAGGATCTGAAGGTTCCTCTTCCTGACCCGGATCCGAAAGGGCCTGCTCCGGCGCCGGATCCGAAGGATCTTGTTCTTCCTGAACTGGATCCGAATCGGCCTGTTCCGGTGCCGGATCCGAAGCCTCGGCAGAAGCCTGTTCCTCGGCCGGGTCCTGCGCTGGGATCGATACAGCCGCCGAACCCGGCTCGGGTACTGATGCCGACGCCGCAGCAGCATCGCGTCCCTTGCGCCGGAACCTCCCGGATTTCGGCGCGGCCGGACCCGCCGCCAGCACTTCGGCTTGCTCGTCGTCGAGATGCGCGAGCCCGGCGGTAAATGAATCCTCGCGCACCAAACGCCCCGGGCGCTCGGCGGCCCCGGCTCCAGCCCCGGCTGCCGACTCGGCCTCGCCGTCCGGCAGCGGAACTGTTCCGACCTCGTTCTCGTCCGGCAGCGGAACGGTTCCGGCCGTGTCCCCGTCCGCCGACGCGCTCGGGGCTTCCGCAGCCTGCTGCGATTCCGCTTCCGGCCGCACCGTGAAGGATGCCCAATCCGTGCTCCCGCTCGTCGGCGTCCCCACGCCGTACGACGCCCACGTCGGCGTGATCTCCCACGAGTCGCCGTCGGACGGCGCAGCCTCCCCGGCCCCGGTCGGGCCCGCCTCCTTGGACTCCTCGGCCTCCTCCGCGTCTTCCGGCTCCTGCGCCTCTCCCTTGGCCAGCACCGTGAACGACACGAAATCGCGGTCCGACAGCCCTTCCGCCGCACCCTCCGGTGCCGCAAGGTCCGCCTCCAGCCCCACCCCCGCCCTGAAGCTGTCCTCCTTCAGCCCGATCCGGGCCTCGGACGCGGCCCGGGCCGCGATCCGCCGGGCCGTCTCGGCCATCTCCTTCGCGCTGCCGAAGCGCTCGGCCGGGTCCTTCGCCAGGGCGCGCAGCACCAGGTCGCGGAGCGGAGCGGCGACCGTGTCGGGCAGGGGCGGCACCGGTTCCTGGAGGTGCTTCATCATGATGCCGAGCGGGGTGTCGCCGTCGAAGGGCGGTGCGCCGGTGAGGCATTCGTAGGCGATGACGCCGACCGAGTACTGGTCCGCGGCGGCGGTGACCGCGCTGTGGCGGGCCTGTTCGGGGGCGGCGTAGACGGCCGTGCCGAGCACCATGTCGGCGGTGGTGAGGCGGCGGGCGTCGGCGGTGCGGGCGACGCCGAAGTCGGTGACGACCACCGAGCCGCCGCGCAGCATGAGGTTGGCGGGCTTCACGTCGCGGTGCACGATGCCCTGGTCGTGCGCCGCCTGCAGAGCGTCAAGGGTCTGCGACACCAGGGTCAGCGTGGCCGCCTCGGACAGCGGAGCGGAGTCGTCCAGCAGGTCCGACAGGGGCCGTCCGGTGATCAGTTCCATGACCAGGAAGGCCGTGCGGGGATCAGTGGTTTCCCCGTAGTCATGGACCGAGACGATGCCGGGGTGGTTCAGCGCCGCGAGCACCCTGGCCTCGGTCTGGAAGCGGGCGGCGAAGCCCGGGTCGTCGAGCAGCGCCGGAAGCAGGATCTTGACGGCCACCAGCCGGCTCAGCACCGTGTCCTGCGCCTGCCACACGTCGCCCATCGACCCGCCGCCTATTCGCCGGCGCAGCTCATAGCGCCCGGCCAGGACGGTTCCCTCACCCCACATGATGCGGTTCCCCATGGATCTCGTCGGTCGGACTCGGTCGGATTCGGTCGGCCTGACACGGCCTGACGCGGATTGGTTCGGACGGCTGCCGGCGCACTGCTACGCGCTGCCCGGGCGTCGGCGCCGGACCAGCCGTCGGGCGCCGGCGACAGCCCCGGCGGACAGTATCCCGCCTCCCCCGATCACCAACGCCCGGCCCGAGGTGTCGGACGGCTTCCGGACAGCACTGATGGTCAACGGTTCCGCCGATCTTGTGGTAGGCCCCTGCGGATCCGGTACCGCGACCTCGGTCAGCGCGGCGTACGGGTCGACCACTCCCCAGCCGTAGCTCTCGTCGGGCGCCCCGGCCGCCATCCGGTCCGCCGTCGCGTACAGCCGCTGACGCACCTGCGCGGCGGTCAGCCCCGGATTCCGGCTCCACACCAGCGCCGCGGTCGCGGTGACGAACGGCGCCGCGAACGACGTCCCGATCCCCGCGGCCAGCGTCCCGGAAGCACCGGGACCGATCCCGATCACCGGGGCCTGCGAGGTCCCGCCGGGCGCGGTCAGGCCGACATAGGGCCCGTGCTCCGAGTATCCGGCCACCGCGCGGTCCGGCCCGGTCGCGGCCACCGCCACGACCCCCGGATACGCGGCCGGGTACTGCGGCGGATCGCCGTCCCGCTGGTCGCCCAGGTTCCCGGCGGCGGCCACGATCAGCACCCCGGCGTCCTGCGCGGCGCGCACCGCCGCCGCCAGATCCGGCGTGTCGGCCGAGGTCCCGGCCGAGACGTTGACGATCCTCGCGCCCCGCGCGACCGCCTCGCGGATGCCCCGCGCCAGCGGGGCGTCCTCGGTCTCGCAGGTCCGGTAGGCCCGGATCGACAACAGGCTGACGACCGAGGGGGCCAGCCCGACCACGCCGACGCCGGGCCGCGCCCGAGCCGCGATGATCCCGGCCACCATGGTCCCGTGGCCCAGCGCGTCGGCGGTCGGCGGATACGCCTTCGGATCCACCACCGACACGCTGGCCGCGACATCGACGGCCCCGGCCAGCTGCGGCGCCGAGACATCGATCCCGGAGTCCAGCACCGCGACCTTCACCGGGGCGGCGCCGACGGCAACGAACGGCGCCAGGTCCGCGACTCGCAGCGTGGTCTGGGTCCACGGGATCCCCGGCGACACCGCGACCGGCGTCACCGAGGGCGTGCACGCGTCGGCAGCCGCGGACGACCCACCGACGCCGGGGACGACCACGAACCCCGCTCCCAACGCGACGACCGCCGCGACCCGGGCCAGGGGGCCGACCGCCGCAGCCCGACCCGGCGCGACAACCCTCTCAGCCCGACCCCGCGCAACAGCCGCCGCCCGGCCCGGCGCGACGGCCGCCGCGACCCGGGCCAACGGACCGACCGCCGCGCCCCCACCCCGCCTCACGCCGCTTCCTCCCCGGCCCACGCGGTCTGCACCACCATCGTCGGATTCCGCCGGCTGACCAGCTGCGCCCGCCCCGGCGGCAGCCGCATCGGCCGCGCGTCCCCGAGGAACTGGCCCTCGTCCTTGCTGCACGACAGCAGCAGGCCCGGCGTGCCCAGCTCCCACAACCGGCGCGGCACCGGGTCGCCCATCCCGCGCGCGGCCCCGGCCGTCGATCGCGCCAGCACCAGGTGCAGCCCGATCTCGGCCGCCTGCGGCAGCAGCTCCAGGATCGGCGCCAGAGGCGTCCCGCGGCTGCCGGTCATCAGGTCGTAGTCGTCGACGACCAGGTACAGCTCCGGCCCGGTCCACCAGTCGCGGGCGGCCAGCCGGCCCGGCTCCACGTCCGGTCCCGGCACCCGCTGCACCAGCACCGGCGCGATCTCCTTGAGCAGCTCCTCCAGCGCCGTCGGCGTCACCGCGTACCCGAGCTGCTTGCTCGACGGGACCGCGTCGTGCAGCCGCCGCCGAGTGTCCGCCAGCAGGACCCTGACCTCCTTGGGCTCCGCGCGCTCGGTCACCGCCCTGGCGACGAGCCGCAGCAGGTTGGTCTTGCCGCTCTCGTTCTCGCCGAACACCATCAGGTGCGGCGTGCTCGCGAAGTCGTGCACCACCGGCTCCAGCCGGGTCTCGTCCCAGCCCAGGGCCACCGCGGTGCGCGCGGCCGGCCGGGCCAGCCGGGCCGCGGGCAGCAGCGTGGGCAGCATCCGCACCGGCGGCGCGGCCTGGCCGGGATGCGCCTTGGCGAGGTGCCGTACCAGGTCGCGGGTGCCCTCGCCGAGGCTCCCCGGATCCGGGTCGCCGTCCAGCCGCGGCAGCGCGGCCAGGAAGTGCAGGCGGCCGGCGGTCAGGCCGCGGCCCGGGACCGCCGGGACCTCCTTGGCCAGCGCGGCGTTCACCTCGGAGTCGATCGGGTCGCCGAGCCGCAGCTCCAGCCGGGTCCCGATGAGGTCGCGCAGCCAGGGCCGGACCTCGGTCCAGCGGGCCGCGGTGATCACCAGGTGCACGCCGAACCCGAGGCCGCGGGCGGCGATGTCCTGGATCGCCGGCTCCAGCCGCTCGTAGTCCTGGTGGAAGGTGAACCAGCCGTCGATGACCAGGAACACGTCGCCGCTGTGCCGGCTGCCGGCGGAGCCGGAGAGGTCGGCGGGGAACTCCCCGGCCCGGCACCGCCGCCGGTACTCGCTCATCGAGCCGATGCCGGCCGCGGCGAAGGCCTGCTCCCGCTCGGCCAGCAGCGTCTGCGTCTCGGCGACGGTCCGCGTCACCTTCTCCGGCTCCAGCCGCCCGGCGACCCCGCCCACCTGCGGCAGATCCGCCAGCGCGGTGAGCCCGCCGCCGCCGAGGTCCAGGCAGTAGAACTGGGCGTCGCGCGGCGGATAGCGCAGGCTCAGGGAACTGATCAGGGTCCGCAGCAGCGTCGACTTGCCCGACAGCGGCGCGCCGACCACGGCCACGTGCCCGGCCGCCCCGGCCAGATCCGCGACCAGCGGGTCGTGCCGCTGCTCGAACGGCCGGTCGGTGACGCCGAGCACGGCCAGCAGCGTGTCGTCCCGGCCGGTCACGCCGCGGGCCGGCGTCGGGGTCCCGGCCGCCGCGCTCCGGTAGCCGGCCGCCGCCGGGTCCGGCTCGGGCAGGCCCCCGGTCAGCGCCGCGACCGCCTCCGGCAGCAGTGCGTCCAGCGTCGGCGGGGCGGACAGCGGCGGCAGCCAGATCCGGTGCGCCGGCCGGCCCCGGCCCGCCAGCCGGGACGCCAGCACCTGGAGCGTGCTCTCGGAGACCGGCGGGCTGGTGAGCTCCTCCTCCGGCTCTGCCGACTCCGCCGACTCGGCCTCGGCCGCCGGCGCGATCCGCGGTGCCAGATACGAGGACCGGTACCGGATCACGTGATGACGGCCCGAGTCGTCGGCCTCCGGGCCGGCCTTCGGCGCCGCGTACGGCGCCGAGACGTACCCGGCCCGGAACCGGATCAGCGGATCGGTGCCGCAGCGCAGGAATCCGTGGCCCGGGGTCGAGGGCAGGTCGTAGGCGTCGCCGACGCCGAGCACCGCGCGGGACTCGCCGACCGAGAACGTGCGCAGCCCGACCCGGTAGGACAGGTGGCCCTCCAGCGCGTGGATCCGCCCCTCGTCGAGGCGCTGCGAGGCCAGCAGCAGGTGCACGCCGAGCGAGCGGCCCAGCCGTCCGATCATCACGAACAGCTCCAAGAACTCCGCGTGCGCCGCCAGCAGCTCGCTGAACTCGTCGACCACGAGGAACAGCGACGGCAGCGGGGCCAGCGCGGCGCCGGAACTGCGCGCGGCCTCGTAATCGCGCAGCGACGCGTGGTTCCCGGCCGCCCGCAACAGCTCCTGACGGCGCACCAGCTCGCCGTGCAGCGCCGTGTACATGCGTTTCACCAGCGGCAGCTCGTCGGCCAGGTTGGTGATCACCGCCGAGGTGTGCGGAAGCTTGTCCAGCCCCAGGAACGTCGCGCCGCCCTTGAAGTCGACGAGGACGAAGTTGAGGAT
Organism: Catenulispora yoronensis; assembly: GCF_039531695.1. Classification (NCBI taxonomy): domain Bacteria; kingdom Bacillati; phylum Actinomycetota; class Actinomycetes; order Catenulisporales; family Catenulisporaceae; genus Catenulispora; species Catenulispora yoronensis. Next base: position 33,514 of record NZ_BAAAQN010000091.1, read on the forward strand.
CTCCGGGTCGTTGCGCACCGCCATCGCCAGCACCAGCGTGCGCAGCAGCTCGCTCTTGCCGGAACCGGTGGCGCCGATGATCATCCCGTGCGGACCGGTGCCGCCCTGCGCGGCCTCCTTGATGTCCAGTTCGGCCGGCAGCCCCTGCTCGGTCAGGCCGATCGGGACGCGCAGCCGCTCCCGGTTCGGCCGCGCCTGCCAGGTCTGCGCCGGCTCCAGGGCGCGCGCGTCCCGGATCCCGAGCAGGCCGGTGAACGGGATGTCGCCGCCGCCGCGCCCGGCGGACTCGCCGAGCCCGGCCACCCGCAGCGGCGCCAGGATCCGCGCGACGGCGGCGGACTCGGCCGTGCTCAGCGTGGCGGCCCGACCCAGCGGACTGACTTCCTCGCCGCCGGTGCGGCCCGGGGCGACCATGGACACGGTGGCGTCCGAGCCCGTCCGCGCGGTGCGCAACCGCAGGGTGCCGGCCGGCGTCTCGGTCCCGGCACCGGTCGCGACGCCGGCCCCGGCCGACGCCCCGGTCAGGTCCAGCAGCACCGCGTCGCGATACCCGGCCCGCAGCGCGCGATGGTCCGGCGGCAGCTCGCCGCCGTCCAGCAGGATCACGGTGAACGGCTCCCGCGCGACCGGCGGCGCGGACGGATCGTGCGGCCCGCGCTCCCGGAAGTCGCCGGGATCGAGCAGCCGCTCCAGGTCCGCGAAGCTGTCGCTGATCAGCCGCACCCGGCCGACCGCGTCGCACTCGGTGGGATGCAGCACGTGCGGCAGCCACTTCAGCCACTCCCACCGCTCGCGGGTCCCGTCGCCGCAGTGCACCGCGATCCGCAGGTGCTCCGGGCTGTGGAGCACCGCGAGCTGGGTCAGCAGCGCCCGCACCACCGCGCGCGCCGCCGGGCCGTCGCCGTCGAACGCCACCCGGGCGAAGGCCCGCAGGTTGGCGGCGATCGGCAGGTCGGGGATGGTCTTGTAGGCCTGGAGGAACCGGCGCAGCGCGTTGGCCGAGACCGGGTCCAGGTCCTCGACCGGCTTGGTCTGCGGGGGCGCCAGCCTTACCGCGAGCGCCATCGGCCCGGTGGCCAGCCGGACCTCGGCGAAGTCGGCGTCGGCGGGCCGGCGCTCCCACAGCCGGCTGCTCAGCGCCGTCGACCAGAGCCCGGCCGGCTCCGGGTGCCGCCACCTCAGGGCCTTGATCTGGGCGTCGATGTGCCGGCGCACCTGCCGCCGGTTCTGGTCCAGGTGCCGCAGGTAGTCGCGGCGGTCGCCGGCGAGCTTGAACCGCTTGTCGCCGCCGCCGCGGCCCAGCTGCATGCCGACCATGCCCAGCGACGACACCGCCATCATGCCGCCGGCCAGGTAGTTCATGGCGCGGGCCCCGGGCTGCAGGAACATCAGGGCCATGGCGCCGCTGCCGGCGGCCATCGGAACGGCCATCAGGGCCTGGCCGACGCCGCCCGGGGCGGCCTCCGGGACGGCCGGCGGTTCCTGGAAGGTGATCTCCCCCTGCGGGAGGGGCGGTGCGGTGCGTCGTGGCACCGGACGGTATTCACGGATGCTCAACGTTCGCTCTGCTTCCCCTGGCGGACGGTCCGCGCGACCGGCGATAGTCGACCACCTGTCAGGTCCGTCCGGATAGGGAGGAAGACACGACGTTGAGCAATCGCGCCGCGCTGCTCGAAACCGACTTGTGCCGGCTGTCGATAGCGACCCCCGCCAACGTGCTCGAACTGGCGCTGCCGACGGCGGTCCCGCTGGCGGACTGCCTACCAGCGGTATTGAGCTTCGCCGGGCCCGACCTGGCCGATCAGGGGCTGGTCCACGACGGCTGGGTGCTCCAGCGGCTCGGCGGCGCGCCGCTGGCCGAGGCCCGGACGCTTTCGGAGCTGCGGGTCCAGGACGGCGAGACGCTGTATCTGCGGCCGCGCCGGGGCGCCGCGCCGGCCGCGGTGTTCGACGACGTGCTCGGCGGCCTGGCCACGGCGGTCCGGGAACGCGAGGACCGGCTGCACGCGGCGGCGGGCCGGTGGGGCGGGCCGGCGCTGGGCGCGCTGGCGCTCGCGGC
>NZ_BAAAQN010000092.1:0-35134 GCF_039531695.1 Catenulispora yoronensis
AAGGTGTTACGGCCGCCATGGCGGCGGGGAAACGCCCGGTTCCATTCCGAACCCGGAAGCTAAGCCCGCCAGCGCCGATGGTACTGCCAGGGGGACCTGGTGGGAGAGTAGGACGCGGCCGGACTAACTTTGCACTCAGGCCCCGAACCGTATGGTTCGGGGCCTGAGTCGTTTTCCAGAAAGCCCCCGACGGGATCCCGTCGGGGGCTTTCTGCGTTTCAGCCCACTGCCGGCGTCAGCAGCAGACGGTCGCCAGCGCGCCGAACCTGCTGCCGGCCGAGGCCATGCCGAGCCAGGTGTGCGGGTTGCCCTGCCAGCACCAGCCCAGCTTGGGGGCGCCCTCGCTGATCCACAGTGCCGGGACGCGCTTGTCGCCGTTGCGGGAGCCGGCGAGCTCGAAGCACTTGTTCTTGGCCAGCAGCGCGGGGAAGTGGGTCAGCAGCGCGACGCCTTCCTCGATCGACAGCGGCGTCCGTCCCCGCTGCTCGATGGTCTCCAAGGCGGCCAGCGGGACCACGTCGCAGAATTCCTCACCGCGCTCGATGTCGAACACGAGGTACGGCAGCTTCTCGGAGGCGTCGTCCTCCAACAGCGCCTGGATGGTCACGAAGGAGGCCACGTCCTGCGGGCCCTGGTAGTTGCGGTCGATGACACCGGGCTTGGCCTTCCCGGCGAGAGTCAGTCGCGGAAGCGCTTCCTCCAGCGGGAGCAGGGCTCGCGGAACGACAATGAGGAACGGGACCCGGCCTTCCTGCGGGGCGTCCTGGGCAGCGGGATGAGACAGGGCGATCGGTTTCAACGGGGCGGCCAGCTCGGCGAGATCCGGGCGGCCCCACCCCTCGGACAGGGTCCGCACCTGGCGGTCGAACTCGGCACCAGGGTCGAATTCGGGAGACGTCAAGGTGTCGTCCTTTCGTCGGTCGAGCCTGGGCAAACAGCGGGCGAGCTCGATTTATTCCTCGGGCCTGTGGGTCTGCCCGGCTACGCTCGCCGCGTCGTGACTAGGAAAAGGAGCAGCGCGGTGGGCAAAGTGTTCCTCGATATGACGGTCTCGCTGGACGGTTTGGTGACCGGTCCGGACGGTGACCTGTCTCGCCTCCACGATTGGCTGTTCACCCAGAGCGGGGATCCCCGCAACGCCGCGGCGCTGGGCGCGTTCTTCGAAGCCGGGGCCTGCGTGGCCGGGCACGAGACTTTCCGTACCGGGGAGGAGCCCTGGGGACCCGAGCCACCGTTCCCCATGCCGGTCTTCGTGCTCGCTTCCCGGCCGAGGGAGCGGCTGGTCAAGGGACAGAGCACCTTCACCTTTGTCAGCGACGGTATCGAGAGCGCGATTCGCCAGGCCCGCGAGGCCGCGGACGGCAAGGACGTCGCCGTGATGGGCGGCGCGGCGACGGCGCGGGCCGCCCTCGCCGCCGGGCTCCTCGACGAGCTGCGTCTGCACCACGCCCCGGTCGTCCTCGGCGCCGGCACGCCGCTGTTCGTTCCCGGCACGCTGGAGCGGATCGAACTGGAGGAGCTGGAGCGGACCGACGGCGCCGGCGTCGTCCATGTCCGGTACCGGGTGGCCGGAAAAGCCGACTGAGCCGACCGACCAGGCCGACCGATCCGACCGATCCGACCGGGCCGAGCTGACCGATCTGACTGAGCAGCTGACCGGCCCGACCATCCCGCGGCCAGCCGCCCCGACCTACAGCCGCCCAGCGGCCTTAAGCGCAAGATAAGCGTCCGCCAGCGCCGGGGCGATCAGCTCCGGCGGCTGGTCGACGACCGTGACCCGGTGCTTGGCCAGCAGGTCGGCGACCTGCCGCCGTTCGGCCCGGGCCCGCTCGGCCGAGGCGGCCTCGTACACGGCGGTGGCGTCGCCCCGGCCGCGGGCCATCTCCTCCACGCGCGGATCGGCGACCGAGGCCACCACCACCTCGTGGCGGGCCGTCAGCGGGCCGATCACCGGCAGCAGGCCCTCGCTCATCGGGGCCGAGTCCAGGCTCGTCAGCAGCACCACCAGCGCGCGGTTCCCGGCCCGCTTGAGCACCGTGGTCACCAGGCCGCGGGCGTCCAGCTCGACCAGCTCCGGCTCCAGCACCGCCATCGCCTCGGTGACCCGGGCCAGGGTCTGGCCGGCCGAGGTGCGGGTGACCGCGGTGCGCACCCGGCGGTCGTAGGCGAGCAGGTCCACCCGGTCGCCGGCGCGCAGCGCCAGCGCGGTGAGCAGCAGCGCGGCGTCCAGGGCGGCGTCCAGGCGGACGCCGTCGGTGCCCAGCTCCTCGGTGCCGATCCGGCCGGCGGCGGTGCGGCCGGTGTCCAGCACGATCAGGATCGAGCGGTCGCGCTCCGGCCGCCAGGTGCGGACCACCACGTCGTAGTGGTCGCCGACGTGCCGCCGCGCGGTGGCCCGCCAGTCGATCGAGCGCACGTCGTCGCCGGCCGTGTAGTCGCGCAGCGAGTCGAACTCCGTGCCCTGGCCGCGCACCAGCAGCGAGGTGCGGCCGTCCAGCTCGCGCAGCCGGGCCAGGCGGCTGGGCAGGTGGCGCCGGGAGACGAAGGGCGGCAGCACCCGCACCCGCCACGGGCTGCGCGCCGTGCGCTGCCGCGCGGCCAGGCCGAGCGGGCCGAAGGAGCGGACGGTGACGTGCTCGGCGTGCCGGTCGCCGCGCCGCGTCGGTGTCAGCACCGATTCCACGCGCCGCCGCTCCCCGGCCGGGATCGTGACCGCGTGGCGGGGCTGCACCACGGTCGGGTCGGCGAGCCGTCCGCCGCGCGGTCCGGTGCCCGGGGCGGTCCGCAGCCCGGCCGACGGCGGCCAGGCGTCGCGGATCAGGGCCCGGACCCGCCGCCCGGAGGGGTTGGTGACGGTCAGCCGCACGTGCGCGGTCGCGCCGAGCCGGACGGTGGTGTCGCCGTCGCGCGCGAACTCCAGCGACCGGACCGGACCGGCCAGCGCCAGGTCGGCCAGGATCCCGGCGAGCACCACCGCGGCCACCGCCGCGATCCCGGCCCAGGAGGGCAGCACGAGGCCGACGAACACCGCCCCGAGCGCCGCCAGGGCGCCGGCGCGCCAGGTCAGGGCCATGACAGTCGTGTCCCTTCTACCGGGGCACCGGGACCGCGCCGAGCACCGCGTCCAGCACGCCGTCGGCGGTCCCGCCCTCCATCTCGGCCTCGGCGCGCAGCCGGACCCGGTGCCGCAGCGTCGGCTTGGCCAGCGCCTGCACGTCGTCCGGGGTCACGTAGCCGCGGCCGGCCAGCCAGGCCCACGAGCGCGCGGTGCTGAGCAGCGCGGTGGCGCCGCGCGGCGACACGCCGAGGGCCAGCGACGGCGACACCCGGGTGGCGCGGGCCAGGTCGGCGATGTAGCCGAGGACCTCGCGGCCCACGGTCACCCTCCGCGCCGCGGCCCGGGCGGCGGCCAGCTCCGCGGGCCCGGCGACCGGCTTCACGCCGGCCGCGACCAGGTCGCGCGGGTCGAACCCGGCGGCGTGCCGGTCCAGGATCCCGATCTCCTCCTCGCGGCCGGGCAGCGGCAGCACCAGCTTCAGCAGGAACCGGTCGAGCTGGGCCTCGGGCAGCGGATAGGTGCCCTCGAACTCGACCGGGTTCTGCGTCGCGGCCACCAGGAACACCTCGGGCAGCGGCCGGGGCCGGCCGTCGACGGTGACCTGCCGCTCCTCCATCGCCTCCAGCAGCGAGGCCTGGGTCTTGGGCGGCGTGCGGTTGATCTCGTCGGCGAGCAGCAGGTTGGTGAACACCGGGCCCTCCCGGAAGGAGAACTCCGCGGTGCGGCTGTCGAAGACCGCCGAGCCGGTGACGTCGCCGGGCATCAGGTCCGGCGTGAACTGCACGCGCTTGGTGTCCAGCGCCAGCGCCGCCGCCAGCGAGCGCACCAGCAGCGTCTTGGCGACGCCGGGCACCCCCTCCAGCAGCACGTGCCCGCCGGACAGCAGGGCGATGACCAGCCCGGTGACCGCCGAGTCCTGGCCGACGACGGCCTTGCCCACCTCGGTGCGCACCGCGAGCAGCGCGGCCCGCGCGGTGGCGGGGTCCACCGCGAGGTCGGCGGGCGTGGTGTCGCCGGACCCCGGGCCGGCCGGGTCTTGCTGGGTCATGTCGTTCTCCTGATTCTCCGTCACAGCCGCCCGACCTCGGCTTCCAGCCGGTCCAGCGCCGAGGCCAATCCCACCAGGGCCGCGTCGTCGGCGGGCGCCGGGCCCGCCAGCGTGTGCAGCGTCAGCGCCGTCGACGGTCCGCCGCGGGCCGCGAACGCGCCGGCGATGTCGCCGGTGGTGGCGGCGCGCGGCAGGCCGAGCCGGCCGGCCAGGCGCGACCGGGCCGCCTCCCGCAACGCGGCGGCCGCGCGGTCGGTCACGCGGCCCCGCTCGTAGAGCCGGGCGCGGCCCTCCACGGTCTCGGCGGCGCGGACCGCGACCGGCATCCGCTCCACCACCACCGGACCCAGCCGCCGGGCCTGCCACAGCGCCAGCAGCGCGATGGCCGGCAGCAGCGCCAGCGCGCCCCACCGCCAGCCGGCCGGCAGGATCTCGGTGAAGCTCTTGCGGTCGGAGGCGACGGCGTCCGGGTCCGCCGAGTCCGGCAGGTACCAGACCACGGTCGGGTGCTTGCCGAGCAGCCGCAGCGCCAGGGCGGCGTTGCCGTGGTCGGCCAGGTGGTCGTTGCGGAACGGGGTGCGGCTGCCGACCAGGACGGTGTCCGCGGTGGCCGCTCCGCCGCCGGTACCGGTACCCGCGCCGGCCGCTGTCAGCGTCACCAGGGCGTAGCCCTGGTCCGGCAGCTCGTAGCAGCCGGGCTTCGCGGTGTCCTGGAACGCGACGGCGTCGCCGAGGTCGGCGTTCCCGGCCGCGACCGCGTCCGGGTCCGGGCAGGCCGGGTCCACCAGCCGGGTGCGGCTCGTGGACGGCCCCAGGACCGCCGCGCTCCCGGCCAGCCGCTGGGTGGCCAGGCCGTCGGGCTGCACCACGACCAGCCGCGCCACCGGGGTGGCCGCGAGCGTGTCGAGCTGGCCGTCGGTGAGCAGGGCGGGGTCGGTGAGAACCAGCGTCGCCCCGCCGACCGCGTCCTGGGCGGCCGCGGTCGCCTGCGCGGTGGTGTGCGCCGACACCACGGTGACCCCGTGGTCGCGCAGCAGGACGGCCAGCGCGTGGCTGCCGTCGGGCGACTCGGAGTCCGGATCGAGCGTTCCCCCGCTGCTGCCGCCGAGGACGAACGCCGTGATCAGCGAACCGAGCAGCAGGACGCCGAGCGCGGCCAGCGGCCAGCGCCATGCCCGAAGCCTCATCGCGGCCCCGGCCCGTCGTCCGGACGTCCGCCGGTGCCGGCCTCCGGGCCCGCGCCGCCGCCGATGCCGGGGACGCCGCCATTGCTCGCGCCGCCGCTGCTACCGGTACCGCCGCCCACGCCCGCCCCGACCTTCTCGGCCGCCGCCTTCCCGGCCCCGAGCCGCACCCGCGAGCCCTGGACCGCCTCGTCGACCGCCACCAGCCGCCGGTAGTCCTCCGGGCCGGCGGCCGCCTCCCCGTACCAGATGTCGTCGAACACCCGCGCCGCGCCGGCCAGGGCCTCGGCCTGCTCCGGCAGCACCTGCCCGGCCTGCCGCGCCGCCACGTCGGCGGTCCGCCCCGGCCGCGGATCCAGCACCGTCCGCTCCTCCAACCCCGCGATGACCGCGCGCAGCCGGGCCCGGACCGCCTCGGCCCACCGGCCGCCGACCGCGTGCTCCTCGGCCGCGCGCCGGTAGCCCTCGGCGTCCAGCGGCGTCTCCTCGTCGAACAGCGCCCGCTCGGCCGCGACCCGGCGCCGGACCGGCCCGTACCGGGCCCGGATCACCACCACCAGCACGATCAGCACGGCCAGCACGGTGAGCAGGGCGACCCAGTCGTCCCCGCCCCCGCCCGAGCCGCCGAAGACCTTGTTCCAGACGATCTTGAGCTCGTGGCCGATCCAGCCCAGGACCCGCTGCGCCAGGCCGGGCCGGGCGTGCGCGTAGCCGGGCTTGGCCAGCTCGTCGGCGGCCGCGCGGCGCGCCTCGTCCCGGCCCACGACGATCGGCACGCCGGGCGTCGGCGCGACCGGGAGCCCCGGATCGGTCACGCGGCCGAGCCCGTCCCCGGTCCGACCCCGGCCGTCGGCGGCGCCCCGGCACCGGCCCCGGCGGCCTCGACGGCCCCGGTCCGCGCCCGCGCGTTCATCGCGAGCTGGATGTCCAGCCCCTCGCGCCGCATCCGCCGGTCCACGTACTGCAACGCCGTCACCGACGCGGCGAACGGCGAGACCACCGCCTGGATCGCCGCCGAGAACAGCGCGCCCAGGAAGACGTAGCCCACCGCCACGTGGTGCCCGGAGTAGGTCCCGTCGCCGTTGGCGCTCACCGGGCTCAGGTTCGAGCCGACCACCACCTGCTCCACCACCGACAGCACCCCGGCCACCAGCTCGGAGATCAGCAGCGCCAGCACCGAGATCCCCAGCACCCGCCACCAGCCGCCCTTGACCAGCACCGACGACCGCCGCAGCGCCTTGCGCACCGGCTGGTCCTCCAGCACCAGCGCGGCCCCGGCCAGCGACCAGGCCACCCAGCGGTTGACCGCGAAGGCCACGCCGGCGCCGATGCCGAGCAGCAGGAGCAGCGCCCCGGCCGCGTTTCCGGAGGCCGCGACCAGCGCGCCGGGCAGGATCGCCAGCATCAGGCCGCCGAACAGGGTGACGAAGATCAACAGCGACAGTCCGAGCAGCCGCGGCAGCCGGGGCCGGGTGAGCCGCCACACCTCGCCCAGCGTCACCGGCCGTCCCAGCACCGCCCGCGACACCGCGGTGGTGAGCAGCCCGACCAGCAGCGACACGATGAGCGCGTTCAGCAGGACGCTGGGCCGCAGCAGGGCCAGATCGTTGATCCCGGTCCCGCTGCCCAGGGTGGTGTCGTCGTTCACCAGGCCGGCCAGGAACCGGAGGTAGAGGAAGTCCAGCGGGATCGCGATCGCCTGTCCGGCCGCGACCACGATCGCGGACATGCCGAGCATCACACCGGGGTGGGTGCGCATCGCGGTCACCGCGCCGTCCAGGATCTCGCCGACCTGGAGGGGACGCAGCGGAACCACGCCGCGACCGGCTGTGGTCGCCGACGGCGGGACGGCCCCGGCCGGCGGGGCGGCGGCGACGGTCGCCGGTTCGGTAACACCGCTCATGATCTGCGTGAACGCTTCTTCCTGGAGGCTCGCCGGGGGCCGGGGGCGCCCGTGGGGCCGGACGTGTGCCCCCCAGCATGGCGGCACCCCCGATCCCGGCGCCACCCCCGTACCGGCACTAGTGGGCCGCCCCATCGGCACCGGGGATTCACCAAACGCAGAAAGTAATGCGACGATAGTCCGCATGAAAGGTCGTGTCTTGATCGTCGACGATGACATAGCCCTGTCCGAGATGCTGGGCATCGCCCTGCGCGGAGAGGGTTTCGAGACCACGTCCGTCGCCGACGGCGACCGGGCTCTGCAGGTGTTCCGTGACTTCAAGCCGGACCTGGTGCTGCTGGACCTGATGCTGCCCGGGCGCGACGGCATCGACGTGTGCCGGCTGATCCGCGGCGAGTCCGGGGTCCCGATCATCATGCTCACCGCCAAGAGCGACACCGTCGACGTGGTCGTCGGCCTGGAGTCCGGCGCGGACGACTACGTGATCAAGCCGTTCAAGGTCAAGGAGCTGGTGGCCCGGGTCCGGGCCCGGCTGCGCCGCGCCGACGAGCCGAAGCCGGAGACGCTGGCCATCGGCGACCTGTCGATCGACGTGGCCGGCCACTCGGTCAAGCGCGACGGCCGGCAGATCCCGCTCACGCCGCTGGAGTTCGACCTGCTGGTCGCGCTCGCCCGCAAGCCCTGGCAGGTGTTCACCCGCGAGGTGCTGCTGGAGCAGGTCTGGGGCTACCGGCACGCCGCCGACACCCGGCTGGTGAACGTCCACGTGCAGCGCCTGCGCAGCAAGATCGAGGTGGACCCGGAGAATCCGGAGATCGTCGTCACTGTCCGCGGGGTGGGGTACAAGGCCGGTCCGGCCTGACCTACGGGGAAAGTAGAAGCTGTACATGCGGGTCTGGAAGTTCACCGGCGGTGCCCGGCGTCTGTTCCGTGCCGTCCTGGAACTGCCCGGGACCTGGCGCGGTTCCCTGCAGCTGCGCGTGGTGCTGCTCACGCTGCTGCTGTCCGTCGTCATCGCCTTCGGGCTGGGCTGGGTGCTGAACGCGAAGATCCGCGACGGCCTGGTGCAGGCCAAGGAGGACTCCTCGCTGGCGATGGTGAGCAGCGGCTACGGCGAGGCCAGCAGCTTCCTGACGCTGACCGCGGACAAGTTCAAGAACGCCCAGGCCGCGGCCGCCGGACCGAACGGCCCGGCCGCGCACCCGGCCGACTACACGGCCTGGGTCGAGGGCCTGAACACCATGGTCACCAACCTGTGCAGCGGCGCCGGCAGCGACACCTACCAGGTGGTCCTGACCACCACCGACTCCCAGAAGCTGCCGATCGGCGGCTACGTCTGCGGCGGGATCCTGCTGCGCAGCACCGCGGTGCTGCCGCCGGACAAGCTGCCGCTGTACGACCCGGCCTCCGGCAAGGGCGGCGACGTGCAGGCGGCCACCACCACGCTGTACTACGGCGTGCAGTCGCCGGCCGACGACCTGGTGACCACGCCCTCCAGCCGCACCCCGACCGACCACACCTACTCCGGCCTGCTCTACGGCGAGCGGTTCGCGCTGCCCAGCATGGACTCCAGCCCCGGTCCGGAGATCCAGCTGTACTACGCCTTCCCGTTCACCAGCGAGAGCCAGGCGCTGAGCATCGACAACCGGCTGATCGCCACCGCCGGCGCGGTGCTGGTGCTGGCCCTGGCCGGGGTGGCCTGGTTCGTCACCCGGCTGGTGGTGACCCCGGTCCGGCAGGCCGCCGGGATCGCCGAGCGGCTCGCCGACGGCCGCTTCGACGAGCGGATGCGGGTGCGCGGCGAGGACGACCTGGCCCGGCTGGCCAGCTCGTTCAACACCATGGCCGGCAACCTGCAGCGGCAGATCCGCAAGCTGGAGGAGCTCTCCCGGGTGCAGCGCCGGTTCGTCTCGGACGTCTCGCACGAGCTGCGCACCCCGCTGACCACCGTGCGGATGGCCGCCGACGTGCTGCACGACGCCCGCGAGGACTTCACCGGGCCCACCGCCCGCTCGGCCGAGCTGCTCCAGACCCAGCTGGACCGGTTCGAGGAGCTGCTCGGCGACCTGCTGGAGATCAGCCGGTTCGACGCCGGCGCCGCGGTGCTGGACGCCGAGCCGGTGGACCTGCGGGCGCTGGTGCGCCGGGTGGTCGACGGCAGCGCGGTGCTGGCCGAGCGCAAGGGCTCGGACGTGCGGATCCTGGCCCCGGACACGCCGTGCGTGGCCGAGATCGACCCGCGCCGCATCGAGCGGATCCTGCGCAACCTGGTGGTCAACGCGATCGAGCACAGCGAGGGCCGGCCGGTCCAGATCAAGGTCGCGGCCTCCGGCGACGCGGTGGCGGTCGCGGTCCGGGACTACGGCGTCGGCCTCAAGCCCGGCGAGTCCTCGCTGGTCTTCGGCCGGTTCTGGCGGGCCGACCCGGCCCGGGCCCGGACCACCGGCGGCACCGGGCTGGGCCTGGCGATCTCGCTGGAGGACGCGCACCTGCACCACGGCTGGCTGCAGGCCTGGGGCGAGCCGGGCGGCGGCTCGCAGTTCCGGCTGACGCTGCCCCGCACCGCCGGGCTGGAGCTGGTCCGCTCGCCGATCCCGCTGGAGCCGGACGACTCCCGGCACCACAAGCGGCAGGCCGAGAGCGCCCGGCTGGCCGCCGAGGGCGTGGTCCCGGCCACGCCGCGCAAGAGCGGGCCGGACCTGACGGGTCTGACCAATCGGACGCCGGACCGGACCTCGGACCGGACGTCGGACAGACTGGGGGAGCGGTGAGCGCTGTCGAGGGCCCGGAACGGACGGGCGCGATATCCGGTGCGATATCCGGTGCGGGGTCCGGCTCCACGGCCGGCTCCGACCCCGCGCCCCGTGCCGCCCGGGCCTGGGCCCGGCGCCGGCCGGCCGCGGCGCTGGCCGTGCTCGGCACGCTCGCCGTGCTGGGCGTCACCGGCTGCGTCGGTCCGCCCTCGAAAGGCCCGGTGCGCACCAAGAACCTGGCCCAGAGCCACAACAACGTCTTCATCGTGGCCGCCGAGCCCGATCCGTCGATGCTGCCGCAGCAACTGGTCCTGAACTTCCTGCAGGCGCTCACCGGCGACCAGAAGGACCCCACGTTCAGCGTCGCGCAGGACTACCTGACCGAGGACGCCCGCAAGAGCTGGACCGCCCCGGGCGTCACCACGATCGTGGACAGCTTCGGCAGTCCGAGCCTGGACCCGCCCGGGACCGACCGCAGCACCCGGCCGGCCGCGGCCGAGGACGTGGCCACCACCCCGATCGGCGCCCAGGCCACGGTCTACCTGACCGCCACGCCGCTGGCCCAGCTCGACGACCACGGGTTCTACCAGGGCACCGCCCAGTCCGACCCGCTGCACGAGCAGTTCACGCTGAAGTTCCAGCGCGACGGCGGCTGGCGGATCCAGACCGCCCCCAAGGAGCGGCTGATCACCGCCGAGTCCTTCAAGCGCGTCTACCAGACCAACCAGTCGGCGATGCCGGTCTACCTGCCCGGCGCCGGCCCGCAGGCGGTGGACCAGGTCTACCTGACCCAGGCCGTCGGCAAGGTCGACTACACCTACAACGCGCTGGCCGAGGCGGTGCTGAACGGCCGCGCCGCGGCGCAGCGCTCGCTGCTGAGCCTGGACGAGAGCAAGCCGGTGACGGTGAGCGCGCAGGGCGTGGCCACGGTGACGCTCAAGGCGCCGGTGCCGGGCCGCCCGACGGACCTGAACGCGGTCAAGGACGCGCTGGTCGCCACCTTCACCGACGCCGCCGCCACGCCGCAGCTGGTCGGCTCGACGCCGTTGCAGACCGTGGAGGTCTCCTACCCGGGCTGCGGCGGCACGTGCACCGCGTCCGGGTCCGTCAACACCGCCGTCACCCGCTCGGCCCCGCCGGTGTACTGGGTGTGCCCGTCCCCGGGCGACACCGCCACCGTGGTCTCCCGGGTGCCGGGGCCCTCCGCCGGCACCGCGTCGGCGTGCGGCGACGGGACGAAGAACGTCGTCGACGCCAGCCGGGCGGTGGTCACCGTGCCGCAGAAGGTCGCCGCCAAATCGCCGATCGCGGTGCGCCAGCCGACCTCGTCGTCGTTCAAGTCGCCGTCGGCGATCGTGGCGGTGGTGGTGCAGAACAAGGACAACACCGCCTCGGTGATGGTGCTCGACCAGCGGCACCCGGACCAGCACAAGGTCTGGTACAACACCTCCGACCCGGCGCGCGTGACCGACCTGGAGTGGGACCCGGTCGACGGCGCGCTGTGGGTGGTCGACAGCCACGTGATCTACCGCCTCACCGATCCCGGCGACCAGCCCCCGAGCAGCGCCAACGCCGACTCCCTGGCCAGCCCGGCGGGCGCGCCGCCGACCGGCTTCAAGCCCTCCCCGGACGGCAGCCGCGCGCTCCTGGTCACCGACGAGAAGGCGACCACCAGCCTGTGGCCGGCGGCCATCATCGCCATCGACCGCACCGGTGCCTCCCCGCGCCTGCTCGACGCCGCCGTCCCGCTGCTGACCGGCCAGCCCGGCGGCCTGGCCCACGCCACCGACGCGGCCTGGGCCGACGGCCGCACCGTGGTCCTGATCGGCGTGTCCTCCACCCTCAACACCCCCCGCGTCTTCAAGGTCTACTCCGACGGCTCCCAGGACTCCCTGATCAGCGACACCGAGGACGCCCAGCCCGCCGCCACCCACATCTCGGCCGCGACCAGCATGCTCAACGGCCGCCCCGGCGTCTGGGTCTTCAGCGACGGCGCCGGCCCGGCCGGCTCCGCGAACAGCTACGTGTACTTCAAGGGCCGCAGCGGCGCCGAGAGCTACCAGGACAGCGGTTCGAGCCCGGTGGTGGCGACGGTGGTGCCGGACTCGGGGCCGTAGGGCACGAGGTTCGGGGCGGGTTGTTCCGGGCCGGGTCGTTCCGGGTCGGGTTGTTTCGGGCCGGGTCGGGTCGGGCCAAGTCGGGTCGGCGGCGCCATCGTCGGCTTGCCGGAATGTCTTGCCAGAGTGTCTCGGCAGAAGGTCGGTCTTGCCAGAGCGTTTTGTCGGAGTGTTTTGACAGGGTGCTGATGGCTGCCCGGCGGCCGACCGGGTCGCCGGTTGCGGTTGCGTGATCGGCCGGACATCCCCGACAATCCCCCCACGGCATCGCTCATCGGCGACCGAGCTGCCGCCGGACGGGGCTGCGTGAGGCGAACCCGGTCCGAACACTTGTCCGGGCGACCTCGTCGGGTCGCGACGATCGGGGGTCGCCGATGCCGCTCGTCCGCCCGCTCTGGACCGCGCTGCTGGACCTCGTCGCCGAGCGCGACTGCGGCGGCTGCGGACGTCCCCAGCCCTCCGGCCACCCGCTCTGCGGCCCCTGCGGCCGTCTGCTGGCTGTCGGCGGCCCGTGGCGCGTGCTGGCCGCCGTGCCGGAGGTCCCGCCCACGCACGCCGTCGCCCGCTACGAAGACCCGGTGCGGAGCATGCTCATCGCCTACAAGGAACGCGGCCGACACGATCTCCGCCGCGCGCTGGGTGAGGCGCTGGCCCGCGCCGTGGCGGCCACCGTCGACTCCGGGGCCCTGCGCGGCACCCGTTCCCCTGCCTCCGCCCAACGGCCGCTGACAGGCCCTCTGACGCTTGTCCCGATGCCTTCCCGCCGTCGCGCGGTCCGTGATCGGGGCGAGGATACGACCGCGCGGATGGCACGCTCGGCCGCGCGGGCTCTGCGCGAGGCCGGAGTCCCGGCCCGCACGATTCCCGCGCTGTGCCACGCCCGCGCCGTCGCCGACCAGGCCGGCCTGACCCGTGACCAGCGGCGGGCGAACCTGTCCGGCGCGCTCCGGGCGCGACGGAGCGCGGCCGGAGCCGGGCCGAGTGCGGTGGTCCTCGTCGACGACATCGCCACCAGCGGCGCCAGCCTCGCGGAGGCGGCCCGGGCCTTGCGCGCCGCCGGCGTGCCGGTGCTCGGGGCCGCGACGGTCGCCGCGGCACGGGTCCAAGCACAGTCGGCTTAATGGGGAAATTCAACAATCACTGGCCGGTATCCGCCCACGATGTGAACGTCCGTGAAATCCCGCCGCAACCGATTTGTAACGGTGGTCGAACACACTTCGGATCACTCGAACGGCCCAACGCCACCCTTCGCATCTTCCGTCCGGCGCGGAGCGGGGCTAGCTTTCACCCATAGGCACTGGTGCACGACCGAGTACGACCGACCGAGCAGGCGTGATGCGAAAGATTCCGCACGTGACCGGCCACCCGTGACGTGGCCCCCCGCCGCTCCGGCGGACTTCTTCCCCGACCACCTCCCGGGTCGCAGCCGCCCCACCGACGACTTCCGGCGGTTCCCGCGCCGGCTGTGACTCCCTCCACTTCGATCCCCAGGCACGATCCGCACCGGGCGTACGTTGGAGATCCATAAGAGAGCAGTACTCCGATCGACCCTCCCGGAGGCGCCGCTGGTCATACCAACTTCCCGACGCCGAAGCCGCAGGCCGCAGAGCCCGGCAGCAGATCTGGACGCGAGATTGGAGAACGCGCGTGGACATCGTCGTCAAGAGCCGCCATCACGAGGTGACCGACCGGTTCCGTCGGCACGTGATGGAGAAGCTGGCCAAGGTGCAGGAGATGGACGACAAAGCCATCAGCCTCACCGTGGTGCTGGGGGAGGAGAAGAATCCCCGGCAGGCCGAGCAGAAGGACCGGATCGAACTGACGCTGGACTGCCCGGGGCCGGTGATCCGGGCCGAGGCCACCGCCGCCGACCCGTATTCGGCCCTCGACCTGGCCACGGCCAAGCTCCAGGCACAGATCCGGAAGGCCAAGGACCGGCGCAAGATCCACCGCAACCGCAAGGCGATCGCCGAGTCGATCAAGCACCTGCCGGCCATGGCGGACCTGCCGCCGGGCACCGCGCCGCTGCTGACCTCGGACGGCGCCGTGGACGACAACCCCGAGGTCGATCTGCGGCCGTACGCGGCCGCCGGCCCGGACCACGAGGGCCCGATGGTGGTGCGCGAGAAGACCCACTCCGCGGCCCCGATGACGCTGGACCAGGCGCTCTACGAGATGGAGCTGGTCGGCCACGACTTCTACCTCTACGTCGACAAGGACTCCGGCCTGCCGGCCGTGGTGTACCGCCGCCACGCCTACGACTACGGCGTCATCCGGCTGGAGCCGGGCGAGGCCCCGGGCGAGCCGGACCTGATGGACGACGGGGTGCGCAGTGCCGCGGCCTCCTCGCCCTCGGACCGGATGGCCGGCGCCCGACGCTGAGGATTCTCCGGCATTTTCTGTGGCTTTCCCGAAAGGCGACAGGACCTTGATCCACAGCATTCCAGGACGCTGATCTGAGCGGACACCCCTGTGGGGCCGGTTCCGACCGGCCCCACAGGGGTGTCCCGACCGGGGAAACCCGGGGGTGATCACTCGTCCGGGTAATGTCATGCGCCCTTGTGAGGTGTCATCATGGTTCTGTGTCGGAAGCCATAAGAGTCCTCATAGCCGACGACCACACCTTGCTGCGCCGAGGGCTGGCGGTCGTGCTCGACACCGAGGACGACATCGAGGTCGTGGGCGAGGCCTCGGACGGCGCCGAGGCCGTGGTCAAGGCCGAGCAGCTGGCCCCGGACGTGGTGATCCTGGACGTCCGGATGCCCGACACCGACGGCCTGGCGGCCTGCGCCGCGATCAAGCGCTCGGTGCCGAACGCCAAGGTCATCATGCTCACCTCCAGCGACGAGGAGGCCGACCTCTACGAGGCGGTCAAGAGCGGCGCCTCCGGCTACCTGCTCAAGAGCGTGCTCCCGCACACCATCCCGGACGCGCTGCGCGCCGTGCAGCGCGGCGAGTCGCAGGTCAGCCCGACGATGGCGGCCAAGCTGCTGACCGGCTTCGCGGCCCTGGCGCGCGGCGCCGAGGCCCCGCCGGCCCCGGTGCCGGCCGCCGCGCCCAGGCTCACCGACCGGGAGATGGAGGTGCTCAAGCTGGTCGCCACCGGGCGCAACAACCGGGAGATCGCCAAGGAGCTGTTCATCACCGAGAACACCGTGAAGAACCACGTCCGCAACATCCTGGAGAAGCTCCAGCTGCACTCCCGGATGGAGGCCGTGGTCTACGCGGTGCGCGAGAAACTGCTGGAGATCACCTGAGGTCCGCGGCTTGACACCGTGACGGCGATCGCGCGTAGGTTCGAGTCCATGGACATCACCGTGACGCTGCGCGACGCCGTCGACGGCGCGGTGATCGCCCGCACGGTGATGCCGTCGCGGGCCCTGCCCCCGGCGTTCGACGGCACCCAGCTGCTGGAGGCGGCCGGCGAGGTCTGGCGCGTGCTGCGCGCCGAGCCGGCCTTCCGCGAGGAGTACGAGCTGCTCGGCGCGCTGGAGCTGACCCTGCGCCGGGTCGACGACGAACCCCCGGTACGGATGATCCCGGCCCGCGACATCCACTTCAGCATGTCCAGCATCAGCGACCCGCTGCCGGCCATCGCCGCCCCGCTGGACGGCCGCTCGATGCTGCTGGTCAAGGACGACCTGTGGCGCGACGTGGAACTGGTCGGCCCCTTCGCGGCCCGCGCGGTCCGGGCCAACCTGGCGGCCATCCGCCGGGTGCAGACCGAGTTCCGCTCCGGCCCCGGCTTCACCGAGATCCACCTGCGCACCGACCCCGCCGAACCCCTCGAAGGAGTGGTGCTGACGGTCGAGGACCTGGCCGCGGGCCTGGGCACCACCACCCACTTCGTACGCCCGGTGGCGATCGAGGGCCAAGGCGTGGTCCGAAGCGGCTACGCCCTCTCGG
Organism: Catenulispora yoronensis; assembly: GCF_039531695.1. Taxonomy (NCBI): domain Bacteria; kingdom Bacillati; phylum Actinomycetota; class Actinomycetes; order Catenulisporales; family Catenulisporaceae; genus Catenulispora; species Catenulispora yoronensis. Next base: position 15,970 of record NZ_BAAAQN010000092.1, read on the forward strand.
TCGCCGACGGCGTGCACGTCTACGGAACGGTTGACCAAGCGAGCCGCGTGACGGTGGCCGGAGTGCACCGCACCGGCGTCGCCGGACCCCGGGTCGCCGACGACTTCGCGACCCTGACCCGGACCCGCGGCCTGACCCTCGTCGACTGGCGCGCCGGCGTACAGACCGACGACGCGGAGGAACTCGCCGACTGGTTCGCCGAGCCGCCGCAGCCGCTGTGGCGTTAGTGGATCAGGGTTGAGCGATTTCGTTGGGGTGTCGGCGCGCCGACGCCGAGGTACGCGCCGATTGGTTCGCCGTGCCGGTTCAGCCCAACTCCGCCCGCAGCGCCGCCTCCCGCGGGCCGCCGCCGGTCACCTGCTCGACCACCACGTGGTCGCAGCCGACCCAGCCTGCGGCCTCGCGCAGGGCGTCGGCCATCGGGCGTGCGGCGTTCGGCGTGTCCAGCGACACTTTCTTCGCCACCAGCGTTCTGCCCTCGCGCTTGGGGTCCACGCGGCCCAGCAGCTTGCCGCCGGCCAGCAGCGGCATCGCGAAGTAGCCGTGGATGCGCTTGGCGGCCGGGGTGTAGGCCTCGATGCGGTGCACCATGCCGAAGATCCGCTCCATCCGGTCGCGTTCCCAGATCAGGGAGTCGAAGGGGGACAGCAGGGTGGTCCGGTGCCGGCCTTTGGGGCCGCCGGCCGCGAGCAGGTCCAGGGCCGCCGGGTCGGCCCAGGCGGGCTGGGCCCAGCCGCGGACCGTCACCGGGACCAGGCCGGTCTGCTCCATCAGCGGCTTCGCGTCGGGGATCTTGAGGCGGTAGTAGTCGGCCAGGTCGCCTATGGTGCCGATGCCCAGCCGGGCTCCGGCCAGGGCCAGGAGGCGGACGTGGGCCTGTTCGGCGGTCGGCTCCGGCGTGTCGAGCACCGCCTTGGGCAGTGCGCGTTCGGGCAGGTCGTAGACCCGGCGCCAGCCGCGGCGCTCCACGCAGACCACGTCGCCGGTGGCCAGCAGCTTCTCGACCGCGATCTTGGTGTCCGACCAGTCCCACCACTCCGCGCTCTTGCGCGCCCCGCCGAAGTCGGCGGTGGTGAGCGGGCCCTCGTCGCGCAGCTTGCCGAGCACCGTGGCGGTGGTCTCCGAGGACGTCGGCATGCCCCAGCCGCCGTTCTCCCGCGCGCGGTAGTTCGCGCGGCGGTAGGCGAACGTCGGCCATTCCTCGACCGGGAGGATGCAGGCCGCGTGCGCCCAGTACTCGAAGGTCGAGGCCCCGTGCGTCTCGTGGTTCCAGTACGCCTTCTCGACGGCGTCCCGGCCGACCGCCCCGAGCCGCGCGTACGGCACCAGCTCGTGCGAGCGGGCGAGCACGCTGATCGTGTCCAGCTGCACCGCTCCCAGGCCGTGCAGCACGCCCGCCACCCCGGCCCGGCGGTCCGGCACGCCGATCAGGCCCTGGGCGTGCAGGGCCAGGCGGCGCGCCTCGTCGGCGGACAACTCGGTGATCTTGGCGGGCGGCGGCAGGGATGTCACAGACGCCACGCTAGTCGCCGCCGCCGACAACTTCGGTGGCCGGAATCCGCCACCGGTCCGTCACCAGTCCGCCACCAGTCGGCCACGGCATGCTTCGACGGTCACCGGCCCGCTACTTCAGCTCCCCGGGCAGCACATCGGCCAGCCACATGTCGGCGCGCCGCCCCCGGTGCTCGTGCGACCCGCGTTGCAGGCCGACCATCGTGAACCCGAGCTTGTCCACCACCCGGCGGGACGGCGCGTTCCCGTCGAACGCCTGCCAGGTGACGCGGCCCAGCGCGAGCTCCTCGAAGCCCCAGCGGATCACCTCGCGCACGGCCTCGGTGATGTAGCCGCGCCCCCGGGTCTCCGGATTGGCCCAGTAGCCGATCTCCGCCGTCCGCACGCCGCGGCCCTCGCTGAGCTTGGCGATCCCGCCGAGACCGACCGCCCCGGCGATCTGCCCGGTGGCCTTCACCAGCACGGCGAACGTCGCCTCGTCGCCGGCGGCGAACCCGTTCGGGGTGTGCTCCCGGACGAACCACTCGGCGTCCGTCTCCCCGTAGGGCGACGGGACGGTGGTCCAGCGCTGGATGTCGGGGTCCTGGCAGATCTTGTGGACCTCCGGTATGTCCTCCTCCCGCCAGGGCCGCAGCAGCAGCCGCCCGGTCTCCAGCGGGCCGCGGGGCAGGGGAGTGAGGGCCGGACGGGAGGTCTGCCTGGGAACCGGCGCGGGGTGGCCGTGCGTTTCCGGTACGTCCATCGCCCCACCGTATGGGAGCGGCGTCGGTCGTCTCCACGGAATATGCCGATGATCATTACGGCGCGGTCTTCCCTTGGAGTGCAGCCCGTCGCATAACATGTTGGAAAAGGCGGGGCGGACCCTGCCTGCCAGGATTCCCAACCGGGTGCTGATCCGTATTCGAGGAGTTGTCTGCCGTGGCGCGTCTGTTCGACAAGGTCTTGCGGGCCGGTGAGGGGAAGATCCTGCGCCGCCTGGAGGCCATCGCCGACCTCGTCGAGGAGATCGAGGAGGACTACGTCCAGATGAGCGACGCGGAACTGCGCGCTCAGACCGACGAGTTCCGCGCCCGCCTGGAGGACGGCGAGACGCTCGACGACCTGATGCCCGAGGCGTTCGCGGTGGTCCGGGAGGCCGCCAAGCGCACCCTGGGCCAGCGGCACTACAAGGTGCAGCTGATGGGCGGTGCCGCCCTGCACCTCGGCAACATCGCCGAGATGCGCACCGGCGAGGGCAAGACCCTGGTCGGTACCCTGCCGGCGTATCTGAACGCGCTGGCCGGCCAGGGCGTGCACATCGTCACCACCAACGACTACCTGGCCGAGCGCGACTCGTCCTGGATGGGCCGGGTGCACCGGTTCCTGGGCCTGAAGGTCGGCGTGATCCTGGCGAACATGACGCCGGCCGAGCGCCGTGAGCAGTACAGCTGCGACATCACCTACGGCACCAACAACGAGTTCGGCTTCGACTACCTGCGCGACAACATGGCGTGGTCCCGGGACGAGATGGTGCAGCGCGGCCACTTCTACGCCTGCGTCGACGAGGTGGACTCGATCCTGATCGACGAGGCCCGGACCCCGCTGATCATCTCCGGCCCGGCGGACCAGGCCACCAAGTGGTACATGGACTTCTCCAAGATCGTCGACCGGCTGGCCGCCGACGTCGACTACGAGGTGGACGAGAAGAAGCGCACCGTCGGCATCCTGGAGCGCGGCGTGGAGCGGGTCGAGGACCTGCTCGGCATCGACAACCTCTACGAGTCCGTGAACACCCCCCTGGTCGGCTACCTGAACAACGCCATCAAGGCCAAGGAGCTGTTCAAGAAGGACAAGGACTACGTCGTGATGAACGGCGAGGTCATGATCGTCGACGAGCACACCGGCCGCATCCTGGCCGGCCGCCGCTACAACGAGGGCATGCACCAGGCCATCGAGGCCAAGGAGAACGTCGAGATCAAGGACGAGAACCAGACGCTGGCCACGATCACGCTGCAGAACTACTTCCGCCTCTACGACAAGCTGGCCGGCATGACCGGTACCGCGATGACCGAGGCCGCGGAGTTCCAGCAGATCTACAAGCTGGGCGTGGTGCCGATCCCGACGAACAAGCCGCTGGTCCGCAAGGACCAGCAGGACCTGATCTACGTCACCGAGGAGGCGAAGTTCGAGGCGGTCGTCGAGGACATCGCCGAGCGCAGCGCCACCGGCCAGCCGGTGCTGGTGGGCACCACCTCGGTGGAGAAGTCCGAGTACCTGTCCACGATGCTGCGCAAGCGCGGCGTCCCGCACGAGGTGCTGAACGCCAAGTACCACGAGCGCGAGGCGGCGATCGTGGCCCAGGCCGGCCGCAAGGGCGCGGTCACCGTGGCCACCAACATGGCCGGCCGCGGTACCGACATCCAGCTCGGCGGCAACCCCGAGGACCTGGCCACCGCCGAGCTCTACCAGCGCGGCCTGGACCCCGAGGGCACCCCGGAGGAGTGGGTGGCCGCGCTGCCGGAGGCGCTGGAGAAGGCCAAGCGCAAGGTGAAGGCCGAGCACGACGAGGTCCAGGACCTCGGCGGCCTGTACGTGCTGGGCACCGAGCGCCACGAGTCCCGCCGCATCGACAACCAGCTGCGCGGCCGCGCCGGCCGCCAGGGCGACCCCGGCGAGACCCGGTTCTACCTGTCGCTGGGCGACGACCTGATGCGGATGTTCAAGGCCGGCATGGTCGAGCGCGTGCTGTCGATGGCCAACGTCCCCAAGGACGTGCCGATCGAGCACAAGATGGTGACCCGGGCCATCGCCTCGGCCCAGACCCAGATCGAGCAGCAGAACTTCGAGATCCGCAAGAACGTCCTGAAGTACGACGAGGTCCTCAACCGCCAGCGTCTGGTGGTCTACGAGGAGCGCCGCAAGGTGCTCGACGGCGCGGACCTGGAGGACCAGGTCCGGCTGATGATGGACGACACCATCGCCGGCTACGTCGACGCCGCCACCTCCGAGGGCTATGCCGAGGAGTGGGACCTGGACAAGCTCTGGACCGCGCTGGAGACCCTCTACCCGCTGTCGGTGTCGGTGGAGGAGATCGAGGACGCCGCCGGCGGCCGCGACAAGGTCACCCGCGACGTGCTGGTCGACGAGCTGACCGCGGACATCCGCTCCGGCTACGACGGCCGCGAGGCCCAGCTCGGCGAGCAGATCACCCGCGAGCTCGAGCGCCGCGTGGTGCTGTCGGTGCTGGACCGCAAGTGGCGCGAGCACCTCTACGAGATGGACTACCTCCAGGAGGGCATCGGCCTGCGTGCCATGGCCCAGCGCGACCCGCTGGTCGAGTACCAGCGCGAGGGCTACGCCATGTTCCAGTCGATGATGGACGCCATCAAGGAGGAGTCGGTCGGCTACCTGTTCAACCTCAAGGTCGAGGTGGAGGCGGTCAACCAGGACCCGGCGTCCCAGGCCCAGGCGGCGGCCACGGCCAACGCCCTGGGCGGCGGCCCGAACGGCGTCCAGGACGCCACCCCGCAGCTGCACGCCAAGGGCCTGGACGCGCCCCGCCGCCCCGACCACCTGAGCTACACGGCCCCCACGGTCGACGGCGAGGGCGGCGTGGTCCAGCGGGTCGAGACCTACGCCGACTACCGCGGCGACGCGGTCCCGGACGAGCCGGCGGCCCAGGACGAGACCCCGCGCCGCCGCTCCTCCGGCAAGCGCAAGAAGCGCTGACCCACCCCGCTCCACTGCGCCGAACGGCTGACTTCCCCCGAGGAAGTCGGCCGTTCGGCATTTCCCTGTGATCTCCTGGGACCCCGCACCCGGCGACGAGGGGAGGCCCCGTGGCACCGACGCGCTCGCTCCGCGCGGTGGGCACCGCCACCCTCGGCGCCCGCTGGCACCGTGATAACAGGCCAGACTTTCCCGGCATCGCCATCTGGCTCGACGCCACCGCCGAGTTCGAACTCGAAGACCTCCCCGACGAAGAAGCCCCCGACGACGAACCCCCCGCCGAGGAACCCCCGGACCCGCACCGCACCGACCCCGTCCCCTGGCTGGTCGACGCGGGCACCCCCGAATACGCCCGGATCTGGCCGCCCCTGGCCGGCTCCGGCCGCGAACCCCGCCCGGGCCTGCTGGTCTCGGTGGTGCGCGCCGGGGACGTGACCGTCTACCCGACCCCGCTGCCCGACCCACCGGCGGGCGCGATCGCACGCGCGATGGCGCGGTTGAAGCGGCCGACCGGGGCTGAAGCGGAGACGGCGGCCGAGACGGCGCTGCTGCCCGGCCGCCAGCCCGATCGGCCAGGCATCCTGATCGCCGAAGTCGGCCCGCCCGACCCGGCGCCGCCCCCGAAACCACAGGCCGCACCACGCAAGGACTACACCGAAGTCAGAGCCCTGGTGGGACTACTGGTGGAAGTCCTTGTAGGCCGCCGCGCCCCGACCCAAGCAGCGAAATGGACGACCCCCGAAGTCCGCGGCAAGCTCCGCCTCCCGCGCTTCACCCGCGGCGCGACCCTCAAATCCGTCCGCCTGTCCGACGGCGGCACCGGCATCGAGGCCCTGGCCCTGGTCCGCGACGGCGGCCGCACGAGGGTGGTCGCGCTGCGCTTCGACCGGGCGGACGACGCGCGGTGGCAGTGCACTGCGCTCCAGGCGGGATGACGGCAGAGTCTTCAGAACCAAAAACCAAACCCAGGGATTTGACGCCAGCGGCATCCGAACCCAGACTGCCAGCCCTCACACCCGCCGCCGCACCGCACCCCCCACCGCATCCCCCACCGAGTCCTGGTCCCCGATCGAGCCGTGCTCCGGCCCCTGCGCGGTCCCGTTCCCCCGCCCCCGCGCCAAGTCCCCGGCTCCCGCGACCCGGTGGCGGTCCAGCGGCAGTGAGAACTCCATCGCCAGGGCGGCGGCTGCGAGCCAGCCGACTTCGCCCCAGGTGCGGAAGAGGACCGAGCGGGGTTGCCAGGCGGGGCGGAATTTGGCGTTGAAGCGGTAGAGGGACTCCAGCATGATCCATGGGTCGAGGAGGTGGATGGCGCGGTAGGCCAGGCGTTCCAAGGGAGTGCGGCGGGAGCCGGCGTCCATGATGGGGCGGAAGGCGGCGAAGTTGAGGGAGATGTCGGCGATGCCGCGGGCTTTGGCCCAGTCGATCAGGTCGATGATCAGGCGTTCGTTCACGCCGTTGGGGCTGGTCGGGTCGCGGGGCATCACGTCGAGGGACAGGGCTGTCGGGGTGGCGGAGGGGCGGTTGGCGCCGACCGGGTGGTAGCGCTGGAAGCCGATCGCGCGGCCGGCGGCGTCGTGGGCGATGATCAGCAGGGCGTCGGGGTGGCGGGCCGAGGTGATGGCGTCGAGGTTCATCGCGAAGCCGTGCTCGGCGTGTCCCTTCAGCCACCGCTGGTGGATGGCCAGCAGTTGCTCCGCTTCGGCGGCGTCCAGTGCGTTCTCTCGCAGGACCTGGGTGGTGATGCCCGCCTTGTGCGTGCGGCGCACCGCTTGGCGGACGTTGCGGATCGCCCGCCCCTCCAGCGAGAAGCCCGCCACGTCGAGCATCACCTCGTCGCCGATGCCGATTCCGCGCATCCCGTGCTCGTGCCACATCGGCAGCAGCCCTTCGCGCGCGCCCAGCACTGCGGGCCGCCAGCCGCGCCGGCGGCACAGGGCCAGGAACTCCTCGACCGCGGCCTCCTGGGCGTCCGCCGCGCCGAACGGGTCGCCGCCGACCACGGCGGTCCCCAGGAACACCCGGTAGCCGATCGCCGCGCGGCCGTCCGGGGCGAACACATACGACTTGTCGTGCCGCAGCGCGAAGGGCGCCAGGGTGTCCGAGTCGGGGTGCTGGACCAGCCGCCGCGCCCGCTCGCGCTCGGCCTCGGTGCCGGGCGGCGGCGCGGGCGCGGGCGCCAGCAGGCAGGCCAGGACGAGCAGCAGCGTTACGCCGCCGAGCAGCGACAGCCCGTGGATGAACCACGACCGCCCCTCCAGCGTCATCGGCCCCGGGTTCGCCGTCAGCCCGTCGAACAGCTCCCGCCCCAGCCCCACCGGGGTCAGCGACTCGCTCAGCCGTCCCCGTTGCAGGAACAGCCCGCCGCCGCCGACCACGAAGGCCACGACCGCCAGCCCCAGGAACAAGTGCAGCGCGGTGCGCACCCGCGCCGGGTCCGGCAGGGCGCTGAACCGCGTCCGCGCGCCCCACAGCGCGAAGGCGAACGCCGCCATCGGCAGCAGCCGCCAGGGCTGGTCCCACGTCAGCAGCGACATCAGCGCCGACCACAGCACCGCCGCGGCCGTCAGATACAGCGCCATCAGCCGTCGTACATGCAGCCCGCGCGCCAGCAGCAGCAGGGCCAGTCCGATGTGGACGGCGTGGCCGCCGGAGGGGACCGCGCCGACGATCACGATCACCGTGCGGGTCAGCCAGCCCGGAGGGCTGTCGGTGGCCGCGTAGCAGAACAGCGTCACCGCCGCGGCCAGCACGAGCGCCGCGAAAGGCCACACCGCGAGCCGGTCCTCGGGGACCGCCGCCTCGCGCACGCGCTTGTCAGCCATGGGCCCAACCTCCCGTGACACACGAACAGCCCCCGACTGTCACGGTATTCCCCTTAGGAACCCCGCGCATCAGACATTCGATCGCCCCGATCGTGGGTCCACGCCGGTTTCCCCGGTCACCGACGGTGGAAGAGTCGGTGGAACGGGACTGCCGAGGGGAGTGAGGCGATGGCTTCCAGGGCGCTGCGCCGAGGTCTGGTGCTGGGTGGCGGCGGCATGCTCGGCGCGGCCTGGACCACCGGCGCACTGAATGTGCTGACCCAGGCCGTGTCCTGGGACCCGCGCGAGGCCGAGATGCTGGTCGGGACGTCGGCCGGCGCGGTGCTGGCGGCCCTGATCGGCGCCGGCGCCTCCCCGGCCGACCTGTACGAGCACCAGCTCACCGGCCGCATCTCCCGCGGCCCGCTGGCCGGCCTGGAGTTCGACTACGCGACCGCGGCCGGCGGCGTCCATCCCGAGCGCCCGCGCCTGCGCCTGGGCTCCGGCCACCTCCTGGCGCGCACCGCCCGCCACCCGCGCTCCGTGCCGCCGACCGCGGTCATGGCCGCGGCCCTGCCGCCCGGCCGGGGCTCGCTGGGCGGCGTCGGCGAGCTCGTCAGGAGCCTGCCGGACGACGGCGCCGGCTGGTCCCCGCACAAGGCGCTGCGGGTGGTGGCGCTGGACTTCGCCACCGGCCGCCGCGTCACCTTCGGCGGCGCCCGCGCGCCCCGCACCACCCTGGCCGAGGCGGTCACCGCCTCCTGTGCCATCCCCGGCTGGTTCGCGCCGGTCGTGATCGAGGGCCGCCGCTACGTCGACGGCGGCATGTGGTCGGCGACCAACGTCGACGTCGCCGCCAAGCGCGGATTCCAGGAGATCGGCGAGCCGCCGCTGGACGAGCTCTACGTGCTGGCGCCGATGGCGGTCCACGGCTTCGACGGGCCGCCGCGCAGCGTCCTGGAGCGCGCCATCCGCCGCTATCGCCGCGCCGTCACCAGGCGGATGCTGGCCGAGGTGCAGCGGGTGCGGGCCGACGGCACCCGGGTCGTCGTGTTCTGCCCCACGGCCGAGGACATCCACGCCATCGGCTTCAACATGATGGACGCCGGACGCCGCCCGCACGTCCTGGACACCGCGATCCGCACCACCGGGGCGCAGGTGGCGGCGCAGCGCGCCGCGGCCTGAACCCGGTCCGGCACCGGCAGGCACTGGATCGAACGTCAGAAGGGGATAATGGCGCAATGCGCGTCTACCTTCCCGCGACCCTGTCAGCGCTCGCCGAACTGCACAAGACGGGCCGTCTCACCCCCGCGCCGCTGACGGCGTACGCGGTCACCCCGGCGCTGCGCGAGTGGTACACGGAAGGGGACAGCGAGGAACTGGAGTACGCCGCCATGACCGACGCGGCGCGGGCGTCGCTGCGCCTGCTGGCCGACGCCGCCGAGGCGCCCCGGCGCCGGGTGGTGATCGCGGCCGAGGTGCCGGACGCCCAGGCCGTCCCGGTCCACGACAGCGCCGAGCCCGGGCTGGTCCGGGTGACCGCCGAGGTCCCGCTGTCCTGGGTGGCCTCGCTGCACGTCGACGACCCCGCGGTGCTCGACGAGGTGGCGCTGGCGGTGGTGCTGCTCGGCGCGGCCGAGGCCGGGGACGAGGACGCGGCGTTCACCGTCGACGGCATCGACGACCACGAGCTGCTCTGGTACGCCACGCAGGAGCTGCCGGACCTGCTCGGCTGAGTGAAATCCGGTTGGTGGCCGCCGATACCCTGTCCGGGTGACCGTGCCGAATAATCACATGCCATTGCACCTCGTCTGGGACTGGAACGGCACCGTTCTGAACGACTTCGAGATCATCCTGCGCTCGACCAACGACTCCTTCGGCGACCACGGCCTGGCGCCGATAACGGCCGAGCAGTACCGCACGCAGATCAAGATGCCGATCCGGTCCTTCTACGCCGACATCCTCGGCCACGAGCCGACCGACGAGGAGTGGGAGGGGCTGGACTCCACCTTCCACAAGTACTACGTCGCCTACGAGCGCCAGGCCCGCCTGTCCGACGGCCTGCCGGACCTGTTCCGGGACTGGGCCGGCCGCGGCCACTCGCAGTCGCTGTTGTCGATGTACCACGACGACAAGCTGGTGCCGGTGGTCGGCCACCACGGCATCGCGCACCACTTCGCGCTGGTCCAGGGCACGACCCCGCCCCGGCCGGCCCGCAAGGCCGAGCACCTGGCCGACCACCTGCGGCGGCTGCGGATGGAGCCCTCCCGGGTGGTGCTGATCGGCGACTCCCCGGACGACGCCGCGGCCGCGCGTAGCGTCGGGGCGCGCGTCATCCTCTACTCCGGCGGGTTCGCCGCGGCGGCGTCGCTGCGGGCCACCGGAGCGCCGATCGCGGACAGCCTGATCGCGGCGGTGGCGATGATCGAGGAGCTCGGGGCGGCCGAGGAGGCCTGATCCGGCCGGGGGCGGCGGGACCTGTGCATCGCGCGACCTGTGCCTCGCGGGACCTGTGCATCGCGAGACTTGAGCACGGCGGGGCCTGCGCAAACACGGCGGGACCCGCGCGCTGCCGGGTACGTCGATCGGCGCAATGGTGTGGCGGGGGCATCCGCGCCACGATGGGATGCGGATAACCCGGTCCCGCCGCCACCCGCCACCGCCTGCCGAGGAGATCCTCGCTCCGCGGTGTCCACGGGGCCCGAGAGGAGTCTGCCGAGATCATGGCCGAGCACGCGTACGAGAACGTCACCGGCGTCACGAGGGTCCCCGTTCCGCATAACGAACCGGTGCTCGCCTACCCTCCCGGCAGCCCCGACCGGGTCGCGCTGACCGCGAAGCTGACCGAGCTGAGCAGCCGGCGGCACGACCTGACCGCGACCATCGGCGGGCACCGGCGGCCCGGCGGCGGCGAGCCGATCGACGTGGTGCAGCCGCACCACCACAAGTCCGTGCTCGGCACCCTGCACAACGCCACCCAGGACGACGCGCGCGCCGCCGTGGCGGCCGCCCGGGAGGCGGCGCCGGCCTGGCGGGCCATGTCCTTCGACGACCGCGCCGCGATCCTGCTGCGGGCCGCCGACCTGCTGGCCGGGCCGTGGCGGGCCACCTTGAACGCCGCGACGATGCTCGGGCAGTCCAAGACGGTGGTGCAGGCCGAGATCGACAGCGCCTGCGAGCTGATCGACTTCTGGCGCTTCAACGTGGCGTTCGCGCGGCAGATCCTGACCGAGCAGCCGCCGGAGAACGCGCCGGGGGTCTGGAACCGGACCGACCACCGGCCGCTGGACGGCTTCGTCTACGCGATCACCCCGTTCAACTTCACCGCCATCGCCGGCAACCTGCCGACCGCCCCGGCGCTGATGGGCAACACGGTGATCTGGAAGCCGTCGCCGACGCAGCAGCTGGCGGCGCACTTCACGATGCGGCTGCTGGAGGCCGCCGGCCTGCCGCCCGGGGTGGTCAACATGCTGCCGGGCGACGGGCTCGCGGTCTCCGAGGTGGTGCTGGCCGACCCGCACCTGGCCGGGATCCACTTCACCGGCTCGACCCCGACCTTCCAGCACCTGTGGCGCACGGTCGGCGAGAACATCGCCGCCTATCGCGCGTACCCGCGGATCGTGGGGGAGACCGGCGGCAAGGACTTCGTGCTGGCGCATCCCAGCGCGGACCGGGCGCTGCTGAAGACCGCGCTGACGCGCGGCGCGTTCGAGTATCAGGGCCAGAAGTGCTCGGCCGCCTCCCGCGCCTACATCCCGCGGTCGCTGTGGGAGGCCGGCGGTCTGCGCGAGGACTTCGCGGCCGAGGTCGACGGCCTGAGCATGGGCGACGTCACCGACATGGGCAACTTCCTGGGCGCGGTGATCGACGACCGCGCGTTCGCCAAGCACCGCCGGGTCCTGGACATCGCGCACCGCGACGACTCGATCCGGATCGTCGCCGGCGGCACGGCCGACGACTCGGTCGGCTACTTCGTACGGCCGACGGTGATGGTGTGTACGAACCCGGACCACGAGATCTTCTCCACCGAGTACTTCGGCCCGCTGCTGTCGGTGTACGTGTACGACGACGCCGACTACGACCGCGTCCTGCGCGGCGTCGAGGGCGTCACCCGCTACGCTCTGACCGGCTCGATCATCGCCCAGGACCGCGCGGCGGTCGCCGAGGCGATGAGCGTGCTGCGCTTCGCGGCCGGCAACTTCTACGTCAACGACAAGCCGACCGGCGCCGTCGTCGGCCAGCAGCCGTTCGGCGGCTCCAAGGCCTCGGGCACCAACGACAAGGCCGGCTCGCCGCAGAACCTGCTGCGCTGGACCTCGACGCGCTCGATCAAGGAGACGTTCGTGGCGCCGACGGACTATCGGTATCCGTCGATGGGATGAGCCGCGGGTCACCCACGGTCCCTGACGTACCCGCCGCCGCCCTGAGGGTGGCGGCGGGTACGTTCGCGCCATGTCAATGTGGTTGACCCTGGCGCCGATACCGGCCGACCGTGCGAGCGTTGTGGCAGAGGACTTCGCGAAGGCGTTCGGCGCCGACTATCGGCTCCTGACCGGGATCGGGGAGGACCGGGCCGAGGTGGAGGCCGATGTCGAGCCGGGGGGCGACTTCCCGGAGTGGACCGCGGTCTTCCCGGCGCTGGCGCGGTGCCTGGGGCACGGCTGTGCGGAGATCGGCGGGTACGAGTTCGGATACGGTCCGGCGTTCCTGATCCCGGCGGACGAGGTCGCCGGGGTGCGGGCGGGCCTGATCGCCGAAGGCTGGTGCTCCGGCGCTCAGACTGACGGCGACAGCGCCAGCGACGGCGACAACGTCTTCGAAGATCTCGCGCGACTGCTCGCCCGAGCACTCGCAAGCGGCGCCGCGGTCGCCGGCGGGGTGGACTGACCGCCGGGCCCGACGCCGTCCCCTGATCAGGCTTCCCGGTCCCACGCGGTCGAGGCCGACCGGGCCAGGTCGACCACGTTGCTCAGGAAGTCCAGGATGGTGTCCAGCTGGTCGGCGTCGTACTTGTCGAGCATGCTGATGGACACGTTGTTCATCCCCGCGAACAGGCGGACGATCTCGCCGACCCGCTCGCGCACCGGCTGGATCAGGACCACGCGGCGGTCGTCGGGGTCGCGTTCGCGGGCGACCCAGCCGCCCTTCTCCAGCTTGTCGAGGATGCCGGTCATGGTGGCCGGGTGCATGCCCAGGCGCTGACCGAGGGCCTTGGCGCTCATCGCCCCGTCGCGCATCAGCACGTCCAGGGCCTTCATCTCGACGTCGCGCAGGCCGACCTGCTCGCCGGCGCGCAGGTTGAGGACCGTCATCACCACGCTCATCTCGCGGATGGTCTCCGTGATCCGGTTGATGGTCTGGCGCCGGGCCCGGGAGAGCTCGGCGTCGCTGGATGATACGGAACTCATATGATACCTTCTTCGTATCGTACGGAACTCAAAGTTAATCGTACTCGAGGGGGTACTGGCGTGTCTGCGTCTTTCCTATCAACCGGGCGGGGGAAGCTCATCTTGCTCCTGCTCTGCGGCGTCGCGTTCCTGGATCTCGTGGACGCCTCGATCGTGAACGTGGCGTTGCCCTCCATCCGTAAGGACCTCGACTTCAGCACGCAGGGCCTGCAGTGGGTGCCCAGCGGCTACCTGCTCACCTACGGCGGCTTCATGCTGCTCGGCGGCCGGGCCGCCGACCTGTTCGGCCGGCGGCGGATCCTGCTCACCGGGACCACGGTGTTCGCCGTCGCCTCGCTGGCCGGCGGTTTCGCCAACACCGCTGGGCTGCTGGTCGCCGCCCGGCTGGTGCAGGGTATCGGCGCCGCCCTCATGATGCCCGCCGCGCTGTCGCTGCTCACCACCACCTTCAAGGAAGGCTCGGACCGGACCAAGGCGTTCGGCGCCTGGGGCGCGGTGGCCGGCCTGGCCTCGGCGGTCGGCGTGCTGGCCGGCGGGCTGCTGACCGACGGCCCGGGCTGGCGCTGGGTGATGTTCGTGAACCCGCCGGTGTGCCTGCTGATCCTGGTCGCGGCCTACCGGATGTTCGAGCCCGAGGACAAGAAGGTGTCGATCAAGGGTCTGGACCTGTTCGGCGCGTTCCTGGTCACCTCCGGGATGCTGCTGCTGGTCTTCGCGCTGGTCAAGGCGCCCGACCAGGGCTGGGGCTCGGCCCGGACGGTGCTGGAGCTGTCCGGCGCCGGCGTGCTGCTCGTGGTGTTCCTGCTGAACGAGCGCGTGACCCGCCAGCCGCTGCTGCCGCTGTCGATCTTCCGGATCCGGGGGCTGGCCGCCGCCGACTTCACGCAGCTGGTCAGCGTCGCCGGGTTCATCTCCATGTTCTTCTTCCTGACCCTCTACATGCAGGGCGTGCTCGGCTACTCGCCGATCCGCACCGGCCTGGCCTACCTGCCGATCACCGTCGGCGTCGGGATCGGGGCGAGCATCGCGCCGAAGCTGGTGGCCAAGGTGGGCACCCGGCCGGTGGTCGTGGTCGGCTCGGTGATCGCCTCGTCCGGCATCTTCCTGCTGTCCCGGCTGAAGGTGGACGGCTCGTTCACCACCGGTCTGCTGCCCGGCATGGTGGTGATGGCCTTCGGCCTCGGGTTCGTGTTCGTGGCCATCACCACGGCGGCCAACGCCGGGGTGCCGCACCACCAGGCCGGCCTGGCCGCGGCGCTGCTGAACGCGTCGCAGCAGGTCGGCGGGGCGCTCGGGCTGGCGGTCTTCTCGGCGGTGTCCACGGCGCGGGTGAACCACCAGTTGGCGCACGGCGTGAGCCAGCCGGCGGCCTTCACCTCGGGGTTGTCCCGGGCGCTGTTCGCCTGCGCGGTGGCGGTGATGTGCGGGGCGGTGATCGCGCTGCGGACCCGGAACGTGCACAGCGAGGCCGAGGCCGAGGGGCTGGCCGAGGTCGAAGGGCTGGTCGCGGTCGGATGACGGGGCCCTGAACCGGGCGCGAAACAACGGTGCCGAACCCCGGTCGGACGCTGTACCGGTGCCCAGGAACGCCGATGCCCGAAGTCTCTGCGGTAGCGTCTGCTATCGTAAAGATTTCGGGCACACAGATATAACCACCTGATGGTTATGCCCCGAATCTAGAATGTCGGGAGGCGTTTTGTCAAGGGGTACGGACGAGATCTTTAACGAACAGCAGTACCTGAACCTCTTGTACGACCGTCTCGACACTCTGCGGGCCCGGGCCGCGGGCCAGCTCGCCGGGGTGCTGAGCAGCGACCGCGGCGGCACCCAGCAGGCCCGGACCGAGCGCGACAACCTGGCCACCGCCGGGGCCGGCCGGGTCGCGCAGCTGGACGCCGCCGAGGAGGGCCTCTGCTTCGGCCGCCTGGACCTGACCGAGGGCGAGCGCCGCTACATCGGCCGGATCGGGATCCTGGACGACGACGGCGACTTCGAGCCGCTGCTGGTGGACTGGCGCGCCCCGGCCGCCCGGCCGTTCTACGTCGCGACCTCGGCCGCGCCGCAGGGCGTGCGCCGCCGGCGCAGCATCCGCACCCGGTTCCGGACCGTGGTCGGGCTCGACGACGACGTGCTGGACCTGGACGTGGCGGCCGGCGACGGGGCCTCCGGCCTGGTCGGCGAGGGCGCGCTGCTGGCGGCGCTGACCGCCGGGCGCACCGGCCGGATGCGCGACGTGGTGGAGACCATCCAGGCCGAGCAGGACACGGCGATCCGCTCGGAGCTGCGCGGCGTGCTGGTGGTGCAGGGCGGCCCCGGCACCGGCAAGACCGCGGTGGCGCTGCACCGCGCGGCCTACCTGCTCTACACCTATCGCGAGCGCCTGGTGAAGCGCGGCGTGCTGATCGTCGGCCCGAACCCGACCTTCCTGCGCTACGTCTCGCACGTGCTGCCGGCGCTGGGGGAGACCAGCGCCGTGCTGTCGACCGTCGGCGAGCTGTTCCCGGGGGTGCGGGCCTCGCGGACCGATGCCCCGGAGGTCGCCGAGATCAAGGGCCGCGCGGTGCTGGCCGACGTGATCGCCGGCGCGGTCCGGGCCCGGCAGCGGGTGCCCGAGGACGCGCTGGAGGTGGTCTACGAAGGCGTGAAGTACCGGCTGGAGCGCGCGACCTGTGTCGCGGCGCGGGAGGCCGGGCGCGGCGCGCACCGGCTGCCGAACTTCGGCCGCAAGGCATTCGCCGAGCACATCATCGACGCGCTGGCCGGGCAGGTGGTGGACCGGCTCAACGACGACCCGCACCGGCAGGAGACGCTGGCGCTGGTGAACCTGATCGCCGCCGAGCTCGGCGAGGAGCCCGGGGACATGGCCGACGGCGTGTTCCTCGGCGTGGAGGACCGGAACCGGATCGCCGAGGCGCTGGTCGAGGAGCCGAGCGTGCAGGAGGCGCTGGACTGGCTGTGGCCGCAGCTGACGCCGCAGCGGCTGCTGGCCGAGCTGTTCGCGACGCCGGAGCTGCTGCGGGAGGCGGTGCAGGAAGCGGGGGAGGGTGCTCGGGGCGCTGAGGCTGTTCAGGGAGCTGAGAACGCTGAGGGCACTGAGAACACTGAGAACACTGAGAACACTGAGAACACTGAGAACACTGAGAACACTGAGGGCCCGGCGCTGTTGACGGACGCCGAGCTCGACCTGCTGCTGCGCACCCCCGGCGGCTGGTCCGCGGCCGACATCCCGCTCCTGGACGAGGCCGCCGAGCTGCTCGGCGACGTCGACACCGCGGAGGCGGCGCGCCGGGCCGAGGCGGCGCGCCGGGCCCGGATCGCCTACGCGCAGGGCGCGCTGGAGGTCGCCGAGGGCTCCCGCTCGATCGACCTGGAGGACCCGCGCGAGGAGATCGTCACCGCGGTGGACCTGGTCTCGGCCGAGATGCTGGCCGAGCGCTTCGAGGAGGTGGACGCCCGCAGCGTCGCCGAGCGCGCGATGGCCGACCGGACCTGGACGTTCGGGCACGTCATCGTCGACGAGGCGCAGGAGCTCTCGCCGATGGCCTGGCGGCTGCTGATGCGCCGCTGCCCGGCCCGGTCGATGACGCTGGTCGGCGACGTGGCCCAGACCGGCGACCCGGCCGGCGCCAGGTCCTGGGGCGAGATGCTGGCCCCGCACGTGGAGGACCGCTGGCGGCTGGCCGAGCTGACGGTGAACTACCGCACCCCGGCCGAGATCATGGCGCTGGCCGCCGAGGTGCTGCGCCGCATCGACCCGGCCCTGACCCCGCCGCGCTCGGTGCGCTCGGCCGGGGAGGAGCCGCGGACCGTGACGGTGCCGGCCGGCGAGCTCGTCGAGCGGGACGCCGAGCTGGCGGCGGCCGAGGACGCGGCGCTGGCCGCCGGCGACGCCGCGGACGGCACCGGGACCGACGGCGGCGGGGCCGGGGCCGGCGGCCGGCTGGCCGTCCTGGTCCCGGCCGTGCTGGCGGCGGATGTGGCGGAGGCGGTCCGGGCCCGGCTGCCCGAGGCCGGCCTCGGCGCCGACCCGGACCTGGAGCGGCGCACCGTCGTGCTGCCGGTGCGGCAGGCCAAGGGGCTGGAGTTCGACACGGTGCTGGTGGTCGAGCCGGACGCGGTCGCCGCCGCCGTCCCGCACGGCGAGAACGACCTCTACGTCGCCCTCACCCGGGCCACCCGGAGGCTGGTGATCGTCGAATCGGCCGACTCCGAGGACTGAGACGTGCGCCGCGGGGCGGTGCCGCCGGTCCGGCCCGCCGGGCTGTCCCACGGGACTGATACCCGCCCGCCGGAATCGGCGACCGGCGTTGCCTGACCGGAATCGGCGGCCGGCGTGCCTGACCGGATCGCCGACCGGATCTGCGACCGGCCCTCGCTGTGGCGTGCGCGCCGGGCATCAGTGCCGTGACGGCGCGCACAACCGCGCGGTCGGGCCGGGTGCCGGAGTCTATGCTCGGCGGCATGTTCGCTGTGAGCGCCGTGCGCATCGACCCCAAGGACTCGCTCTCCGGTCTCGAACTCGGCGAGCGGCCCGAACCGGCCGCCCGGCCCGGCTGGACCGCCGTCACGGTGAAGGCCGCCGCGCTGAACCACCACGACCTGTGGACCCTGCGCGGCGTCGGGATCACCGAGGACAAGCTCCCGATGATCCTGGGCTGCGACGGCGCCGGCGTCACCGACGACGGTGCCGAGGTCCTGATCCACTCGGTGATCGACGCCCGCGACGGCAAGCCGTCCATCCTTACCGAGGCCTACGACGGCACCTTCGCCGAGCGGGTCCTGGTCCCCACCGCCAACCTGGTGCCCAAGCCGGACGTGCTGAGCTGGGAGCAGGCGGCCTGCCTGCCCACGGCCTGGCTCACCGCGTACCGGATGCTGTTCCGCAACTCCGGGCTGCACCCCGGCGGCACCGTCCTGGTCCAGGGGGCCGGCGGCGGCGTGGCGACCGCGCTGATCGTGCTGGCCCGGGCCGCCGGGTTCCGGGTCTGGGCGACCTCGCGCAGCGAGGAGAAGCGGGCCCGGGCGCTGGAGCTCGGCGCGCACGCGGTCTTCGAGTCCGGCGCGCGCCTGCCCGAGCGGGTGGACGCGGTCATGGAGACGGTCGGCGCCGCGACCTGGTCGCACTCGGTGAAGGCACTGCGCCCCGAGGGCACGATCGTGATCTCCGGCGCCACCTCCGGCGGGATGCCCCCGGCCGAGCTGACCCGGATCTTCTTCCTCCAGCTGCGCGTGGTCGGCTCCACGATGGGCTCGCTGGACGAGCTCAAGGCCCTGGTGCGGATGTGCGAGGCGACCGGGGTGCGGCCGGTGGTGGACTCGGTGCTGCCGCTGGCCGAGGCGCGGTCCGGGTTCGAGCGGATGGCCGAGGGCGAGGCGTTCGGGAAGATCGTCTTCACGCTCTGAGCGCTGTTCAGGAAGGCGGCGCGGTCCGATACACGCTGCGGATCGCCTTCACGTCCGGGGCGACGTCGAACACCGACGCCGGGACGCCGGCGGCGAACACGGCCAGCTCCCGCTTCACCCGCTTCGCGATGCCGTCGCCGAGCATGAACCTGGTCGGGGTGGCGGCCCGCGCCGCCCCGTCGAGCAGCCGGAGCGCGCCGCGGCTGCCGAGCTCGGTGTGGCGCAGGTCCAGGTGGCCGAGGCGGTGCGGGGCGGCCAGCGCCTCGGCGCCGACCGCCGCCCCGGCCCCGTCGAGGCGGTTGTCGGCGGCCGCCAGCGTCGCGGCCGCGT
>NZ_BAAAQN010000093.1:0-34756 GCF_039531695.1 Catenulispora yoronensis
CCAGCACTGTAATCATCGCG
Source organism: Catenulispora yoronensis (assembly GCF_039531695.1). Taxonomy (NCBI): domain Bacteria; kingdom Bacillati; phylum Actinomycetota; class Actinomycetes; order Catenulisporales; family Catenulisporaceae; genus Catenulispora; species Catenulispora yoronensis. The sequence goes on from NZ_BAAAQN010000093.1 coordinate 21, forward strand.
GTGAGGATGCGTGCATGTACGGGGTGCGTTTTGGCGGTGGCGCCGACGGGGTGTGTGGCCTTGTAGGCGGCGTGCAGGTCAGTAGCTTGCTGTGGAGTTAGGGCAGGTGGAATGAAATTGGGGGAGATGCAGTGCTCGGCCAGCCGGGAAGCAACGTCGTTGCGGTCTAGTCGTAGGGCCCATGCGATTTCGCTGCTGGCCGTGGCCAGCCCGAACTTGACGTGGAGCCTCATAAGTATCTTCGAGAGCTGATCGGGGTCGGCTGTGTCGACAAAACGGCTGAAGCTGTTGCTCCCCGTTTCCTTATATGCCGCGCGTAGCTCTGCCGTTTCGGCGGGGGTCAGCAGCGGCGCCGAGCGGCCGGGCCGAGGGCCGTAGATGCATGTGTCGCGTAGAAGCTGATAGGCCGTCTCCAGGTCTATTCTGTAGATTGTGGCGAGCCGGGGTGGCTCGATCCCATTCAGGAGCCCCTCGACTAGAGACCTCCGGAGGGTACGCCTCGCGCTATCTGTCGTCGGCAGGGTCATTTACGCAGCTGTGCCGTCGTCGAAGAACGGATATTCTTGGACACTTGCAAGCCTGTGGCGTATCGCGGCTTAAGAGTCATTGACTGGGTGACTTTCATCGTGATGTCTATCGATGTCAGGCATGTAAGCGCCATAGCGTGCGTGTCTCTGCTCTGTGTGCGAATTGCGCCTGCCGGCCGGGGGATGCGGTTCAGGTGTTGGTGTTCCGGGGGATCTTCGGTGAGTTCTTATCCTGTTTCGAAGCTGGTCAGGCCGTATATGCGGGTGTCGGCCGGGCGTGGCTCTACGCGGCCGGACCAGTACATGCGGGTGGCTTCTCCCAGGTGGGATAGGCCGCGGTGTTCGGCCAGGTCCCGAGCGTCGTGGTTTGTTTCGGGGATGTCGATGGTGATTGTCTTGGCGCCCAGGCGGCCGGCGCGCTCGCACAGGGCGTCGAATAGTGCTGTGGCGGCGCGCGGGTCCTGGGCATACAGCGGGCCGATGCGGTATCCGTGATGGGCTGGGCGTAGCACGCCGTAGCCTCTGAGGCGTGCGGTCCGGTCGGTGGCGACGAGGGTGTGGCGGTCGGGTGCTGTAGCGATGGCCAGGGCGAACTGGTATCTGCCTGCCATGGTGTCCAGGACGCATTCGGCGTCCAGGATGGCCATCTCGCGCATGTCGGGGATGGTGATGTTGGTGCAGGAGTGGTCGTGCATCGGCGGTTCGGCGGGGACCGGTCCGGTGAAGCGGATAGTGCGCCATGCAGGTATGAACCCGGCCAGCTGGTAGAAGTTGAAATCCTGTGTGGTCGCGTCGACGCCGATTGTGTGGTCGCCGGCGTGTTGGATTGCTACGCGCATGGTGTCGAGGCGGATGCCGGCCCCAGGATCCTTGATGGCTGTGAGATGGGATCCGAGGTGGGTGTATCCGTTGTTGTAGTTGATGACGCTGATTGCCGAGACAGGCTGATCGCCGAGCATGCCGATGAAGCATCCGTCGGAGTCGAGGTTCCAGACGTGGTGGAAGTCTCCGGTCCCGGGATTGTGTCCTGCCTGCGCGGCCCACTTCTCAACGATCTGCCAGGCATCAGGTCCGGCTTGTTGGACTCGCAGACCAGGTGTGTGCAGTGGACTGCGGAGCGCGAAGTAGTCCTGATCCTGCGGAGGGCTCATCGGAGTCTCCCCTTCTTCGGAAGTGGCTCGTGTGGGCAGCGCGAGCAAGGTGCATCGAAGTGTGGCCGGCGCGGTGTCGGTCGCATCGCCGGCCCGCCTGGCGTGCGGGCCGGCGATGCGGTGAGGGCTGTGATGGCGTGGGTTATGCGATGTCTTCCATCGCCTTGGCCATCTGGCGGGCCGTGATCTCGTTACGTGCGCCGTCGTATTTGCGGCTGGGTGAGGCCCACCAGCCGCCGGCGATCAGCAGGACCACTGCCAGAGCGACGGGGGCGTAGTTGAAGTTGTGAATGGTGATCGGGCGGGTTTGTGGCAGCAGAAAGGCTGTGCAGGATGCTGCGATCCATACGGTTGCGGCGCCTGCGATCCAGGGGCCTTTGCGGCCCAGGTTCCACGGGCCCGGGGTGAAGTCCCGGCCGAGGCGCAGCCGTAGGGCGATGGGGATGCCGTAGCTGGTGAACAGGCCGATCACGTTGATGGAGACCACCGCTGGGAAGGCCCAGCTGTTCCACAGGGACGGTAGCGCGAGCAGGAGTGCGAGGGTGCACACCAGCCAGACGGCGTTGCGGGGGATGCCTTTGCCGTCGGCGCCTTTGACGGTGCGCAGCCAGGTGGAGAAGGGCATCGCGCCGTCGCGGGAGAAGGCGAAGGTTTGCCGGGATGCCGCGGTGACGTTGGCGATGCCGCAGAAGAAGATCGCTCCGGTGACGACGAGTAGCAGTAGTTTGGCTCCGGTCGGGCCGAGTTGGTCCAGGAAGATCTGTGCCGCCGCGACCGGCGCGGCGGCTTCGCTGGCGTAGCGGTCTGGGATCATGGAGAAGGTGAACGCGATCGTCAGGATCAGCCCGAGAATCCAGGTGAACGCCACAGCGCGAACCATGCCGCGGGGCACCGACCATTGAGCGTTCTCGGTTTCCTCGCCGGTGTGGGCGGAGGCGTCGAAGCCGGTGAAAGTCCAGGCGGCGAACAGCAGTCCGATCGCTGAGACGTACAGTCCGGAGTGGAAGCCGGTGCTGTTGACGAAGCGGGTGAGGGCGAAGGTGGCGTTGGCATGCTGGTGGGGGACGGTGAACAGCGTGACGATGATGGCGGCGCTTCCCAGCACCAGCCACCACACCGAGATCTTGTGCAGTAGATCGGTGGTTCTGGGTGCGCAGGCGTTGAGCCAGGCGTGGATGGCCAGGACCGCGGCGTACACCACGTAAAGCTGGGCCGGGGTCAGGGTGTCGTTCCATTGCAGTGCTACGAGCGCGCCGATGAAGGAGGTCACTGCCATGTCGGTGGCGGCGACTCCGCCGAGCAGCCCGAAAAAGTTGAGCCAGCCGGCCAGCCCGGAGTAGAAGTTTCCGTGTTTGCGGGCCAGCTTGTCCGCCCAGTAGTAGCCGGCGCCCGCGACCGGGTAGGCCGAGGCGATCTCGGCCATGGACAGCACCACCAGCATCACCATGGCGCCGACGCCGGCCCAGCCGAAAACCATCAGCCGCGGTCCGCCGGCGTTCATGGGCAGCTGAATGCTGTTGGCGACCCCGGCCACGACCGCCATGATGCTTGCCGAGATCGCGAAGTTGGCGAACCCGCTCATCCGGCGCCACAGCACTCGGTTGTAGCCCAGCTCGGCCAGCCGGGCATCGTCGGCGCCACCTGTCGTGGCCCGTCGCTGGCCGGGGACAGCACCTGTTTTGGATCTCATGTGGAGGCCCTTCATGGTTGGGGACCGGGAGTGTCCGGCCCAGGTTTTGGGGACAGCAGGGCCCAGGCCCGCGCCGCAGCAGCAGGCGGGGCCCAACGGGGTTGGCCCGGGATCAGCCGGTGGTGTGCAGCCCGACCGCGCCGGGGCGGGACGCGCGCGGTGGTGCGGTGCGGTTGCGGGCAACGCCATCCAGGCAGCTGTTGTAGGCCCATGCCAGGACGTGGCCGGCGCTGGAGTCCTGGGTGCTGTGCAGCGACCAGGGCTCACTCCAGCCCCACCGGCCGATGGCCTCGAACACCGCCGCCGCCTGCGCAAACAGGCGTGCCTGACACAGCGCGTGCGCCAGCAGATGCAGATCCGGCAGCAACGCTGCCTGCCCAGGTGCGCGGTGGCGGAACCAGAGCTCGAACGCGGTGTGGATCTGCTGTTTGGCCGGCGCTGTCGACCAGCACTGGTCCGCGAAAATGACCCGCTCGGGCTGGGAGGAACGGCGGGACATCCGGAAGATCTCCACCAACGCCACCAGCGGCAGCAAATGCAGCGGCGACCCGGCGGCGGCATTGGCGCAATGCTTGAAGGCGGCCTGGGTCAGGTATCCCGATCGCTTCTCACCGAGCTGACGGGCCACTGCGGTGACCAGACGGAAATGACCCTCCCGGCTCGCTGGCGCACAGTACACAACCCAGCTAAGCAGCCGCTCCAGCTCCTGCACCGCCCGATCCGGATCCGGGGCCGGATCGGGCCGGATCGCGGCGAGTTGGAGTCGCGCGACGTGAGGCACCGGATCGCTAGCGAAGCGCTCCGCCGCCCGCGCGCAGGCCTGCTCCGCCTCCGTAATCCACGCACGAAGTTCGGGGGCGCCGCACCGGCGAGCGCGCACAGCACGTACCACCGCGGTGCGGGCGGCCAGGGCGAACCCATCAGGGCTGTTCGGCTGCTCACGTATCCAATGCTCGGCAACACCGGATGTCGACGCCGCCGCGGCCATCAACAGCAGCCGGTGACAGCGCAGGTCCGAATCCAAAGGCATCGGATGCAGCAACTCGGCGGCGCTGCCATACAGGCCGGCCCGCAGATTCTGAAGCGCGGGACCCAGCCTCAGGTCCGAGCCGGCCGCAGACCACACAAACGGGGACTGCCCAGCAGCGGGGCGACGGCGCGCCACTACCGGAGCTCCTCAGGCCAGGCAGGCTCGACCACATAGCCGGCCCTGAACTGATAGTCGGTGCGGATACCCCGTTCGAACTCGCTCGCGACCTGCCGCAGAGCCGACGCCTCGATAGGATCAAAGGATCGCTCCCGAACGTCGGCATGCTCCCGCAGCAGCTTGACGATCTCCGTCACGTCCGGACTGATGTAGAACAGCCGGCCGTCTCTGCGTTCTTCTCTTACTGCCACGGCCGCGCATCTCCTCGGGGATCGTGTAGTGGTGGCGGGTCGGTGGTATCGCGCTCCGCGCGGGTGGCCGAGAACTTGCGCGCCGTCTCGCCACAAGCTTGTGAGCAGGCCAAAGCCCTCTCGGCGATCTGATAGACGATGGCGCCGTCCGGACTCCGCAGGAACACCGCCTGCGCCTTCGCCTTGGCGACAAGCTGATCTCTCCACAGCTCGCCGGCGACGAGGTACGCCTCGAACAGGTCTGCGGCCTGCCCACGGAACAAGCGGATACGGCGATATCCCTGTCTGTCCGGGGCCCACCACAGCTCGATAAGGACCGCGACACTCCGCTCAGGACTAGGCCAGGACGCGCTGTCCAGCGGGATCACGGACTGCGAACGCCGTGGAACCGCACCCGGAGAATCCCAGGAGAAGCCCCGCGCCAGATCTCCCACAACGGTGGCCACCAGCGATGAGGTGACCCGCTCAAGCAGCGCCTCGGCCTCTGCGCGCCGGAGCAACTCCCTACCAGAGCCGTTGACAATCTTCAGGTACGCCGTCGGCAGCCCTGGGCTCCCGACACCGCACACGCTGTCTAATTGGCCGCTAGCCGGCAGGGGAGGCGAAGAGGTCGCTTGGCTGCAACCAACAGGCCGGGCCGACGTGGGGATGCCAGCCGTCATCACAAGCTCCCCTTTCGTGGCCGCCTCTGGATGTTCATGGAGCTTTGTCCACCATCAGCTCGCCGAACAGGCCACCTGGGGTATCCACCATGGGTACACAGTGCGCGGCAAATCAGGGTTCTAAGTGCTCTGGACCCGGAGAATGAACGAGTCGGTGAGGTGCCGACGACAGGTGCCAAGGACGCAGGACGGTGATGAGGATGGGGCACGTCCGACCAAGCGGGCCGTTGCTGTCTGACTACCTGCGTGCCAGCGAGGAGATGCGACAGGCGCTCGCCGAGCGCGACATAGGCACGGTGTTCGAGCTGTTGAACAAGCGCGGTGGCGTATCGCTGCGGGCGCTGGGTGCCGCCGTCGGGATGACCGGCAGCCGAGTCTTGGAGATTGTCAATGGAGACCGAAGAGTCGAGAAGCTGGAGGTTTTCGAACGTATCGCCGATGCGTTGCGTGTTCCCGGCCTCCAGCTTGGGCTCGCGCCACGGCCGTGGGAAAGCCACGAGCAGGCACCGCTTGAAAGCGCAGGTGACCGCCGCACCACGCTGGCCGCTTCGGTTGCCGACGCTGGACTTCCATGGAGTTGGGAACTTGCCCCGACGGTGGAAGCTGTCTACGGCATCACTAGGAGTGATCTGATGCTCGACCGGCGCAGCGCCCTTCGAACGATGGCCGTCACCGTCGGAATGCCGCTTATCGACCCTGTCCAGAGATGGCTGACGGGTCCTGACAGCTTCCAACCCGTCCGAGGGCGCCGGATGGGCAGGATCGGTGAGGTCGACGTTACGCGTCTGGAATCGGCGGCTCGGGTCTTCCGGAACTGGGATGATTCCTTCGGCGGAGGGCTGGCTCGCAAAGCGGTCATCGGACAGCTCAACGAGGTCGCCGATATGCTGCGTGACTCCCATCCCGAGACCATCAGGAAGCGGCTGTTTCACGTCATGGCCGTGCTGGCGAAGATCGCGGCGACGATGTCTTGGGACTGTGGCATGCCCGCCAGCGCGCAGAAGTACTACGTACTGGCTCTGCAAGCCGCCAAGCCCACCGGAGATCGTCCTTTCGGCGCTAGTGTGCTGGCTTCGATGGCTCGGCAGTTGCTGAACATGGGTGGCCCCAGGAACCGCGCGACCGACGCGCTGGAGCTCATTCGGCTGGCCCAAGACGGCAGCCGAGATCATGGCATTGCTCGGCTGACCGCGATGCTGCATACGCGTGAGGCCTGGTGCTATGCCGAGCTCGGGCGCACCGAGGCCTTCCGCCGGGCTACTGGCCAGGCTGAAGACGCTTTCGCTCATGCCGGTTCCACCGAGGAAGATCCATACTGGATCTCCTACTTCGACGCCGCAGAGCTCGCCGGCGTCACCGGTGGCCGCGCGCTGGACCTCGCACGCCAAGACCCGCGCTACGCCTCCGAGGCAGAGGCCAGCATCGAACGCGCCATCGCGCTGCGGAAAGCCGGAAGCCTGCGCAGCGCAGCCCTTGACCAAAGCGGCCTGGCGCAGGTGCATTTCCTGCGGGGCGATGTCGAACAGGCCGTCCACGTCGGACATGCAGCTATCAACGCCGCACTGCGCACTCAGTCCGATCGGGTCCGCGCCAGCCTGCGTACGTTGCATGCAACCTCGACCAACCTCCGACACCAGCCGCAAGTCGCCGAACTGCGTGAACGGCTGCATGAAGCCCTGGCATCCTGAGAACCCCGACAAACCCAGCTGGAGGATCGCAACGTGCGTATCGCTGTGACCGGCCACATGAACATCACCGAGGCCACCGCAGAACTCGTGGCTGATGCGATCCGTGAACACCTCGAAACTTTGGACACCCAGGTGACCGGCATCAGCTGCATCGCCCGGGGAGCAGACTCCGTATTCGCCCAGACTGTCTTGGACACCGGCGGCACACTGGAAGTCATCCTGCCCTCGGCCAACTACCGGCAGACCAAGGTCAAACCGGACCACGCGCCGACCTTCGACGCGCTCCTGGCCAAGGCGGCGGTCATCCACACGATGCCGTTCCCCACCGCCAACCGCGAAGCCTACGAGGCCGCCAACAGCACGATGCTCGACAACGCCGATGCACTGGTAGCTGTCTGGGACGGACAGCCTTCCCCGGACCGCGGTGGAACCGCAGGTGCCGTGGCCGACGCCCACGACAGAGGGCTGCCAGTCACCGTGATCTGGCCCGCCGGAGCTGCAAGGCAATAGGCCACCGCGTGTCAACGGAGACTCGGTGGCAGTGGTGTTGCCCAGTATCGGATCCTGGGAGCGCGGTAGAACGGCGCCGAGTGTCTGCCAAGCGAACCCCCGGGCCAGATCGCCTGTCACCACTGTCAACGGCGAGGCTGTGACCTTCTCCAAGAGGGCGGCTGCTGTGTCGTGCCGCAGCAGCTCGACGCCGCTGCCGTTGACGCTGCGCAGGAACACCTGCGGATCCGGCGCATGGCGATGGTCGCCGCCTTCGGCGAGGACCGTGCCGATACCGCTCACCAGTTCACCTCCGCTCGATCAAGTTCGCCACTGCCACGCTGGCCGTCGCAATATCCGGATACAGTGAGCAAACACGCGGTCGCGCCGCGTCGGTACTGGGTTGACGCGTTGGGTGCGTTAAAGCCGTTACAAGATCGCCTAAGGGGTAGCCGGGTATGGCGCGGGAGCGCACGCCGAACACCAAACTCGCGGAGCTGATCGCCGAGACCGGCTGGTCCTACGCGGCGTTCGCGGCGGCGTTCGTCCGCGTGGCCTCGGAAAACGGGGCCACCCAGTTCGCCGCCGTCGGCAAGGTTCACGTCTTCCACTGGACAAAGGGCACGGTGCCCTCCGATGCCGGACCGCACCTGCTGTGCGAGACGCTCTCGCGCCGACTGCACCGCCGGATCACCCTGGAAGACGCCGGATTCGGCACTGGCAGCGGGCAGCAGCCAGCCGGCAGCGGATGGGATGTCGATACCCTGGCGGCGCTGGCCGACCTCAGGAGGATCGACATCCAAACGCGCCGAGACCTTCTGGGTGCCGCGACGTACCAGACAGCTGCGCTCGCGGTGCCACCCATGCGCTGGTGGCAGCAGACTGCCCACGACGCCGCCGCCACACCCCGACCGGCCGGGCGGCATCTCGTCAACGACGCTGACCTGCAAGCCGTCAGCGAAACCACCAGGTTCATCACCCGCATGGATCAGCGCCTTGGCGGTGGCCACGCCCGCACCATGGTCGGGGCCTACCTCACTACTACCGTCGCAGACCTGCTCAACGGCCCCTTCACCAGCGACCAGGTCCGCCGGGCGATGTTCTCCGCGGCCGCGGAGCTGGCCTACCTCGGCGGCTGGACCCGGTTCGACAACGCCGAACACGGCCCAGCCCTGCGCTACTTCCAGGTCGCAGCCAAACTCGCCGGCGAAGCCGACGATGCCCCGCTGGTCGGGCACATCCTGCGGGCCGTGGCCCACCAGGCAGTCGACCTTGGCCACCCACGACGCGCCCTGCGCGTCGCCGAAGCCTCCCTGGAAGGCCAGCGATACCTTGCCGCCTCCCCACGGGAGAGAGCACTGCTGGGCGTCGTCCACGCCAAGACCCTCGGAGCGGTAGGGCAACACCGTGCCGCCACGACAGCACTGCTCACCGCCGAGAACGACCTGGCCAACGCCACCCCAGGCGATACCGAACCGGACCGGGTCTTCTTTTTCGCAGAAGCCTCCCTGGCCATGGAAACCGCCTGCACTCTGCGGGACCTCGGCGACCTCCAAGGCGCCGAGGAGTCCTTCCGCCGATCGGTCGCCCTGCGCAAGACCGACACCTTCACCCGGACCCATGCCGTGACCTTGGGGTACCTCGGCGCCGTCCAGATTCGCCGCGGCCGACTCGATGAAGCCTGCGACACCTGGGGCAAAGCCTTGGACGTCGCCGAAAACGTCTACTCCGGACGTACCCGCGCCGTGGCCACCGACATCCGACGCGAACTGTCCCCGTTCCGCAAGCGCGGCTCGCGCCTGGCCGCCGCTCTGGACACCCGCGCCCAGGCCTTCCTGGCAACAGCCCACTGACCCATACAGCGAATGGAGACCGAGCCCGTGGCCGAACAGATCGTCATGACCCCGATCGCACACATCATCAGCGACATCACCGAAGTCACCGACGACTATTGGGGCGGCACCGAGGCAATCATCCGCATCGACGACGAACGATTCACCTCCGAATCGCTGGTCGGCCTGGAAGATTTCTCCCACCTGGAAGTGGTCTTCCACTTCCACCTCACCGACAAGAACGACCTGCACTTCGGGGCGCGGCCGGCACGCAACAACCCCGCGTGGCCAGCCACCGGCTACTTCGCCCACCGCAACATGCGTAAGATCAATTGGATCGGGGTGTCCCGGTGCCGGCTGATCAAGATTGACGGCATGGATCTGCACGTCGCCGAACTCGACGCAGTCGACGGAACCCCGGTCTTGGACGTGAAACCGTGGTTCCCGGAGTTCGGGCCCCGAGGTGAAGTACGCAGTGCTACGTGGGCCACCGAGATGTTGAGCGACTACTTTGCGCCGACGGACAACGCCGCGAGCGCTGAATAGCCTTCTGCTGGGCTATAACGCCTCGTCGTCGTCGTCGTCGACGACGACGACGACCAGCTCGGCGTGTTCGTCGAGCTGCTGCACGAGGCGCTGGATGCCCGGCCACGGCAGCCGGCGACCACCGTGTTCCACTTGTCCGGCGGGTTCGACTCCGGATGTATCGGCACCACCGCTGCCAACGGCACCCGCACCAGATACGGACCGCAGCGCTTCTCATAGACGGGCCCGGCCAGACCCAACAGGAACGACGCCGCGCGGGAGTGCGCGCCGTCCTGCCGTTCGCCGCCGCGAAGCTGCTGCCGCTGGACCTCGAATGCCCCCGGGTACGCGGCAGACTCATCTTACTGTACGAGGAACCGCTGTTCTTCCCGTTCAGCCAGCTCACTGCGAAACTGGCCCGCACCGGCACGACAGCGATCGTCACCGGCCTGGGTGGGGATGAGTTGGTGGCGCTGTCCGAGAGCGAGGCCCCGCACCTGGACCTGAACCGGATGCCGGTGATGCCACCGTGGGCGGGACCAGCTGCGGTAACGCTGCTGGAGTACGCCGACGTCGGCACCGCCCCGCCGGCACCAATCAACTCCATGACCCTGCTGGCGCTGGAGAGCACCGCCCCGCCGCTGCTACGTGAGGGAATCTGGCCGATCCACCCCCGAGTCTGCCACGAACAGCACACAGGGGTCGGTCTAGACCGAGAACACCACCGGATTGGGTGGAGCCCAGCAGGCCGACATCCCGCAGTCCACCAAAAAAATCACTGTCCTGCCTTTTAGTCTGCGGACTTCACTGCTGCGGCGTTCTGAGACCTCAGCCGCAGCTAGAAAGTCGTTCGTGCTGCAGTCGGCCTGTTCGGCACAACGCTGCTATCGGCGGCTCCAGCGCATGCAGACGCTTATGGTGCTACCACCCCGAATTGTTCGGCAGTGACAAATCAGGTCACGACCCACTGGGCGGACGCCGTGTGGTTCAAGTACCGCGGCGATGTGAACGTCTGTGCGATGGAGCTCGTGCAGCGAAACGTCACCAACGGTGGCAAGACGCAGACGACTTGGGTTGACAAATACTCAGACAGTACAAGTCAGCTTTACGACAATGACGGAATACATCAGGTCCAGACCTGCGTATATGACATGGAGGCCAACGAACACGTATGCAGCGACTGGGTCAACTCAGGTACATAACGGCCTAGTGCCGGCTGTAAATATTCACATTCAGTGACCAGCTGCGCCTCAACATGGCGGCTATGCGGGGCGTGGTTTCCGCGCTCCGCATGACTTAAGGCACTCCACGGCCAGATGCCGGTCCCTTCGTTCAATCCAGCGGCCATACAGCAGCGCCGCAGCGGCGGCGCGAGGTAAGCCCAGAGACGACGAGAGGGGCTGCCTAGGGCTTTTCTTTCAGATCGGTGGTTCGTTGGTCCGGGTGTGGGGTTGAACGATGTGCAGTGGGTGCGGATTGAGCCGTTGTTGCCGGACCGGATGCCGCGTCGGGGTGGGCGGTGGCGGGATCATCGGCAGGCGATCGACACGATCGAATGGAAGTACCGGACCGGGTCGCCGTGGGAGGAACTGCCGGAACAGTTCGGATCCTGGGAGGGTGCGTACACGCGGCTGCGGAACTGGGCGCTGTGCCGGAGATCCTGGAGCGGGAGCTGTTCACCTCCCTACTGGAGGAGTCCGCAGCCGAGACCGCGTCGATGATGAACACGCTGGCTAGCATATCGGTGGCAGGGTCCTCTAGCTGACGATCACGGCGGTCAGCGATCCGATGAGCAGGGCCGGTCCCAACGGCAGGGACTGGCCGTGCTGACCGTGCTGCACCAGTGTGCGGAGTGCGACGTACAGTGCCGCCAGGCCGAAAGCGATCATCATGCCTTGCCACACCGTCGCCCATCCCAGGAATCCCAGGAGTAGCCCAAGTACTCCGACGAGCTTCACATCGCCCCAGCCCAAAGAGCCGACCGGTGCCGCCAGCGCGACCACGAGGAATACGGCGAAGAGTAGGGCTCCCGCCAGGGCGCCGCGCCACATTGCTGCGGAGCCGCTGTCGTGCCAGGCCGTCAAGCCCAGGAGCGCGGCGCTTGCTGGGTAGGCAGGCAGCAGGATCCGGTTGGGAAGCTTTCGAGTGGTGGCGTCGATGGCGCCTAGGGCCGGGGTGATGGCGACCAGGTACAGGTAAGCCGGCAACCGGGCCTGCATGCCGAACCGGGCGCCGATCAGCGCTCCGGTCAGGCCGCCGAGGACCGCCAGCAGCCATCCTGGAAGCGTGAGCGCGTCGTCACTCTCGCCTTGGGAAGCAGCTCGCCGGAGTGCGTGGCGGGCGTAGAGGCCAGCGGCAATGCCGACGCCTCCGCCCAGCACGATGGCGGGCGCATCGGCGCTGAAATGACTCATCGACGTCCTTCGAACCAAGGTCGGTCGCTGTGGGAACCAAGTGGGAACTTGATTACAATATCGTCACCACGCGCCGGTATTGGGCGGTATCTAGGGGTATCGGCAGGTATAAAAATCTCGGCAAGGTAACGCGCGCCAGGTTGGCCTGGAAGTACTCGAGACGATCTGCATAGCCTGCTCGCGGCCTGGATGGTCGGGCTGGATCAAGTCAAGTACTACTAGCGGGGACTACAGATGGCTCATCGTTCTCTCGGAGGCCGTGCCTCGGCTGGCGTTGTCCTCGGCGCGGTGCTGCTGGCGACAGCCAGTTGCGCAAGCACCTCGTCGGGCGGGGCGAAGACGCCCTTGTCGCCGGGGCCGTCGACCACCGGTACCGCCACGACCGGCGCGACACCCACTGTCTCGGCCACCGTGTCGTCCCCATCGACTCCGGTCGACCAGAACAGCCCGGAGGCGCAGGCCGGCATCGTCACCTACCGGGCGATGTGGGCTGACGTGGTCAAGGTCCAGGCGACGATGAACGACAACGACCTGACCCTGTCCCATCATCTCGTCGGTGACGCTCTGACCTATTTCCACAGCGCGACCCATATCAATAGGTTGAACGGGTATGTGTCCGCCAAGGGCGAGCCGAAACTGCTTGACCCGGTCGTGACCCACGTTGTCGGCTCTGGTTCGAGCGTGCAAATCGTGGTGACTGATTGTGTCGATGACAGCGGCTATACCAAGTACACCAGTGACGGCACCAAGGTGAACGATGGCGACCCGGGCGGTCGGCGGTTTACTCAAGCCCTGGTCGTTCCGGTTGACGGCGGCTACAAGGTCAAGACATTCGCCTACAGCCGGACCGGGACGTGCTGACACGAATAGGCTGCGGACGCCGTGTCAGTGCGATCGGGGTTCTGGTGTTCGCGGCGCTGATTACTGGCGCAACCACGGTTAGGGCGTCGGTGAATCCGGGCGATCCGGGAAGCGGGACGGGCGTGAACTGCGATCCCGCCAGTGGGAAGTGCGATGTTGTGGTGACAACGCCGGGAACACCCGGTTCTGCTGCGCCCTCGTTTCCGAACGCTGGAGGCGGTTCGTCCGGCTCCGGAGGATCCGAAGCGTCACCTTCGCCGTCGCAGACACTGCTCAACGGGGCGTGTGTCTACGCCGCGGACCCGGCATACACTCCTCAGCCGGGGGAAGACGCTCCCAGTGGTGAGAAGGGTGCCTGGTACCTCGAGACGTGCCCGGATGCGATCAAGACCGGCGGTGATCCGACAAAGCCGATCGCTACTACGACGCAGCGGGACGTGTGGCTGACCACGCCACCTCCGGCGGCGCTGATGCAGCCGACGGCGGCGCAGTTGGCGGACCGGGCACGTAACAGCCTGGTGCTGCCCAGGCCGGTGATCGGCTCGAACCCACCGGTCGGCAGCCCGCAGTGGGTAAGTGTCCCCACCTGGTCTTTTCTACCCAAGGAGATGTGGGTCCCGGTATCAGCTCAGGCTGCCGTCCCGGGCATGTCGGTGACGGCCACCGCTACTCCCGTCTCGGTGAGGTGGGATTACGGAGACGGTACGTCGACGGTATGTACCGGTCCGGGAACACAGTTCACTCCGGGCACTGATCCGAAGGCGTCCTCGCCGGACTGCGGCCATACCTACCGCACCTCGTCCGGCGGCGCATTGGGTGGGAAGTTCCAGGTCACAGCGATGATCGGCTGGCGAGTCGACTGGATCGGCGCTGGTCAGGCCGGAACGCTGAATGACCTGACCACGACCGCGACCGTCCCGGTTACCGTGCAGCAGTCTCCGGCGATCGTCACCGGCACCGGATAGACCCGCTCCTCCTTCATCAGCGCCGCGTGGCGATTCCGCCGCCCGGTCAGCCTCTCCTCCCACGATCCTGTGAAAGGGCATGCCGCACATGGCTACCTCCATGCCGAAAACGACTCCGGTGAAGTTCCCCGGGCGTTTGGGCGGTTCGGCGAAGAAGGCCGAGCCGCGTCTGTCGCCGGCGGCGAAGCGCCGCAGTGTGCCTTATGCGGTCCTTGGTGGTGCGCTCGCGGTGGTGTTCGCGGTCGGGTTCGCGGCGACCTCGCTGAACTTCGGCGGGAAGCAGTCGTATTTGGCGGTGGTGAAGCCGGTGCGGGCCGGGCAGGTCATCCAGGCGTCCGACCTGGCAACCGTGCAGGTGGCCACGGACGCAGGACTGGGCCTCATTCCGGCTTCGGCGCAGAGCTCCGTGGTCGGGCAGGCTGCGGCGCTGCCGCTGGCGCCGGGGGCCTTGGTGACGCGGCGCGAGGTGGGTCCGGCCAGCTTCCCGCCGGCCGGGCAGCAGGTGATTGCGGTGGCGGTGAAGACCGGACAGTACCCGCTGGAGCTGGCCCCCGGGGCGCACGTGGTTGTCGGCACCGCCCCGGCCTCCGGCAGCTCGGGCACGGCGACGTCGACGCCGCTGTCGGCCGCGCCGAGCGCAGTGGTGCTGTCGATCACGCCTGGCACGGATTCGGGGACCGGTTCGGTGTCGCTGCTGGCCGATGCCGGTTCTGCGTCGGCGATCGCGGCGATCCCGGCCGCGCAGGTGCAGCTGGTGCTGTCCTCTCCGGCGGGGAGCTGATCGCCGATGTTGATCGCACTGGGATCGTTGAAGTCCTCGCCCGGGGTGACCACGGCCGCCGCCGCGATCGGGGCGATGTGGCCGGGGGCCGGTGCCGGGGAGCCGGTGCTGCTGGAGGCCGACGCCCGCGGCGGTGACTTGGGCGCCCGGTTCAAGCTGGGCCAGGAGCCGGGTCTGGCCTCGTTGTCGGTGGCGGCCCGCCGCAGCACCGACGCGGCGCTGCTGGCCGAGCACGTCCAGGAGCTGCCGGGCGGGCTGAAGGTGGTGCTGGCGCCGCCGCCGGCGGAGAACGCGTCGGCGGCGATGAAGATGCTCGCCGAGGACGCCTGTGAGTGGGTGGGTGCGGTCGGCGCCCAGGATGACCTGGCCGTGGTCGCCGACCTGGGCGATCTGACCCCTGAAGGGCACGGCTGGGTAGTGGCCGGGGCTGCGGAGGTGCTGCTGCTGGTGGCGCGCCCGGTGCTGGAGGAGCTGACCCGGGTCATCAGCGGCGCCGAGGGTCTGTTGGCGCGCTGCCGGGCGACCGATACCCGTTTGGGCCTGGTGACCGTGGGGTCGGGGCCGTTCACGGTGGAGGAGATCGAGGAGTCGACCGGGCTGTCCGTGCTCGCCGAGCTGCCCGATGACGCCGCGGCGGCGGCGATGCTGGCTGGCCGTCCCGATCCGCGCGGGGCTCTGTCCAGGCTGGCCGCGCGCAGCGGGATCGCCGGGCTGCCGCTGGCCATGGCCGCAGCCGAGCTGGCCGCCACTCTGGCCGCCGAGCACCAGCAGGCCGGCATCGAACCAGGGGACGGCACGGAAGCCCGTCCCGAGTCTGAGCCGATCGGAGTTGTGGCATGAGCGTTGCGACCTTCGAGCGCGAGGCGCTGACCGATGACGAGCAGCACTTGGTGCGCAAGCTGCGCGCCTCGGTCGGCGCCCGGCTGGCCGAGCGCGTCGGCGACAGCTCCGACAGCTTCGAGCGGGAGCGGGTCGGTCGGGAGCTGATCGAGGACGCGCTGATGGCCCACGCCCGCGCCGGGCTGGCCGGCGGCGGCCGGGATGTGCTGGATGGCCAGGCCGAGGCCAAGGTTGGCCGGGCGGTGTTCGACGCGCTGTTTGGGATGGGCGGGCTGCAGCGGTGGCTGGACGACCCGTCAGTGGAGAACATCACGGCCAACGGATTCGACAACGTCTTCGTTCACTACGCCGACGGCCGCAAGGTCCGGGTCGGGCCGCTTGCGGCGTCCGAGGAGGACTTCGTCGACCTGCTGCGCACGATCGCCGCGCGGGCCGGCGCCGAGGAGCGGATCTTCGACCGGGCGCATCCGCAGCTGAACATCCAGCTGCCCGACGGCAGCAGGTTGTTCGCGGTGATGGCGGTGTCCCGCCGGGTATCGCTGACCGTGCGCAAGCACCGCCACATGGCCGTCTCCCTGCGGGAGCTGGCGGCCCTGGGCATGCTCGACCTCGACGTTGCCGCGCAGCTGGAGTCTGCGGTGCGGGCCAAGCTGAACATCCTGATCTGCGGCGCGATGGGTGGCGGTAAGACCACTGTGCTGCGCGGCCTGGCGGCGTGCATCGGCCCGGAGGAGCGCCTTGTCACTATCGAGGACACCTACGAGCTCGGGCTGGAGCACGCCCACCCCGACGTGGTGGCGATGCAGGCCCGCGAAGCCAACCTCGAGGGCCAGGGCGCCGTTTCCCAGGCCGAGCTGGTGCGGATGTCGCTGCGCATGAACGCCAGCCGCGTCATCGTCGGTGAGGTCCGCGGCGAGGAGCTGGTGCCGATGCTCAACGCGATGACCATGGGAACCGACGGGTCGCTGGGCACCATCCATGCCTCGTCGTCTAAGCAGGCGTTCGACAAGATGGCCACCTACGCCATCCAGTCTCCGGAGCGTCTGGACCGCGCGGCCACGAACCTGCTGGTCGGCACCGCGCTGCACGTGGTGATCCAGCTGGGGCGGCTGCGCGACGGCACCCGCGTGGTGTCCTCGATCCGGGAGATCACCGGCGTCGGGGACAACGGCGAGGTCACCAGCAACGAGGTCTACAAGCCCGGCCGCGATGGCCGGGCCGTGCCCGGCACCGGCTGGACCGCCGACACCGCACAGCGCCTCATCGACGCCGGACTCGACGAGGACGTCCTGACCCGCTCGGCGCGCGCGGGATGGTCGATATGAACACCGGAGTGCTGACCGCGATCTTGTGCGGCCTGGGCGTGGCGGCGGGGATCACGCTCATGCTGCGCGGCTTGCTCGGCGTGCCCGCCGACGCCGAGCCGAAGGGCTCGGGTGCCGGGGAGCTGCTGGAGCGGCTGAAGGCGCCGGGCACGACGCGCAGGGTGCTGTTCTCGGCCGCCGCCGCAGTGGCGACGGTGGTGTTCACCGGGTGGCCGGTCGCCGCCGGGATCGCCGCGCTGGCCGCCTGGGTGCTGCCGGGCATGTTCGCCAAGGACTCCGGCGCGGCGGGCGACCAGGTGCGTACTGAGGCGATCGCGACGTTCACCGAGGCGCTGCGCGACACCCTGGGCGCGGCGGCGGGTCTGGAGCAGTCGATCCTGGCTGCTGCGGCCAACGCGCCGGTGCCGATCCGGGCCGAGGTCGCCGAGCTGGCGGCGAACCTGAAGGCCGGGAAGCGTCTGGATGAGGCGCTGCGCGCGTTCGCCGCGGACCTCGGGGACGCCACCGGCGACCTGGTGGTCGCAGCCCTCGTGCTGGCCTCCCGCCAGCAGGCCCGCAACCTCGGCGAGGTGCTGGGCGAGCTGGCCCGGTACGCCCGGGAGCAGGCCGCGCAGAGCATGCGGATCACCGCTGACCGGGCCCGTACCCGCTCCTCGGTGCGGATCATCGTCGTGTTCGTGCTGGCGGTGGCCGGGCTGCTGGTGGTGATGGACGGCTCCTACATGACCCCCTACAACGGCCCGACCGGGCAGATCGTGCTCGCGGTCGTGGCCGGGGTGTTCGGCGTCGCGTTCGCGTGGCTGAACAAGATCGCCGCACCGAAGCAGCCGACTCGGTTCCTGACCCGTCTACAGGCCAACCCGGGCGACGAGGGGGCCGGGCGATGATGACCGCTCTGATCTGCGGCGGCGGATTCGGCCTGGCCGTTGCCGTGCTGGTCTTCGGGCTGTACCCGCCTAAGCCGACCCTGGCCCAGGCGCTGTCGGCGCTGTCGGCCGGCACCGCCCCGGCGCCGATCCTGGCCTCCAAGGCCGACGGCTGGGTGGCGCGCGCCGGAGCGCCGTTCGCCGGATTCCTGGCCGGTCTCGGTCTGCCCGGCGCGAAGGCGCGCAAGGACCTGGCGGTCCTGGAGCGCTCGACGGCCTCGCACCTGGCGCAGAAGGGGATGCTCGCGGTGCTCGGGCTTGGTGCCCCGCTGGCCCTGGCCGCACTGATGTCGGCGGCCGGGTCTCCGATGGGCTGGTTGATGCCGGCCTGGCTGTCGGCGGCGTTCGCCGCCGCCGGGTTCCTGGCGCCGGACTACGTCATCCGCTCCGAGGCCGCCGAGCGCCGCAAGGACATGGTCCGCGCGTTGAGCGCGTTCCTGGACCTGGTCACGCTGTCGCTGGCGGCCGGCGGCGGGGTGGAGGCCGCTTTGAAGGAGGCGTCGCTGGTCGGGGACGGCTGGGCTTTCACCGCGCTGCGCAAGGCGTTGGCCACCGCCGAGATCTCCCGGGTCGCCCCGTGGCAGACCCTCGGGCAGCTCGGCGCCGAGCTCGACGTGCCCGCGCTCGGCGAGCTGGCCGCCTCGCTGGTGCTGGCAGGCTCCGAGGGCGCGAAGGTCCGGGCGTCGCTGTCGGCCAAGGCCGCCACGCTGCGCGCCAACGGCCTGGCCGAGGCCCAGGGCGAGGCCAACGCCGCCAGCGAGCGGATGAGCTTGCCGGTCGTGGTCATGGGACTGGGCTTCATGCTCCTGATCGGGTACCCGGCCATGGCGCACGTCATGAACGGTCTGTAAAGGCCCTGAGGTCAGTGGTGGAGACGGCGATGCGGCAGGCGAAGGAGGAAACCCAGATGGCCATGCAGGCCCACACGGCACAGCGCAAGCGCTGGTGCGCGCGGTTCAACGCGCTCGCGATCGACGGGGCTCTGGGCCTGCTGACGGCCGCCGCCATCGCCTGGGCGGATCCGCCGGCGGCCAGCTGGCAGGTGGCGCGACTGGTCGGACTGCTGGCCGCCGGCGCGCTGTCGGTCCGGTTGGCGGCCGAGGCGGCGGCGTACTGCGCGAACGACGCTGGGCGAACCGAGTGCCGCGCCGCGCGCGTCGCGGACCAGACCGTCGACCTGCCCGGCGTCCCCGCCGTGGCTACCCACAGCTTCGGCCAGGCGATCCTGCCCGGCCGACAGGCGCTGCCGTCCGGCAGTGCGCACATCTGAAACACCAAGGAAAGGCGCACGAAGATGTCTGAGCTCACCCCCCTGAAGATCATGTTCCAGGGCTACCTGGCCCGTTTCAACGAGCTGCGTAAGCCCGAGAACCGCGAGTCCGGAATGGGGACCGTCGAGTTGATCGTCATCGCCGGAGCCCTGGTGCTCATCGCGATCGCTGTCACCGCGATCCTGAAGACCAAGGCCACCGACGCCGCGAACAACGTCAACCTCTCGCCGAACCAGTGAGGCGCCCCGGCGCGCCCGGCGCCGAGGCCAGGGGGCCGTCCCGCCTCGCCCGGCTGCGTGAGCAGCCCGAGCGCGGGTCGGTCACCCTGGAGATGGTGCTGGCCTTCCCGCTGCTGTTGCTGCTGATCCTGATCGTCGCGCAGTTCACGATGTTCTACTTCGGCGCCGAGGCCGCGCACACCGCAGCCAGCCAGGCCGTAGCCGTCGCGCGAGCCCAAGGCGCGACCTCCGGCACGGGACAGGCCCAAGGCCAGCAGATCCTGGACCAGGTGGCCGGCGGCACCCTGCCGCAGCGGTCCATCACGGTCACCCGAGGCGCGGCCGAGGCCACCGCGGACGTCACCGGAACCGTCCAGTCCCTGATTCCCGGGTTCCATCTGCACGTCTCGGCGCACGCCGCCGCGCCGGTCGAGGCATGGACCAAATAGCACCCCGCGACGCGTGTTCGCGCGTCGCACGAACGACTTCGATGGGAGGACGCGGTGACGCGACGACGGCCTGTGCCACGCCACCGTGCGCCGAGCCGATGGGCGCGCCTACGCGCCCGCCGAGAGCGCGGATCGGCATCACTGGAGCTGATCCTGGTCACCCCGCTGTTCATCATCTTCCTGCTGATGGTGGTGGCCGTCGGCCGCCTCGTCGACACCAAGATCCAAGTGGACCAGGCCGTGCACGCCGCCGCGCGCGCCGCCAGCTTGTCGATGACGCCCGGCGGGGCCGACGACGCCGCGCAGACCGCGGCAGCGCAGGCGCTTTCCGGGGCCGGGATCACCTGCTCCCCGATGAGCGTGAACACCGCTGTGACCGGAACCGCCGCGGGCGGCACCGCCCGCGTCACGCTCAGCTGCACCGTCGCCCTGGGCGACATGTCCGGGCTGGGCGTGTTCCCCGGCCACAAGACCATCACCAGCTCCTTCTCCTCGGTCATCGACACCTACCGATCAACCCCGGACCAGCCATGACAACAATCCCGACCTCGGTGCTCGCCCGCTGGCGGGCACTGCGCGCGCCCGAACGGCGCGAGGGCGGCATGGTGACCGCCTTCACCATCGTCATCGTCATCGCACTGATGCTGTTCGTCGGCCTGGCCTACGACGGCGGCCGGGCCCTGGACGGACGGGTCAAAGCCCTCAACGAGGCCCAGGAGGCGGCCAGGGCCGGCGCCCAGGCGCTCAACCTGGGAGCCCTGCGCGCCGGCGGGGCGGCCGTGCTCGACCCAGAGGCCGCGGCCAGCGCCGCCAAGGCGTACCTGGCCGGCACCGGCGACACCGGCACGGTCGACGTGGCCGGGACGACCGTCACCGTCTCGGTCACCCACATCCAGCCCACCGTGTTCCTGGGCATGGCCGGGGTCGGCGCCATCACCGCGCACGTCACCGCCAGCGCCAAGGCCGAACAAGGCACCTGAGACCCCGGCACTACCAGCACGACGAACCAGCAGCGAAGAACGAAGGCGGACCATGGCGATACTGAAGGCGCTCGGCGCGACCGCGCGCGGCATCACCCGCTTGGTCAAAGCGCTGCTGGCCGCCGCGATCACCATCGGCGTGCTCGCCGGCATACCGTGGGGCCTGCTGCACTACGCCGGGGACCCGCTGCCGCACTCGGTGCCGTCTCTCGACGCGGTCAAGCACACGCTGACCAACCCCATGACTCCGCAGATGCTGCTCAAAGCGCTCTCGGTGGTCGGCTGGTACCTGTGGCTGATCCTGGCCGTGTCCTTCGCGGTTGAGCTGGTCGCCGCCGCCCGCCGGGTCAACGCCCCGCACGTCCCCACCCTCGGGCCCACCCAGGCGCTGGCCGCCGCCCTGATCACGGCGATCGGGCTCACTGCCCTGCTACGCGCCGCCCCCGCCCACGCCGCCGAGACTTCCTCGGCCTCCGTCCCGACCGGGGGCCGGGTCGCGGCCACCGCCCCAGCGCTTGCCGGGACCGGTGGCCTGACGACCGCGCACCTGACGGTCGGCAGCGCCACATCGTCCGCGCCGCGCGAGAGCGTCCACACCGTCAAGCCCGGCGAATCGCTGTACTCGATCGCAAAGGAAGACCTCGGCAACGGGGACGACTGGCCACAGCTGTACAAGCTGAACGCCGGCGTTGCCCAGGCCGACGGCGACAAGCTCACCAATCCCGACCTCATCCGTCCCGACTGGAAGATTCGCATCACCGCAACGGCTGCCGATCCCGCCACCTCGATAACCGGCGCGAAAGCCGTCCCGGCGCCCACGGCGCAGACACCGGTACCACCCGCACCAGCGACCTCGGCTCCCGCGCTGTCCGCACCGACAGCACAGCCGTCCGTGACCGGACCCGCGACGCCATCCGCGCCACATACCGCCACGCGCAACCCGTCCCATCCCGCCGTCGCCGACGACAGCGGGCAGCAGCACGCGGTGCGACGGCACGGCGGTGCCGCGGTCGGACTGCCTGACGGCGGAGCCATCGGCATCACCCTGGCCGTCGCCCTCGGCTCGGCGCTGGTGTTGGCCCGGCGCTGGCGCACCCGCCTGTCCGACCCGCGATTCCCGACCCCCGAGCCGCCACTGCCCGGCGCACTGCAGGCTGCGCGCCGCGCTCACCTGGCGCTGACCGCACCGACACCGCTGCCTGCGCCGCAGCCCGACGAACCGGCACTGGTCGACGAGGACCTGTACGACGTTCCCGGCGATGACGAGGATCACGAACTCCTTGAAGTCACCAGGACCGTCGCCGCTAACACCGACGGCGTTCGCGAACGCGAAGCCGCGGATAGCCAGGACCCGATCGACGGCTACTTCGACGACGACGACCCCGACCCCGACTGGCTCGGCGAAGCCTCTGACGAAGAGGACGACGGCGAGGAACCGGACTACGGCCTGGGCATCCGGTACGGCGTGCCGCTGGCACCGGGTTCCATCAGCGCCGCCGAGCGCGACGGGGCCGAGATCCCGCTGCCCCCGACCGGCCCCGGCCTGGGCCTAGTCGGCCCGGGAGCGGCCGGCGCGGCGCGCGCGATCGCCGCCTCGGTGCTGTCGGCAGGCGCCCCAGACCGCACCGCCGACCTCGCCCGGCTGATCATCCCGGCCGCCGATCTGGCCATGCGGCTGGGCGTCGAAGCCGCCGCGCTGTCGGAACTGACCCGCGGCGTGCCAGAGCTGACCGCCACCGCGGACCTGGCCACGGCGATCGGCGAGGCCGAAGTCCACGCACTCTGGCGCACCAGCTTGCTGGAGGAGTACGAGGTCCCCGATCTGGACGCGTTGGCCGAGCAGCACCCCGAGGAGGTCGACTGTCCGCCGCTGGTGCTCATGGCCTCCCCGGCTCGCGCGGACGCCCTGCGCATCGCAGCCCTGATCGAGAGTGCCGCGCACCTGCGGATCACCGCCGTCATGCTGGGCGCCCATCCGACAGGGGTCACCGCCTTTGTCGAGGCCGACGGCCGCGTCAGTGGCCCTGGCCTGGCCGACTGGGCTGGCACCAGGTTGTTCGACCTGTCGGCCGACTCGTTTACCGCTGTCCTGCGGCTGCTCGCTGCGGCCTCCGGCAACCAGTTGCCCGCCCAGGAGCCCGCGCCGCCGGCGCCGCGTGCCGAACTGACCGTCGTTGCCAACCAGGGCGCATCCGACCAGGTCCCAACGGCACTCGGTGACGATGCACCGCCCACGCGGCAGCAGAATGTCGCGGCCGATATGCCGTCGTCGTCGCATTCCGATGACGGCGCCGAGGACGGCCTCGCGGTACCGAGGCTGGTCCTGGTCGCCGATCCGGCCGAGCAGATCGCCGCCGACATGCTGCAAGCCTGGTCGCAGCGTTCGGTGCGGATCAGCGTCCTGGGTCCGCTGCGGATCGAGGCGAACGGCGCGCCGGTGACCAAGATGCGCAGCCAGGCCCGCACCCTGGCCGCGCTGCTGGCGTGGAAGGGCGCCGTCGGGATCAGCGACGCCGGCATCGACGCCGCCTGTATGCCCGACGAGGACGACCTCGAGCGCGTCGCCCGCTGGCGCCAGGACGGGCTGAAATCGCTGCGGGCCCGCCTGCGCGAGTCCACCGGACACAAGACGGGCCGGTTCGTCGAACTGCGCGACCGCCGCGAGTATCTGCTGGACTCCGAGCAGGTCGCGGTCGACCTGTGGCTGTTCCGCGCCCTGCACGCCGCCGCTGGCGCGGCACGCGAGGAGCCCGACCAGCTGCGCTGGCTGCGGCACGCGGTAGAGGTCTGCGGCGGGGAGCTGCTGGCCGACCAGACCAGCCCCGACTTCGCCTGGGCGGACTCACCCCGGGTCACGGTGCGCTCCGAGCAGGTCGAGGTCCTCACCCGTTACGCCGAGCTGGCCGCGCGCGCCGGAGAGCAGGAGCGGGCCCTGGCCGCGCTGCGCCGCGCCGCATCGATCGCCGACGATAACGAGTACATCTACCGGCGCATGTTCGACCTGCTGGCCGAGCTGGGCCGGCACGCGGAGATCGCCGCACAGATGCAGGTCCTCGACGCCGCAGCCGACGCAGTCGGCGCCACGGTCAGCACCGCGACCCGTCAGCACGCTGCCAGCTTGCTGCGCCCCGGCGCGGCAGCCAGCACGTCACCTGGGGGCCCAGGTCGGTCCGACCGGTAGGCGAAGACGATCCGGGGCTTCTGGGCGGGCACGGTTCTCGAGGGAACTTCCGCACCACGGCCAGGCCGCGTCCCCGAGTGGGGAAGCGGTCTGGCCGTGGTGCGGTAATTGGTGGCGCTGTGGTCCGGTCAGTCCGGCGCGGCGACTGCTTGCGCGTGCGTCCTGCACTCCAACTTGACCTCCAGATCGGCGTGCAGGGTTGTGACCGCTGCGGCGGTCGGCCGAAGCTCCCGAGCCCAGTCGGTCGAGTTCTGCACCCGCGTGATCGGCAGGAGCTGTCCGTCATGGGCCAGGATCAACTCGGCGTCCACCAGGGCCGGAAACGCCGGTGTGCTGCGGGATAGCCGGATGTACAGGTCCCCGTCGAAGATCCGCGACACCGTGTCCTCGTCGGTCCACTGCCCGACGAACACGTCGTCAGCGGCGTCGACCTCGGCGACCAGCAGCACGGCCTTCCCGCCGGGGATGTCCGCGCCGATCTCGTACAGGTTGACATCGGCGGCCCTGCCCGGCGGCGTCGGCCCGTCATCGTTTGCCATGCGTGGGGTCCTCCATGCGGTGCTCGCTTCCGGTGGCGCTCGGCCACCCGCACGGCGCGCCGCCGTACGGAGCTCCATGGACGCAATGTTCCCCACGAAGATCAAGTCTTTGCCGGTGACGACGCCGTGTCACACCGCCACCGGGCAACGCGAAACGCCGCGCGGGTCCCGATCGGCGCGGCGCTGCACGGAGAAACCAGGGCCCTGACCTGCTGGAGTTGACAACTTTCGAAGATCGAGCGTCCATAGTTGCCGTTCCCCGGCACCGGCGATGCGCGAATCGCGCCGGGGACGCCCCGGCCGGGGCATGACCGCACCTCATTTCCTTTTCGCTGAAACGAGATCCGCCATGCCTAAGAAGAAGACCCCCGCCAAGTCCGCGCCCGTCGCGAACCCCCAGCCGCCCGCCGACACGCCCGCCTTCCCGCCTTCGACCCTGACCGTCCTGGCCCAGTTGGACAGCGAGAGCGGTATGACGGCGGCCGAGGTGGTCGAGAGCTCCGGCCTGGGACGCTCCACCGTCACGAAGGCTCTGTCCACGTTGCACGACGCGGGGCTGGCCGTGCGCCAGGACGGCGGCTTCGATGGCACCCGTCGCATCGCCGACCTGTGGTTCGCCGCACCGGGGGCGAGCGATGCAGTCCGGACCGACCCCGATGCCGACGCCGCCACCGACGACCCGGAACAGCCCACTGCTGACGACGACGCTCAGGCGGAGCCCGCCGATGGAGTCGTCGAACCCGGTGGGAACACCGACACCGACACCGCCGCACCGGACCGGGTCGAGGGCGAGCCGTCGCTGAACATCCCGACCGGCGGCGACAGTGAACCGGACGAGCGCTCCGCCGAATCCGGGCCCGACCTGGACGACGAACCCACCGACGGGCTGGCCGTCGGCGGCGCTCCTGAAGGCGAAGCCATGCCCGACGGGCCCGAAGCGGACGAGCCGACGCACCCTGAAACCGCCGAACCGGACCACATCGACGATGCGGACATCGCGCTCGTACCGGAAGCGGACGAGCCGGAATCCGAGCGTGCCAACGAACCGGACGAGCTGGCCGACGGTGGCGCCGAAGGCGACGGCGCGGTGTCCGGGGCGGCGCAGCCCGGCCCCGTCCTCCCCGTCGCGGCCCCGGTCGCGCCATCGGCGGCACAGGTGGCCGGAGCCGAGGCGTCGCCTGCACGCTTGGGCAAGGGCGAACTGCGTGCACAGGTGGAGGACCACCTGCGTGAACACCCCGACCGGGCGTGGACGCCGACCGCCATCTCCAAGGTCCTCAACAGGTCGGCGGGGGCCATCAACAACGCGTGCGAGAAGCTGCTGGAGACCGAGGTCGTCACGACGTTCGAGGACAAGCCTCGCCGTTTCCAATGGCGGGACCAGGGCGCCAGCCTCGCCGCTTCCTGACGGCGCGCGCCCGGACCACGGCGCGGTGCGCGGAACGATCACGTTCCGCGCACCGCGCCGTCCTGCTCCTTCGGGATGGCACGGCGGTCCGCCTCCGGGGCCGACAAGGACAAGTCCATTCTCGCCGTCCTCGTCGTCGAGATCGTCCTCGTGCGGTCTACGCCGCGCCTTCGACTGTCGTTGACCTGGAGGCGGCGGTCAGACCGTCCGGTTCACGTTCTGGGGCGGCGCCGATCCGGGCGGCAGCTTCGCGGTACATCGCGCCCAGCCGCCGCATGATCTCGACGCTACTCAGCGTGTCGGCACCCGCCGAGCGGCCTCGGCCGGGTGGCATCGAGCCCGTGCCCCTCCACAGCATGAGTTAAGGTGTTGATATTAACGTAATGAGTTCAGGGCGATGGTTGGAAACGCTGAGCAGGAGCCGTCCGCTGTGGAGCGGGTGAGCGACGAGGTTTTCTGGGGTTATATGGGCGCGCTTCAGCGACGCCAGGCCGCGCAGTGGCTGCGCGCGTCGGGCGTGCCGGAACAGGAGGCGGCCACGGCGGTCGTCATGTCCTGCGCGCGCGGCGGCTTCTCCGACGCGCACCAGTTGCGGCTGGTGGTCCAAGCCCTGGACGACGCGAGGCTGTCCGAGGCCGACCGGGGCGTGTTGGAACTGATGCGCGCCGAGCTGGAGTTCGATGTGGCCGAGGTCCGGCGACGCGAGCGGAGCTACAGGGACGCGCTGGTCGCCTACCGGGCCTTGCCGAGGTGGCGCAGGTGGCGGACGGCATACCCGCAGTACTGAGGGCGCGCCGGGCGGTGGCCATGCGCAAAGGAAAGTAGAGGCGACACCTTGGCAACGATGCTGGCCGGTACGGCCGTGTTCTTCGCCAAGGCGATGACCCGCGGCGCCTTCGCCAACCCCACTCGATCGTTCGTGCTCGGCGACCCGGCAGGCGGCGCCGTGGTCTACGGCTGCGTGCTGGAGCTGCTTGGCGCTGACGAGATCGCGCTGGGCGCAGCCGGCCCGGTGCGGATCCTGGTGGTATACGACGAGGTTCCCGACCTCACGGCGCCGATCCCGATCTGGAGCGGTCGCGTTGTCGGCGAGGTACGCGGGGCCCGCATCGTGGACGGGCCTGTTTAGACGGCTACGAAGTCCCCACTGAGCCCGGCGAGCACAGCGGTCGGTCGCCTCCCGCAGAGCCTGTCCGCGCGCGGCCGGACGCCCGCGGCGACGGGGCTCAGGCTGCGGCCGGGCTGGCGGCGGTCCGTGTCGAGGCGGCCTTCTTCGCCGCCGGCGCCTTCGCGGCGGCCGACACCTTCGTCTCGGCCCTGACCGCAGCCCGGACCTCGCGGGGGTCGCGTCCGGTCATCTCGGCAGTCTTCGTCTCGCTCACCCCGTCGGCGACGATGGCGGCCAGCTTCCGGACGCTGTCGGCGCGCAGCTCCTCGACCTTCGCGGTCAGCTGTTCGATCTCGGCATCGT
The DNA here is from genome assembly GCF_039531695.1 of Catenulispora yoronensis. Lineage (NCBI taxonomy): Bacteria > Bacillati > Actinomycetota > Actinomycetes > Catenulisporales > Catenulisporaceae > Catenulispora > Catenulispora yoronensis. The sequence goes on from NZ_BAAAQN010000093.1 coordinate 27,612, forward strand.
TGCCGGCGACGTCCGCCGCCGCCTCGGCGACACGCTTGCGTCTCTCGCCCTCCAGGCGCCGCCGCTCGGCATCGTCGGCTTCCAGGAGCTTGGCGGCGTGCTCGCGCGCCTTCTTCCGCGCCACGGTCGGCGAGGTCACAGCGGTCATGGCCACCACCGTAACCCGAAATGTTCAGTTCCTACTATCAAGAGGTTAATTAGAGTGATATGCGAGCCAGGGCGAGCCGTCATGCCGACACCGCACGCTCGGCGATGCCGGTCAGCCCCGGCGCTCCTAGCGGGGTCAGAGGTCGCGGCCGGCCGCCTGCGGCGGGGCGAGCCGTACCTCGCCGGAGGCGGCGGCGATGTTCAGGCGGTCCACCGCGTCGGGACGGAACTCGTACCACTCGCTGCACACGCCGACCGCGCTGGTCGCGTCGACTGTCTCAATCCGCACCAGCCACCCGGATCTGGATCTGATCCATTCCCGGACCACGCCCAGCCGCCATGCGCCGTCGACCCGCGCCCGGACGGGGATGAATGTCTGAGCGACGCGCACGCCGTACGTCGCCTTTGGTGGCTTGCCGACTTTGAGGTCCGGCGGGGTCGGGCCGTAGCGGATCGAGGCGTTCATGAGCGGCGGTCCTCGTGCCTCAGTCTTGGCCGGGCTGGACGCGGATCTGGAACCCGGGGCCGGCCGGGAGCGTCTGGACGCGCAGGCGCGCCTGGCACAGGGCGTGGTCGAGCGCTCCCCGGGCCGCCTGGGCGGGCACGCCGTTGATGACCACCGCCCCGTCCCGGGCGTCGATCCGGATCGCGTCGTAGGGCACGTCCAGGTCGAACAACGTCCGGCTGATCGCGGAAGCCAACGTTTCGAGATTCTCCATGGCGGTAAGGTACTCGAACGTTTGTTCTAAATCGAGGAGGCGCGCCGACCATCGACAATTCGCGGGCGGCGGACCTGGAGCGGGCAGATCAGTGCCTTGCTTCAGCGGCGCGAGCCGCCGACGCGCCCCATACCGGTCGGGCCGGGTTCCACGGCTCCGGTGTCGCCGTCGGCGGTCCCATTTTCGACGACGGCCGCGAGGCTGAGCCGACCCGATAGCATGGCAGGCACGTGTCGGCAGGTCTCTGATCCGACCGACTGAACGTGTACGTCCCCCTGGCATGACGCCTCGAAATCCTGTGGAGCGGGCCGGATTTCGCGTTTCTCCCTTGTTGCGACGGGGCGGTCGGCACGGCTTGCACAGGACAAGCCCCGGCGTTCCGGGGCGCCGGTTGAACAGGTAGGTAAAGACTACGAACGTCATCGCCGACGACGGCCAGGAGTACGAGATTCTGACCGACACCCTCGGGTTCGGCGGCCAGGGCACGGTGTTTCGCGCCCGCCGCGTCGCCGACGGCCACGAGGTCGCCGTCAAGCGCATCGCTGCCGCGGCCCCGCGCGAGCTTGAGATCGCCGAGAAGGTCATGTCCCTCGGGCAGCCGGAGCAGCTCCTGGTCCCGTTCGCCTCCGCCTCCGACGGGCCGGACTTGCTGCTGTTCATGCCGCTGGCACTGGAGGGCAGCCTCGCCGACGAGATCGCCGCGCGGCCGGGCGGCTGGGACGAGTCCGAGGTGCTTGCGATCGTCCACGACATCGTCGCCGGGCTGATCGAGCTGAACGCCGCCGGGATCGTGCACCGCGACCTCAAGCCCGCGAACATCCTGCTCTACCAGGGGCGGTGGCATCTGGCCGATTTCGGGATGAGCCGCGACCTCGACGTCCGGACCGCGACCCTCACGTACACGATGGGCGGCACGCCCCTGTACTACGCGCCGGAGCGACTGTTGCTGCAGCCGGCGACGCACAAGGGCGACCTGTACGCCCTGGGCCTGATCGCATACGAGCTCGCCGCCGGCCGGCCGCCGTTCAACGGCGCGACCATCGACGAGCTGCGCCGGCATCAGCTGTCCACGCCGCCGCCTGTGCCTCCGGTCGGCCCCGTGCTGGGCCGGTGGATCCTGCGCCTGCTCGACAAGGATCCGGCACGTCGGCACCAGGACGCCGCCGCGGCGCAGGCGAGCCTGCCTGCGGCGGACGCGCCGGCCGGCCAGTTGGCCGCCGTCGCACTGCAGCGCCAGCAGCGCCTCCAGGCCCAGACGGCCCGCGACGGCCAGGCCAGCGCCGAGGCGGACGCGCGGGTGGCGCTGCGCACCCAGGCGCTGGCCGACCTCGAGGACATCTGCGCCGGCGCCGCCGACCTCGCCCGGCTCCAGCTCCCCGACCTGAAGCACAGCAGCCACGGTGCGACGCAGCAGTTCGATCTCGATGACCTTCGACTGAGCATCACCGTCTGGAGCAGCCCCGACGCCGGTCAGGACCTCGCTGCGGTGGTGCTGGCCGGGGAGGCTCGCTCGGCACGCACGCTGGCCAACGTCGTCTGCGAGAACGAGGCCGGCGCGCTGCGCTGGTACCTCGACTCTGTCACCAAGCATCCGCTGACCGGAATCGTCGGCGCGCCGCAGGGCCTGGCCCGTGCGGAGTTCTTCCAGCACTACCCGTACCTGCGCGACAACGTGACCCACGTCTGGGTGCGCCGCCGCGCTGTGCTGGACCCGCAGGCCATCGTGGACCTGCTGGTGGACCTGCTGCGGGAGGACGCATGAGCGCGCGCTGGCGCGCGCCGGCCGTCGAAGAAGAACGCCGCGCGCTGTACAACGGCTCCCGGTCGGTCGGCCCGAACCACCCGCACTTCTTCCCCAGCGCGAACAGCGCGCCGCCCCCGTCAGTGCGCCTGGGCCTGCTCGTCGCGTCCGGTGCGCTGGCCCCGTCCGATCCGCACACCTCGGACATCCGCCGCTCCTTCGCCCAGGTGCTGGGCGCGGGGCGGATGGGGGCGCTGATCGCAGACCTTACCGCGACCGAGGGACGGCAGTGGAGCGCCTGGGACCCTCGTGGCCGCATCAGCTTCAGCGCCATCCTCGCGACCGGCGACGACGACCCGGCGCCGGTCGCGTGGGCACGGTTCACCCCGGCCGACCCGGAATGGGCCGGGTACGGCAGGGACCCGCGCTGCGCGGAACTGACGGTGTACGTGCAGCCGCGAGACGAGAACGGTCCCGCGCCGAGCCAGGGCATTGCCCGGTGGCACCGCCGCTTCGCGGCGAGCTTGGATGCCCTGGCCGAGTTCGCCGACCGGATGCTCGCCGGGGAACTCCGGCTGGAAGTGACGGACGACCCGGCGATGAAGGCCGCGGTGTGGCTGGAGGCCGATCCCGATCTAACCGAACTCGTCGGCACCACCGGCGCGCGGCGCCTGCCCGGCTCCATGGTACGCAAGGAGTTCGGCGGCTACGCGGTCGCTGACCCGTCAGGGTCCTCGGCCTCCGAACTCGCGACCGGCTGGGTCCGGCAGATGTGCGACGACGCGCTGCACCTCGACGACTATGAGGCGCTGCTGATCACCTCCGCGTCGTGATCAGCCAACACTCCGTACCTCGCGGTGACGCACACCCGGCGTTGAACAACGCGTCCGCGGCAACCACCGGGTGTCGGTGGTCCTCGCGGGAACAGCTGCGGCCCGGGATTCATGCCGCCGGGCGGGGCGCCTCGACACCGGAGCGCCTTCCGCGCCCGGGACCTCCCGGTCCCTACAGTGAGTGGTCCAGGGGTGCCGCGCGCGGGATGGGACGACGGTGGGGGAACTCGGCGAGGTCACGGAGTATCTGTACTGGTCGGAGCGCCGGGTGTCGCGGCTGGCCCGCGAGAACGGCATCGGTCAGGCGGCGCGGCGCTCGCTCGCCGTCAAGGCCGACGTCGGGGTCGCCGGACCGCACATCCAGGTCGAGTCCGGCAACCGCGGCGGCGAGTTGACGCTGAATGAGAAGGCGGATCGGATCGAGGCCGCCGTCGGCCGGCGCGCGATGGAGGACATCGCAGGCCCGCCGGGCGTCCAGTTCGCCAAGGGCCGGACCGGGGTCTCGGTGTCGCAGTTCGTGGGCGCCGAGGAGCGGCCGGGAATGATGTTCCATATCCGCACCCCGAACAGCGCCGGTCGCCTGGTCGACGTCATCTTGTTCGGCAGCATGGACAACGTCCCGGAGTACGTGCAGAAGGCCGACGTCCTCGAGGACGGCTGGACCTCGTCCTCGGCCCCGTTCATCGAGGAGTTCCTGGCCAGCAACGGCGAGCGGTGCGACTGCTACGACTTCCCGGATGGCGCGTCGTACATGGCGGTCGACGCACTGCAGATCGCGCTGCACCAGGGAAGCACCACGCCCCAGCTGGGAAGCGGGACCGTTCTGGAGCATCGCGGCTACACCCTCGGCCGGGCCGGCGACGCCGAGTGGTTCGCCAGGATCTACCTCGACGTCGAGATCGACCCCGACCGCTGGGACCTGACGGCCGCCGAGCGCACCGAGCGCGTACTCATTGGCGCACCCCTGTGGATCCGACGCCCCCTCGGCGCCCCGGCGTTCCAGCCGAGGCGCGCCTGGCGGCTCCCGCGGTGGTGATTCCGGCCGCCGAGGCGTCGGGCCTCTGCGTACGGCGCGGCGCGCGGGCGACGCCGCTTCGTAGACCGGTGATGGACAGGCGTGCGGTCCGCGGCCGATTCCGATCGCGGCGGGCGCTGGCCTTGGAGCGCAAGTAGGTCCCCGTTCCGGTTCGGACGGGGACCTACTGACTGCGGTGCATGCTCAGCGGCGTCGGCGGTTGTGATCTGAGCGCGGGCCGCCGGGCAGCAGCCCGGCCAGGAAGGCGGCGTAGTCGTCTTCGCGGCCGACGTCCGGGTTGAGGTCGAACGGCAGCAACTGCGCCCCGAAGACGCTGCGCAGGATCAAGGTGGCGCGCATCGCGTGGACCAGGGCGCCGTCGGGGCCGCGCCCGACGCCGCGCGTGGCGATGACCTCGCGCCGGTCGGGCTGCTCGGACGGCCTGGGGATGTCGTCCAGAGGCAGCCGTGCGGCCGTCGAGGCCGGCACGGTGACCGAGCCCATCCAGGACTCGCCGGTGAGCACGATCGCCGACGGGCGGTCGGTGCGCGCGATCTCGGCGGTCTGCTCGCGGTCGATGATGCCCTGGGGCATCGCGACCAGGCGGGCGGTGCCGTCGGAGATGAACCACAGGGCCGGGACCACGGTCTGGTTGGCCTGGAAGTGCTTCTCGGCTTCGGCGTGCAGTCCGCAGGTGAGCCCGTCGAGCTGCTCGGCGGTGATCGGCACGTCAGTCCTCCCGGTCCGCATCGCCGCCGCTTGTGGCCGGGCCGGGATCGGTGCCCGGGGCCTGGTACCGCTGCTGCGCGTCGACCCAGACGCCTTCGGCGATCAGGCGGTTGAGGTCCTCCACCGCGCCGGGGGTTTCGGGGGCCGCGCTGGTCCAGCCGTCGGAGGTGCGCACGGCGTACCAGCCCAGACGCCGTGCGTCGGAAAGGCCGGGCTGCTCGCCGCTCCAGGACGTTCTGCAGTCGCGGCGCGGGTCCGTGCGGCAGCCGTGGGCGACATCGCAGCCGTCGCGCCGCTGGCGGCCCGTGGCGGCGCACCAGCCGATACAGCACGCGTCAGCGTGCAGGGTTCCGACGCTCACGGAGCAGCCGGGGCAGGCGGACGGGTCGGCCGCGCCGGGCTCGGCGGGCGGGGCGGGTGGGGGCATCGGCGTGTCCTCGGGTGCTCTGGTCGGTCGGGGTTCGGCGCTGGGCTGCGCGGGCCGCAGCGCGGCGGCGAGGGCTTCGGTCGCGCCGTCGCGGCGGGTGCCGGGGACGCCGTCGACCGGGTCACTGACCATCGTGCCGAACGGGGTGCGCCGGATCCGGCTGGCGCGCGTCAAGACCATCGTCGTGCCGTCCGGGCCGATCCCGACGCAGTGCGTGACGATCTCCTCGGCGCGGTCGGGATCGCTGGAGGGGCGGGGCAGGTCTTCCGGCGCGAGGGCGGCCATCTGCTGGGCGGACAGGCCCGGGACGCTGACCCACGCCTCGCCGATGGTCAGGATGGCGACCGCGTCGGCCCGTCGGGCGAAGGCGTCCAGGACGTGCTGCGGCGGGATGCCGTCGGGGACTAGGACCAGGTCTTCGGGTCCGGTCTCGGGCAGGAACACCAGCAGCGGCGCGGCGAAGCCGTGGATGCGGTGGTTGTTCTCGGCGGCGGAGTGCAGGCGCACGCAGGCCGCGTGCAGCCGTTCATAGCTGATCGTCATGGGATGGGTCCTTGCTTCTCGTTGGATGTCGGCCTGGGATGGACTGGGGTGGCGCTGGGTCGGCTGCGCGGGACTGGTTCTCAGCGGTCGGTTTGCGGCTGTGGCGCTGCGGTCTCCGGCAGGAGCCCGGTCAGCCAGGCGATCAGGCCGGCGAACTCCGCGAGGTCCGACGGTGTGCCCTCACGCACGGCGGCCAGGACGGCAGGGCCGTCCAGACCGGTGCGGATGTCGCTGCACAGAGAAGTGGTCACGGCGCGGCCGGGCCAGATCGTGAGCGTCAGCACCGCCCGGCCGAAGTCGCCGACCAACCGGACGGCGGCCCCGGCGCCTGGTTCCTGTGGCGCCAGGTCGATCTCCACCTCGGCGACGCGCGCCACCGCTGTGAGGGCCACGGCGACAGCGCCGATCCGCTCGGCGTGCTCGCGCACCGCGTCCCCGGCGGCCTCCTGCCCGATGCCCTGGTCGAACTCGACCAGCCGAGGCACGCCGTCGGCGGCAAACAGCACCGTCTTGATCGAGGTGGTCCCGTGTTTGCGCCAGTGGTCCTCGGCGGTGCGGTGGATCTCCTGGCTGGACCACGCCAGGAACTCCGGTGTCAGTATGGTCATGACAAACTCCTTGCTTTGTGGGTGCGGTTCGGCCCGCATGTCGAGCCTTGTCAGGGGGTTAGAGCAGGACGTCGGCGACGCGCTCGCCGATCCAGCGGGCCACGTTCACCGCCACGGCGTTCCCGGCCTGCATCCGGATCTGGTCCGGGCTTCCGGCCAGGTGGTAGGAATCCGGGAATCTCTGGGTTCTGGCCTGCTCCCGCGACGTGATCATGCGGTATGTCAGGTCATGGATACTCGGCGGGTCGCCGGGCTCCTAGTGAGCTGAGTTGATGTTTGGCCGTCGCCACGTGAGTCGCGATTTGAAGCAGGGGTCGTGGCTCGGTGGTGGCGGTTTTCGTTGAGTCGTGACGGGGTCCTGATTCTGCGCTGTGCTGCGGGTA
>NZ_BAAAQN010000094.1:0-34632 GCF_039531695.1 Catenulispora yoronensis
CTTCCCGCTCGAGGACTTAGACACTCATCGAGCTACACGGAAGGCCCTGCACTCATGCACCGATCAACCCTGAACCACCCCAAAGCATGGCCCACCACCAGCCACGTTCGGAAAGACAACAGGCTCTAAGAACTCGCGCCGCCGGCCAAGCCAGCAGCCGATCGGGCGACCCGACTCACCATCCAGCCCGGGCCCCAGCCTAAGTCCGCGCGCCGTCGACCTAACCAACAGCCGATCCACCCTAAGCACGCGCACCCCCACCAACCCCCGCCCGCTTCCGCGCCCGATACGCCGCCACATTCGCCCGCGTCGCACACCGGTCCGAGCAGTACCGCCGCGAGGAGTTGGTGGTGGTGTCGACGAACACCGCGCGGCAGCGTGTGGCTTCGCAGACGCCGAGGCGTTCCGGTCCGCGCTCGGCGATTGTGTAGGCCAGTCCCAGGGCTGCGCCGGTTACGAAGCGGCGGGCTGGGCCGCTTTCGGCGTCGGCGAGGTGCATGTGCCAGCCGTCGTCGTCGTGGTCGCTGATCGACAGGGAGGCTGGGAAGTCGACCAGGAGTTTGTTGACCGCCTGGACCGCGCTGCGGCCGTGGCCTGCCGCTGCCTGCTCGAAGATCCGGCGGAGGCGGGGGCGGACTGCGCGCAGTTCGCGAAGGCCGTCCTCGGCCGCCTTGTGGGAGACGGTCCAGGTGGCGGGCAGTAGACGTCGGAGATCCTGTTCGGAGCGGAGACTGTCTTGGTCCGCGCCGGGGATTTCCGTGTTCACCAGGTCGACCGCTCGCTCGGCGTAGGCAAGGATTTCCATCGGGGCTCTATGCCCGCGATCGTGGTCCCGAATCGTGGACACGGGGTGGCGGCGGGGGGCGGGGGTGAGACCTGTCAGGAAATGCAGGAAGAAATATTCATGATTCGGCGTCCAGGCGTTATCATCGCCGGGTGGCACAGACCGGCAGGCGGGACGCGTGGACGTTGCTGACCTCGCACGGCCATGTCCTGGTGGAGATCGCGCGGAACCCGGACGCGCGGATGCGGGAGCTCAGCGCGGCTGCCGGGATCACCGAGCGGGCGACGGCGGCGATCGTCGCCGATCTGGAGGCGGCGGGGTACGTCACCCGGCGCCGGGTCGGCCGGCGGAACCATTACTCCGTGAACCTGGACCTCCCGTTCCGCCACTCCGCGCAAGGCGATCTGCGGGTCGGGCCGTTCCTGGAACTGCTCGCCGAGCGGTTCCCGGACCAGCCGCCGCCGAAAAAGGACGTGTAAACCCCCGAATCCGGGTTATTGGACGCGGGTGACTCTCACGGCAGCGACCCAGACCCTCCTCGGGGACCGTTACCGACTCGGCGAACGCATCGCCCTCGGCGGCGCCGCCGAAGTCTACGAAGCCACCGACGTCCGGCTCTCGCGGCCGGTCGCGGTCAAGATCCTGATGGCCGCGGACCTCGGTCCGGACCACGTCGCCCGGTTCGCCGAGGAGGCGCGGCTGCTGGCCGCCGTCGGCCATCCGCACCTGGTCCCGCTGCTGGACGCCGGCCGCGACGGCGCGTGGCGCTACCTGGTCATGCCGCTGATCGAGGGCGAGGACCTGGGCCGGGTCATCCGGCGCGGACCGCTGCCGGCGGTGGACGTGGCCCGGGTCGGCGCGGCGCTGGCCGAGGCCCTGGCGCACATCCACGCCCGGGGGATCGTCCACCGCGACCTCAAGCCCGCCAACGTCCTGATGGACCCGTACGGCGGCATCTTCCTGGCCGACTTCGGCATCGCCCACGCCTGGGACGGCCCGGCGCGGACCGCCGCCGGATCCGTCGTCGGCACCGCCGGCTACCTCGCGCCGGAGCAGGCCCGCGGGCACGGCGCGCTGCCCGCCTCGGACGTGTTCTCGCTCGGACTGATCCTGCTGGAGGCCCTCACCGGGCAGCCGGAGTACACCGGTCCGCCGCTGGAGCGGCTGGCGGGCGTGGTCCACCGGGCGCCGCGCATCCCCGAGAACCTGCCGCCGCAGTGGCGCGCGCTGCTGGCGAGCATGCTGTGCCTGGACCCGGCGCGCCGACCCTCGGCCGGGCAACTACGGAGCCTGATCAGCCCCGGCGGAGCGGCGCCCCGGCACCGCAAGCCGCAGGACGACGTTTACGGCCGGTCCGGCGGGACAACCGGAGCGCGCCGCCGGTCCGGACGGACCGGCCGGCACGGAGCGACCCGGAAGGAGCGACTTCCATGACTTTCACGACCGACGGTTCCCAGGACGACCTGTACGACGAGGTCGACGAGTACAGCGCCGACGACGTACCCACGCGTCCCATCAAGACCGCGGCGCCCGCCGAGCAGTCCCAGGAGGGCGTCGCGGAACGACCCCTCGAACTCGACCCGCCCGCCGAGCAGCCCGACGGCACTCCGGCCCGGCCCCGGTCCGAGACCCTGCTGAACGACAGCCAGCGCGCGGCCTTCCTCAGCGAGTGGGACACCGTGCAGACCGGCTTCGTCACCGACCCCCGCCGCGCCGCCGAGGCCGCCGGGCGCCTGGTGCGGATCCTGGCGGACACCATCGCCGAGCGCGTGGGCGAGATCGCCGACAGCGTCGGGCATCCCGAGGCCGACGACGCCGACGACGTTGACGGAAGCAGCGCGACCAGTGCAGCCAACACGGCCGACACCAAGCTGTCCGAGCCGGAAGAAGAGAAGTGGCGCGAGCATCTGCTCCGCTGCCGCGAAGCGTTCCACGAGCTCATCGACAGCTGAGCCGGTTGGTTCGGCCGACTCGGCCGAACCAACCGAACCAGCCGACAAGACCGGTCACCGCCGCCCTGGGCGAGTGACCGTGCGGGATGCGGGCGCGTCGCCGAGAACCACGCGCTGCGCCAGCATCACACAAAGCACCCCCAGCAGCGCCCCGGCCAGAACGTCGCTGGGGTGGTGCATCCCCCGGTACAGGCGCGAGAAGCCGACCGCACAGGGCATCAGCAGCAACAGCCAGACCGGCCAGGCCGCGCCGTGCCGCCACAGCACCAGCGCCACAGCCGCATACAGTGCCACAGCCGCAGCGGTGTGTCCGGACGGAAAACTGGACGTCGGCGGGGCATGATCCAAGTGCTGAACCGTCGGCCGGGCCCGCTCGATCACCACCGTCGTCAGCAGGAACACGCTGACCTCGCTCACCAGCGCGGCCGCGACGAAGAACGACTCGATCCAGCGGTGAGTGAACACCCTGATCGCGAAGAACACGACCGCGCTGAGCGCGATGGCCGACTGCGTATTGCCCAGGGTGGAGAAGATCCCTGATGCCACGTTCAGCACGTGAGTCCGATGCGAAGCCAGGAACCGGTCCAGACCGTCCTCGGAGCGCAGCGGCCAATCATCCGCCAGCGATCCGGTGACCAGCCAGCCGATGAAGGCCAGGAGCGCGAAGATCACCACCAGTCCCGACACCAGCCAGACCGTCCGCCGGACGGCGGGATGACGGGTCGCGTGTGACTGCAAACCGGCTGCGGACGCTGTCACTTCTCACTCCCCCGCTCCACATGGAACTCCTCGCCCTGCGACAACTCGTCCGCCTCCTCCGGCTCCACGCCCTCGCGCACCGGACGCACCGGACGCAGCCCGTGCTCGACCCGCCAGGTCTGGAACACCGAGACCGTCGCCGCCAGCAACGCGACCGCCAGCAGCCACGCGCCGACCACATCGGTGACCCAGTGCACGCCGAGCGCGACCCGGCTGTATCCGACCGCGACCACCGCCAGCACCGCGAGCGTCCAGAGCACCGCCTTGCCCCGGCGGCCGAGCAACGGCAGCAGGACAAGGACGATGATCCCGCAGGCGAGCGCCGAAGCCATGGAGTGGCCGGACGGGAACGAGGCCCCGGGCGCATGGGCGAAGGGATTCGGCAGGTGCGGACGCGCCCGGTCGACCAGCGCCTTCAGCCCCGAATCCAGGACCGCGCCGGCGAGCATCGTCGAGGCCGCCCACAACGCCAGACGGCGCGCGCCGCGCACCCACAGCACCACGGCCAGCACCCCGATCACGACCCGGAACGGCATCGGACCGCCGATCTCCGACACCCGCAGCAGTACGCGGATGACCAAGGGATGGCCCGCGGCGTGGTCGTGGAGGTAGGTGGCGGTGTCCTGGTCGAGCTTCCGGAACGGATCCCAGGCGCTCTCCACCGCGACCGCCAGTAGCCCGGCGAGCGCGGCGGCCGGAACGGCGACGAAGAGGGTCAGGCCCAGCCGGGCTCCGAAGCGCTCATGCAGCCGTCGGCGGGGCGACAGGCGGACAGAGCTCGGCGCCTCGAATGATCCCGCCCCGGACGACGGTGTCCCGGACGACGGTGTCCCGGATGATGGCGTCCCGGAAGTTGGCGTCCCGGACGATCGTCTCCTGAACGATCGCCGCCCGAACAATCCCGTCCCGCTCATCGCACGGGCCCGTCCGCCGGCAGTTCCTCGAACTCCTTGCGGGTGCAGCGCAGCCGCAGACCGTTCGGTCCCTGCTCCAACAGCGCCATCGGGACCCGGCGCGGCGCGCCGCCCTCATGCCGGGGCCGGATGGACACCGCCGTGGCGAACGGTCCGCCAGGGTCCACGTCGACCCGCTCCACCTCGCCGACGAATCCTCCGTCGCCCTTGACCGCCGAACCAATGGCGATCTGGATGCTCTCACTCATGTCCGCACCTTCCTCCGCGCCTCGACCCGGTCCCGGTGTCCGCCACCTCATGAGATCAAACCGGTCCGGCGCCACGGATCGCGGGGGCGGCGTGTCGCTCAGTCCGCTCAGTCCGCTCGATCTGCCCGGTCTGCTCGATCTGCTTGGTCCGCCCGGTCCGCCCGGTCCGCCCGGTCCGCCCGGTCCAGCACCTCGGTGACCGCCGCGTCGCCGATCCCGGCGGCCCGCGCGGCGTCCGCCAAGCGCTCGCGGTCGACCATCGCGTCCAGGGCCCGCAGCTTCACGGCGGCGGCCCAGACCTCGCGTTCCTGCCGGACGAACTCGCCGAGCCCCAGATTGCCGGGTCGGACCTGCCCCGCGGTCCGGCCCGCGGCCTCCATCAACCCGGCCATCCAGGCCGAGCCGACGATCTCCTCCGCCTCGCGGACGGCTTCGTGCTCCTGGACTTCGCGCAGCAGCCGCCGATAGACAGAACGCTTGGTACGGAACCACGGGAATCTCATGCTCGCTCCCTGACTCTCCTCCGGTGAGCACTCCGGTACCCAGCAGCGCGGCGGCCTAACGCCCGAAATCGGAGGCGGTGAATCGCACCGTTTACCCCTGGAAGAGGCGGGCAGCAGGACCTCTCGCAGCCATCCCGAGGGCACGAGCCGAGGAGCGATGACCCATGACGCAGACAGTCGGCAACGGAATCAGCGCCCGCGTGCGGACGCGCGGGGAGTGAGCCGCCCATGGCCACCGGGGATGCCGAACGGCATCTGTCCATGGAGGAGGCCGCGCGGCGGTCCGCGGTCCGCGAGGCGGAGCAGACCGTCGCCGACGCCTGGATCGGCCGGCTGCTGACGGCCGAGAGCACGGCCGAGGCCGCGCTCGGCGCCTGCGAGCGGGTGCGGGCGCGCGTCGCCGCGCAGCTCCGGGCGGCGCAGCGGGAGGGCGATCTGCTCCTGCTCGGCCGCACGCACCAGGATCTGGAGGGCGCCGACCGGGCCTGGGCCCAGGCGCTGGAGGAGTACGAGCACGTCCGGACCGTGCTCGACCGCGAGCTCGCCGCGTGGGCCGACGCCACCGCGGAGCGGGTGCGGCAGGCGTGGACGGACCGTCCGGCCACCAGGCGTCGATGATCCCGGTCGAGCCCGCCGTCGTCACCATCCGCATCCCGGCCGACGCCACGTATCTCCCCCTGCTGCGCTCGGCCTGCGGCCAGCTGGCGCCGCGCCTGGGCTGCACCCTCGCCGAGGTCGCCGATCTGCGGCTGGCCGTGGACGAGGCCTGCGGGCTGCTGCTGTGCAACAGCGTGCGGCTGGCCCGGGGCTCCGAGCAGAACGACCTGACAGCCACGTTCCATGTCGAGGGCCCGGTGCTGCGCGTGACCGTGGCCGTGGAGGCCGACGCGTTCGCGCTGCCCGACGGCGACGAGTTCGGGTGGACGATCCTGAACGCCCTGGCCGACGGCTGCGCCCTGCACGTCGAAGGCACGACCGTCCGCGTGGAGATCCTGAAGAAGCACGCGGAGGGGAGGTAGGAATGGAATTCCCGGAGGACCGAGACCACGAACGAGCCGAAGCACGCGCCGCGCTGTTCCGGCTCCGCGCCCTGCCCGCCGACCACCCCGAGTACGAAGCCCTGCGCGACCACGTCATCGGCGAGTACATGGCCTACGCCCGCTTCGTCGCCCGCCGCTTCCGGCAGCGCGGCGAGCCGCCGCAGGACCTTGAACAGGTCGCCTATCTCGGCCTGGTCAAAGCGGTCGACAACTTCGACCCCGCATACGGCACCACGTTCCTGACCTACGCCACCCCGATCATCACCGGCGAGATCAAGCGCCATTTCCGGGACACGACCTGGGATCTGCACGTCCCGCGCCGGATGCAGGAGCTGTCGGCCCTGGTGCGGGGCGCGCAGGAGGAGCTGACCCAGCGGCTGGGGGCGGCGCCGAGCGCCGAGGACGTCGCGTTCTTCCTGGACCTGCCGCTGGACGAGGTCGTCGAGGCCTACGAGGCGGTCGCGGCCTACCACACCGCCTCGCTGGACGTGCCGATCGCGCTGGCCGACGGCGACGGCACCACGCTCGGCGAGCTGATCGGCGACGAGGACCCGGCCCTCGGCCTGGTGGTCGACCGCGAGGCGCTCAAACCGCTGCTGGAGCGGCTGACCGCGCGGGAGAAGCGGATCCTGCTGATGCGGTACTTCCGGAACATGTCGCAGGCCGAGATCGGCGCCGAGCTGGGCGTCTCGCAGATGCAAGTGTCCCGGCTGCTGTCGCAGATCCTGGAGCGTCTGCGGCAGCGGCTGGGAGCAGTCGGGTAGTGGGAGTAGTCCTCTATTAGCGGATCTACGGCTCCATCGGCTTATGAAACTCTGCTTATGAAACTCTGCTTATGAAACTCTGCTTACGAACCTCTGCTTATGAACCTCTCGGGCTTATGAAACCGCGCCGTCCGTCCGCATCCGTTCCAGCAGCGCCGGCACCGGCACCGTCGCGAACTCCACCCCCATGTCGCCGAAGCCGTAGGGAATGACCAGCGTGTCCTGATGCTTGAGCGGGCCGCAGGAGTAGACGACGTTGGGGACGTAGCCGTCGCGCTCGTCCGGGGAAGCGATCAGGAGCGGCTCCTTCAGAGCGGCGAGGACGCGGGACGGGTCGTCCAGGTCGAGCAGCAGCGCGCCGAGGGCGTAGACCCGCATCGCGCCGACGCCGTGCGTGAGGACCAGCCAGCCCTCCTCGGTCTCGACCGGCGACCCGCAGTTGCCGACCTGCATCAGGTCCCAGTTGTGGAACGGGACCTCCAGGTCGCGGGCCTCGGGCCAGACCCGGCCGTCCTGCGAGGTGGCCAGGGAGTTGGACTCCCGGTCCCAGCGGGACAGCGCGGCGTACTGGCCGTTGATCTTGCGCGGGAACAGGGCCAGGCCCTTGTTGCCGACGGCCTTGCCGAACAGCTGCGACATGCGGAAAGTACGGAAGTCGTCGGTCTCCAGCACCTGGGTGCGGGTCTCGGAGCCGTCGTAGGCGGTGTAGGTGGCGCGGTAGGTCGAGCGGCCGTCGTCGTCGGTGAAGCGGACGAAGCGGGCGTCCTCGATGCCGTGCCGCTCGGTCGGCGAGGTCGGCCAGAGCACGTTCTCCGAGACGTCCCGGTCCTCCGGGAACTGGACGCGGTACTGGCAGGCGATGAACCAATGCACCCGCGAGAGGGTCTGGAACGTCCGCTCCAGCACCAGCAGCTCCGGGCTCAGCGCGCCGAGCAGCCCCTCCAGTTCCGCTTCGGTGAAGTTCTCGGGGAGGTGGTGCAGGAGGAAGGCGAGGATCTCGTCGTCCTCATAGGGCCGGTTCAGGGCGTGCGCGAGTTGGGTGCGGCTGTAGGTGGCGGTGTGCAGATGGCCGGTGCCGGCGTACGGCGACGGCGGGTCGACGGTCAGCTCGCCGTTCGGCCCGACGATCCCGGTCCGGAACTCCACGCACGACAAGTGCCCCTCGCCGATGGCGCGGGCGCTCATCAGGAAGCGCAGCTGACCGGGTTCCAGGCCGCTCTGATCGGGATGCGCGACCATCGAGGGGTTGGTGAAGGCCGCGCCCTCGATGGCGTACTCGTGGGTGAAATGGGCGCCGATCAACAGTTCGCGCAGCCCGCTGAGCTTGGCCTCGCCCGGCACCCGGTGCGCCACCACGCGGAAGTTGTCGGCGAACGTCCGCTCCAGGTCGCGGTGCCGGCCGCCGAACCCGGCGACCAGCCGTTCGTAGGCCAGCTCGACCTCGTCGTCGGTCAGCGCCATGATCCGGCGCACCACCGCGGCCGCGCGCGAACTCATCTCCGGCGGGTGCGCGCCGGGCACGAACAGCCGGGCGACCACCCGGCTGGGATCCCGGTTCAGCCGCAGCCGCCGGCGGGTGACCAGCAGCTCGTCGACCGCTATGCCGCCGACGGCGGCGCGGACGACCGGCGGGACTGCTTCGGAAACCGTCATCATCATCTCCTTGCTGCTGAAAGGCCTCCTTTAGCCGCACGTCCGCCTCCTAAACGGCGGACCGTGCGTTTGATCCATCCAGGGCTGGTCACACAGCACACCATGAGCGACACAGAAGCCGGCGGCATCGACCCGGAGCGCTATGACGCGGCCGAGGAGCTGGACCAGCTGGAGGCCCAGGACTCGCAAATCGGCGGGTCGGACCCGCTGGAAGAAGGCTACTCCCCGCCCGAGCGCCCGCTCGGGATGCGCGAGGAGCTGACGCTGGACCAGCGGCTGGCCGAGGAGGTGCCCGAGGAGGGCGAGGACCCGGACGAGCTGGCCGCCGCGGCGGACTCGGCCGGGGCCGGCGCGCGCCGGAGCGGTGCGGGCCGGGACGCCGCGGGCCGGGACGACGGCGTCGGCGACCTGTCCGACGGCGACGGCGAACCGCTGGACGACCAGGTCGGCACCGGCCGGTCCGGCCGCCTGGTCGCCCCGGACGAGGGCGCGCACCCGGACCGCGAGACCGACCTGGTCGCCGAGGACGTCGGCATCGACGGCGGCGCCGCGTCGGCCGAGGAGGCGGCCGTCCACGTGGTGGACGACGAGTCGCTCTGAGCCGGCTGCTCCCTCCGATCCGCCTGCTCCACCTGTTCCACCCGATCGACCTGTTCCACCCGATCCACCAGTTCCACCCGCTCGACCCACGGAGGTGGCAACCACCGATGACGATGACGCCGATCACCGACAACCCGATGGTCCACGAGCTCTACGAGCTCCCGGCCCCGACCTTGAGCGTCTACCTGAACCCGCCCTCCCCCGGACCCGGCATCGACGACACCGAGCTGCGGATCCGCGCGGTGCTCGACGAGCTGCGCCGCTCGGGCGCGCCCTCGGACGCGCTGGAGGCGCTGGGCGAAGTGCTCGGCACCCTGCGATCCGGCGCGGCGCCGACAGCGGCCTTCGTCGGCGCCGACGGCCGGACGCGCATGTTCGCGCTGCCCGGCGCCGAGTTCGAGGACCAGGCGCACTGCGGGGCGGTGCCGCACATCCTTCCGCTGCTGCACTGGCGCCAACAGCATCCGGCCTACGCGACGGTCATGCTCGACCGCACCGGCGCCGAGCTCGTCGTGCAGCCGGCCGGCGCCGCCGAGCCCGTGCGCGCCGCGATCACCGGCCCCGACGACGAGATCGAGCGCAACGCCCCCGGCGGCTCGGCGCAGCCGCGCTACCAGCGGCGCGCCGAGGACTCGTGGCAGCACAACGCCGGGCGGGTCGCCGAGGCGGTGGCCGAGGCGCTGGCGGCGGCCCGGGCCAAGCTGCTGATAGTCGGCGGCGACGTGCGCGCCGAGCAGTACTTCCTGGACCGCCTGCCGGTAAGCGTCCATTCCGAGGTGGCGATCAAGTCCATCCCCGGCGGCCGCGCCCCCGACGGCTCGGAGCACCAGCGCGCCGACCAGGTCCAGGCGGCCGTCCGCGAGTTCGTGGACGAGGAGAGCCTGCGCACGCTGGAACGCGTCCAGGACCGGTCCGGCCCCGGCGGCCTGGGCGTGCAGGGCCCCTCCGCCACGGTCCACGCGCTGGCCCGGGCCCAGGTCCAGGTGCTGCTGCTGACACCGCCGGAGCCCGGGGCCGAGGAGTCCGAACCCTCGACCGCCTGGTTCGGCCCGCGGCCGACCGACATCTCCGAACACCGCACCGGCGTCCTGGTGCCCGACGGGCGCCCGGCGCACGCACGGTTCCAGGACGTGCTGGTCCGAGCGGCCGTCCTGACCGACGCGGATATCAGGATTCTGCCCGAGGGCCTGGAGGACGACGGCCCGCGGCGCGGGGTCGCGGCGCTGTGCCGCTTCGCAGTGTCCTGACGGGAGCCTGAGCGAGGCCGGGCCGGAGGGCCGGAAGGCCGGCGCGGCGGCGTCCCGCGCGTCAGCGGCGCTCGCCCGCCGGCGTCACCGCCCCGTCGAGGACGATTCCGGAGCCGTCGGCCTGGACACCGAGCAGCGCGGGCTCGGCCGACGGCGGCGCGTCCGGCTCGTCCACCGGCCCGGACACCAGCCCGAAATGGAACACGGCCAGCGGCTGCGTCCGGTCGCCGGTGCCGTAGCCGAGCGTCTTCGGCCGCCGCGGGTCGGCGCTGCCGAAGACCACCGAGGGCCGCCCGAACGTCTGCACGGTCGCGCTCAGGCTGCGATCGGTCTCGGCCCACTCGAAGAGGCTCTCCACAAGGTTCTGATACGCCACCGGGTTCATGGTCCGGTCCAAGCGCAACCACCCGCGCTGGTAGGCGTCCTGGCCCAGCTGGGAGGCCACGACGAAGGTCTCCGGGTCGGGAAACATCCGCTGGAAGTAGGTCAGCACGCTCAACCGGGCGTGCGTGTCGGGGAACCAGATCGGCGGATCGGCCTCGGAGCTTGGTTCGGCTGCTTCGGCTGGTCCGCCTGCTTCGGCTGGTCCGCCTGCTTCGGCTGGTCCGCCTGGTTCGCCTGGTCCGCCTGGTCCGGGCTCGGTCGCCGCCAGCTGGTCCATGAGGGCGCGGACCGCGGTCTCGCCCCCGAACAGATCCGGGCGCCGCACCGCGTCGTTGAAGCTGCTCAGCAGCTCCCGCCGGTCCACCATCTCTGTCATGAACACAGTTTCCAGGGTCCGCACGCGGCTGTTCAAGGTCGTCGATGTCAGCCCTCAGCGATTGCTGTCCGCCGAATCGCCGTCGGCGCCCTGGCACTTGTGCTTGCCATGGCCGTTGCCCTTGTCGGAACGGCACGTCGTCGGAGCGTTGAGGACTTGATCGGCCGGGTGCTGCTGGACGACCGGAGCGCTCGTGGTGCCGGCAGGACGCGGTGAGGTGGCGCTCGGCGTCGCGGCCGGTGCCGTCGCCGGCGCCGGGGTCGGCGGCCGGGAGCCGGCCGGGCCGGCGCCGGGCGGGGCGGTCGTGACCGGCGCCGCCGGGCGCGAGGGGCCGGCGGCGCCGAAGGCCAGCCAGTCCGTCCCGACGCCGAGGCCGAGCACCGTGAGGGCGGCGAATCCCGCCGCGCCGAGCGCGGTCAGTCGGCGGCGGGAGGAGGCCTTGACCGGCACCGAGACCGGCTCGGAGACCGGCGCCGACGCCAGCACCGGCACTGGCGCTGGCACTGGCACTGACGCCAGCACCGGCACTGGCACTGGCACTGGCACTGGCGCCGACACCAGCACCGGCGTGAGCATCATCGTGTCGTCCTGCGCAGTCACCTCCGGCAGCGTGTCCTCCGCCGCCGCCAGCAGCCGTCCGGCCTCCGCCGCCGTCGGACGCTCCGACGGGTCCCGCGCCGTCATCATCCGCAGCGTCTCCAGCCACCCCGGGCCCAGCCGCGCGGGGATGACCGGCGGCCGCAGCGCGTTGGCGACGGCGCGCTCCAGCGGCGTGCCGCGATACGTCCGCTCGCCGGTCAGCGCCTCCAGCAGCACCAGTCCCAGCGCGTAGACATCCGCCGCCGGTGTCGTCGCATGTCCTTCGGCCTGCTCAGGAGCCAGATACCCGGCCGTGCCGACCACGCAGTTGGTGGCCGTCAGCGCCGGGCCGTCCTCGGCGTGCGCGAACCCGAAATCCGCCAGAAACGGCATTCCGTCCTCGGCCAGCAGCACGTTGCTGGGCTTGACGTCGCGATGGACGATGCCGCGCGCGTGAATGTGGGACAGCGCCTCGGCCAGCGCCGTGCCGATCTTCTTCGCCTCCCGCGGCCCGACCGGTCCCCGCGCCACCATGTTCGCCAACGTCGTACCGCGGACCAGCGGCATCACGATGAAGCTCTGCCCGTCGGCACTCCGTCCCGCGTCGAACAGCGGCAGCAGATGCGGGTGCGACAGCGCGGTCAGGATCCGCACCTCTTCGCTGACCCGCTGCGCGTTGCCGCCGGGGTTCCCGTCCCGGAAGACCTTCACCGCGACCTCGCGCCGCAGCACGGAATCTTCGGCTTCGTAAACGCACGCCGTGGCGCCCTCGCCGACGAGCCGGCCGAGAACGTACCTCTCCCCCACGTCCATCAGCTGCCCCTCTCCACTTCAGTCGTCCGGCTGCCGCGCTGTACCCCAATGGCGCCACACCATGCGCTCCGGTCCGAACAGGCCACATGGACACCGGTGCCCCCGGAACCAGCCGAGTTTGGTCGAGAAGTTCTCAGACAGGGCGAATACCATGTCATAGGACAGTTCGCGGAGGTGAGCCCATGTCCTGTGAAGAGGAGCTCAACGCGCTACGGCGCGCCGAGCAGGACCTCGCCCTGTTCCGGCAGCAGTCCTCAGGAGCGGGGACGACCGGTCCGGAGCCCGAACCGCTACCGGCTCATCCCGAAGGCTCCGCCGACGCCGTTCAGCGCCTCGCCGAGCTGACGGCGGCCGTCCAGGACCGCCAGGACGCCTACAACAGCTGCCTCGGCCACCTCGCGAGCGTGTCGGCGATCGAGGCGCTGATGCGCGACGCGACCGGCAAACCGCTCGGCGGCGGCGCCGGTCCGCCGATGTAGCCGGGGCCGGACCGGCCGATCAGCCCGAGCACGCCGTGGCGGACCGGCCGATCAGCCCAATTAACCTGACCGGCCCGATCAGCCCGAGCAGCCCGACCAGCCCGTGGCCGACTCCGCCGTGTACCGCCGCGCCAGTCGTGATCCCAGCCTGGTCACGATCTCGTAGCCGATCGTCCCGGCGGCCCGGGCCCAGTCCTCGGCCGTCGGCTCGCCGTCGGCGCCGGGACCGAACAGCACGACCTCGTCCCCGGCGCTCGCGTCCAACCCGGTCAGGTCCACCACGAACTGGTCCATCGCCACCGGCCCGAGGATCCCGACCCGCCGGCCCCCGACCGACACCTCCGCGCTGCGTCCCGCACCACGCGGGACGCCGTCGGCATAGCCGAGCGGCACCAGGCCCAGCGCAGTGGGGCGCCGCGTAGCCGTCGCGTGTCCGTACGACACCGTGTGACCGGCCGGGACGTGTTTCACAGCACTGAGACGTGCACGCAACGTCAGCGCCGGACGCAGACCGAAGCCGGCGGCGGTGGCGACGGCCGGCGCGGGCGAGAGTCCATAAGCCGCCAGCCCCGGCCGAACGAGATCGTAGTGCGCAGCGGGAGTCAGCAGCGTCGCGGCCGAGTTGGCAAGGTGGCGCAGCTCCGGATCGAGTCCGGCGGCGCGCGCCACGGCACAGGCTTCCTCAAAGGCTGCGATCTGCCGCGCGGTGCAGTCGCACGTCGGATCGTCGGCACAGGACAGGTGTGACCAGATGCCGACCACCCGGACCACTCCATCCCGTTCGGCACGGCGAGCGGCGGCGACCAGCGCGGGCCAGTCCTCGCGGCTCGCGCCGCCCCGGCCCAGCCCGGTGTCGACCTTGAGATGTACGCGCGCCGGTCCCCCGGTGGCGACCACGCCGTCCAACGCCCAGCGCGCGCCGACCGAAATGTCGACCTCGGCCGCGACGAGCGGGGCGAAGTCCTGGCCCGGGCTGTGCAGCCAGGTCAGCAGGCGTCCGCGGTCTCCGTCGGCCCGGAGGGCGAGGGCCTCCCCCGGCAGCGCCGTGCCGAGCCACGGCACACCCGCCGCGCGGGCCTCGCGCGCGCAGGTCGCGGCGCCGTGGCCGTACGCGTCGGCCTTCACCACGACCATCAGCTGCGACGTCGGCGCGGCGGCCCGCAACCGCTCGATGTTGGACCGGAAGGCGGCGAGATCGACCACTGCTTCGGCGCGGAGATCGACCACGCCGACCGCACCCTGCTCCTCACCAGCCTGGCTCCGCCGCATGCGGCGAATCTGCCATCGCCACCCCGGCCCGCCGGGCCTCGGCGACGGAACAGATCCTCAGCGTCCAGTTCCTTGACGCTGGCCCCGCGCCCCGCCGGGCGTTCCTTAGCGTGATTCCTATGAACAGCATCGCGGTGCGGGACCACACTTGGCCGGTCAGTTCGACGTGGGCCGACGGGCAGCTGCGGATCGCGGGCCTGGGCGTGCGCGAGCTCGCGGCCGAGTACGGGACCCCGCTCTACATCCTCGACGAGGCCGACTTCCGGGCCCGGTGCACCGCCTACGTCGACGCCTTCCCCGACGGCGACGTCCATTACGGCGGCAAAGCGTTCCTTGCCCCGGCCGTCGTCGGCTGGCTGGCGGAGCTCGGCCTGTGCCTCGACGTGTGCAGCGGCGGTGAGCTGGCGGTGGCGCGCGTCGGCGGGATGCCGCCGGAGCGGGTGGTGTTCCACGGCAACAACAAGTCCAGCGCCGAGATCCGCCAGGCGGTGGCGTGGGGCGTGGGCTGCATCGTCCTGGACTCGCTCCACGAGTTGGAGCGCGTCACCGCCGCCGGGGAGGACCTCGGCACCCGTCAGAAGGTCATGGTCCGGGTGAAGCCCGGCATCGACGCCGCCACCCACGCCGCCCTGGCCACCGGAGGCGAACGCACGAAGTTCGGCCTGTCCATGGCCTCCGGCGACGCCGCCGAGGCGGTCCGCCGGGTGCTGGCCGAGCCGCACCTGGAGCTCGTCGGGCTGCACTCCCACATCGGCTCGCAGATCTTCGACCTCGAATCCTTCGGCCTGGCGGCCCGGCGCATGGTGGCCTTCCTGCGCACGATCGAGCGGGAGCACCGCGTCACCATCGGCCACCTCGACCTCGGCGGCGGCCTGGGATTCCGCTACCTGCCCGGCGATCCGCCCGCGCCGACCCCGGCCGAACTCGCCGAGGTCCTGCGCGCCGCGGTCCCCGGCGACATCCGCCTGGCCGTGGAGCCCGGCCGCTCCATCGCCGGCCGGACCACGGTCGCGCTCTACGAGGTCGGGACGGTCAAGGAGCACTTCGTGGCCGTCGACGGCGGCATGAGCGACAACCCGCGCCCGGCCACCTACGGCGCCGTCTACACCGCCGCGCTGGCCTCCCGCGAGAGCGACGCCGAGCCGCGCCGGATGACGGTGGTCGGCAAGCACTGCGAGTCCGGCGACATCCTCATCGAGGACGTCGACCTGCCCGGCGACATCGCCCCCGGCGACCTGATCGCGATCCCGTGCTCGGGCGCGTACCAGCGGGCCTCGGCGAGCAACTACAACCTGGTGACGCGGCCGCCGGTGGTGGCGGTCGGCGAGAGCGGGGCACGCGTGATCGTGCGGCGGGAGACGGAGGAGGACCTGCTGCGGCTCTACCCGGAGACGCGGGCCTGAGGTCGAGAAGCAAGCCGAGAAGCAAACCGAGAAGCACGCCGAAAGCCCTGGCGGGAGTCGAAGGCCCTTCACTCCCGCCAGGGCGGCTCCAGCACGGCTGCCGAGCATGGTGGCCGAGTCCTGACTCGGCCACCATGCAGCACCCGTGTTTGGGGAACGTCGAGCAGTCCTTCGGACTGCAAGTCAGAGCGCTGGTTCAGGGGATCCGGTCCCCGATCACCGGTCCGCCGGCGGATCCGCCAGCACCTGGTCCAGGAACGTCAGCGTGCCGGCGTCGGCGTCCAGCCGCGCCCGCACCCCCACCGGATACGTCTGCATCTCGCAGTTGTGCCCGATGTTCACCCCGGCCAGCACCGGCACCCCGAGGTCGGAGAACCGCTCGGCCAGCATGGCGTCGATCTGCGCGGGGTCGTCGCCCATCTCGGTGAACGTCCCGAGGATGATCCCCCGCACGCCGTCCAGGTAGCCCTTGGCGCGGCGGATCTGCGTCATGATCCGGTCCATCCGGAACGGCAGCTCGTCGACGTCCTCCAGGAACAGGATCGCGTCCTTGGCCGGGTAGGAGGTGTCGGTGCCGAAGTTGGCGGTGATCAGCGTGGCGGTGCCGCCGAGCGTCAGCCCCTCGGCGACGCCGGGCACCAGCGTCCGGGAACCCGGGAAGCTGAGCCGCGTCACGGCCGACGGCGTGAACAGGAGCTTCATCAGCTCCTTGAAGTCGTACTCGTCAGGCCCCTGCCAGAAGCCGCCGCAGGCCACCATCGGCCCGAACAGCGACACCCAGCCGAGCTTGACCGCGATCGCCTCCAGCAGCGCCGTGACGTCGGAGTACCCGACGACCACCTTCGGCGCCGAGGCGTCGATCCGGTCCCAGTCCATCGCTTCGAGCGTGCGCTGCGCGCCGTAGCCGCCCTGGGCGAGGAACACGCCGGCGTACTTCGGATCGGTCAGCGCGCGCATCAGGTCGCCGGTGCGCTCGGCGTCCGTGCCGGCCAGGTAGTCGTACCTGCTTCCGGTGTCCCGGGCGGTGCCGAACACCTCCGGCTTGAGCCCGACGGCCTCCATGGCCCGCAGCCCGGACTCCAGATGTTCCTGGCTGTGGACCGGCGAGGACGCGCAGAGCACCGCGATGGTGTCTCCGGGCTTCAGACCGGGCGGGCGGAGCAGAGTC
This sequence comes from Catenulispora yoronensis, assembly GCF_039531695.1. Taxonomy (NCBI): domain Bacteria; kingdom Bacillati; phylum Actinomycetota; class Actinomycetes; order Catenulisporales; family Catenulisporaceae; genus Catenulispora; species Catenulispora yoronensis. The sequence goes on from NZ_BAAAQN010000094.1 coordinate 16,936, forward strand.
ATGCGTTCTCCCAAGCGTTCGAGACGTCGGTGGCGGGCGGGTCGAGGTCGAGCAGGTGGCACGCGGCGCCGGAGACGTCGGCGGCCAGGACCGGCAGCTCCCGCCGGTCGCAGGCGGCTCGCTCCCGGTCCGCCGCGGAGGCCCCGGCCCAGCGGCCGCACCGCGGGTGGAACCGGCAGCCGGCCGGGATCGCCGTCGGGTCCGGCGGCTCCCCGCTGAGCAGCGTGGGCCGCCAGTCCTCGGCGCCGCTGGGCACCACCGAGAGCAGGGCCTTGGTATAAGGATGCCTCGGATTGAGCAGAACCTCCTCGACCGTCCCCTGTTCCACGATCCGTCCCAGGTACATCACCGCGACCCGGTCGGCGATGTTCCACGCCAGCCCCAGGTCGTGGCTGACCACCAGCGCGGACAGGCCGAGGTCGTCGCGCAGCCGCAGCAGCAGCTTCAGGATCTCGCCGCGCACCGAGGCGTCCAGCGACGCCACCGGCTCGTCGGCGACGATCAGCGAGGGGTTCAGGGCCAGCGCGCCGGCGATGACGACCCGCTGCTGCTGCCCGCCGGACAGCTCGTGCGGGTAGCGGTGGTAGAAGTCCTCCGGCGGCCGCAGCCCGGCCCTGGTCAGCGCGTCGTGGACGGTCTCCTTCAGATCGTCCTTGAGCCCGTGCAGCCGCGGCCCCTCGGCCACCGCGTCGAACACGTTCTGCTTCGGGTTCAGCGCCCCGCCGGGGTCCTGGAGCACCAGCTGCGTGTGCCGCCGGTACGCCTTCAGCGCCTTCGCCGAGTAGTCCAGCGGCGTGCCCTGGTACAGCACCTGCCCCCGGCTCGGCTTGACCAGCCCGACCAGCGTCCGGGCCAGCGTCGACTTCCCGCACCCGGACTCGCCGATCAGCGCGACGATCTCGCCGTCGCCGATCCGCAGGTCGACCCCGTCCACCGCGCGCGCCGGACCGACCCCGCCGCGCGGCGGGTACACGACCGACAGGTCCCTGACTTCGAGCGTCACAGCGCACCGCCTCCCCTCTCCGGCCGCGCCAGCAGGCACGCGGACTCCCGGTCCGGCCCCGCCGGCCACAGCAGCATCTTCTCGGTGCGGCATCCGTCGTGGACCCGCGCGCAGCGCGGCGCGAACGCGCAGCCGTCGTCGGAGACGTCCGAGGGCCGCGGCGGGTCCCCGGCCAGGCCTTGCGGCGCGCGCCGCGAGGCCGGGTCCCCGATGGTCGGGAACGCCCGGGACAGCGCGGTGGTGTAGGGGTGCCGCGGGTCCTCCAGCACCTGGCGCGACGGTCCGAGCTCGACGATCCGGCCCGCGTACATCACCGCGAGCCGGTCGCAGGTGTGCGCCAGCAGCGACAGGTCGTGGGTGATCATCATGACCGCGATCCCGGCGTCCTTGACCAGGTCGCCGAGCAGCTCCAGGATCTGCGCCTGGACCATCACGTCCAGCGCGGTGGTCGGCTCGTCGGCGATGATCAGGTCCGGCCGGCAGGCCAGGGCCATGGCGATCATCACCCGCTGGCGCTGGCCGCCGGAGAACTCGTGCGGGTGGGCGCGCATCCGCTGCGCCGGGATGCCGACGCTGTCCAGCAGCTGCGCGACGCGCTTCTCGGCGGCCTTCGTCGAGACCTTGTCGTGCAGCACGATCGGCTCGGCGATCTGGTCGGCGACGGTGCGCACCGGGTTCAACGCGCTCATCGCGCCCTGGAACACCACCGAGGCCCCGGCCCAGCGCACTGCGCGCAGCCGGGACCAGCCGGTGGTCAGCAGGTTCTCGCCCTTGAACAGCACCTCGCCGGTGACCTCGGCCCGACCGCCGTGCAGCCGCATCAGGCTCAGCGCCATCGTCGACTTGCCGCAGCCGGACTCCCCGGCCACGCCGAGGGTGTCGCCGGCGGCCAGGGTGAAGCCGACGCCGCGCACCGCCGGGACCGTGCGGTCCCCGGAGCGGTAGGTGACGTGGAGGTCGCGGACCTCCAGCAGCGGCGGCGCCGTCCCGGCGCTGTTCGGCCCGGCGTCGGGCGGCTGTGCGCTGGTCGGCCCGGCGCTAGTCGGCTGGGCGCTCATCGGTTCAGTACTCATCGGCCCGGTGCCGGTCGGATCGGCGCTCATCGGCTTTTCTCCATCCGCGGATCCAGAACGTGCTCCACCGCGCGGCCGGTGAGCGTGAACCCGAGCACCACGGCCAGGATCGTCAGGCCCGGCGGCAGGATGTACCACCAGGCGTTGGCGGTGAACGCGCCGTTGGCGAACGCCTCGTGCAGCATCTCGCCCCAGGTGATGTCGGTCGGGTTGCCCAGGCCCAGGAAGGTCAGCGTGGCCTCGCTCAGCAGCGAGCCGGCCACGGTCAGGGTGCTGGAGACCAGGATCAGCGGCATCACGTTGGGCAGCACCTGCCGCACCATGATCTGCCGGTTCCCGGCGCCCAGGACCCGGGCCCGCTCGACGAACGGCCGGGCCTCCACGGCCAGGGTCTGGGCCCGGACCAGGCGGGCGGTGGCGGTCCAGGAGGTGACGGCGATGGCGATGGTGATCGAGGTCTCGCCCTGGCCCAGCACCGCGGCCAGGGAGATGGCCAGCGGCAGGCTCGGCAGCGCGATGAACCAGTCGGTGACGTGCATCAGGATCCGGCCGGTCCAGCCGCCGAAGTGGCCGGCGACGATGCCGACCAGGCTGCCGAACACCACGGTCAGCACGGTGGCGATGATGCCGATCCGCAGCGACTCCCGGGCGCCGTAGGCCAGCAGTGCCAGGATGCTGCGGCCGGCCTGGTCGGTGCCCAGCGGATAGGAGCCGGAGGGCGGGGCCAGCAGAGGCCCGTCGACCTTGGTGACGTCCAGCTGGTCCTCGCCGACGAACAGCGGGGCCAGCAGCGCCAGCGCCACGAAGGCGGCCAGGATGCTCACCCCGGCGACGCCGGAGGGCCGGCGCCGGAACTCCTTGAGGAACCGCCGCAGGCCGCTCATGAGGCACGCACCCGGGGGTCCAGGGCCCGGTAGGCCAGGTCGGCCAGCAGGTTCATGATGATCACACTCGCGCTGAAGACGATGAACGTGCCCTGCAACAGGGGCAGGTCGGGGATTTTCAGGGCCTCATAGGTGAGCTCGCCCAGGCCCGGCCAGGAGAAGATGGCCTCCACCGCCACCGCGCCGCTGATCAGGCCGCCCAGATGCAGGAAGATCATGGTCACCGAGGGCAGCAGCGCGTTGGGCACGGCGTGCCGGCGCCGCACCACCGCGTCGGTCAGGCCCTTGGCCCGGGCCGTGAGCAGGTAGGGGCTGCCGATCTCCTCGATGATCGAGGCGCGCATGATGGTGACGTACTGCGCGTAGACCACCAGCACCATCGTCAGCGCCGGCAGCACCAGGTGCTTGGCGACGTCGGCGTAATGCTCGATCCCGGTCTGGGGCAGCGTCGGATCGCTCATGCCGCCGGCCGGCAGGAAGCCGTGGATCGGCCCGATCCCGACGCTGAACACGATCAGCAGGATCATGCCGAGCCAGAACGTCGGCACCGACCACAGCGTCAGCGCGGTCGCCGAGGTGATCCGGTCGAACAGGCTCCCGGCCCGCCAGCCGCTGCGCACGCCCAGCCACAGCCCCAGGGCCACCGAGATCGCGAACGCGGTCCCCATCAGCAGCAGCGTGGGGCCCAGCCGGTGCATGGTCAGCGAGGCCACCGACTGCTGGTACTGCCAGCTGTAGCCGAGCCGGCCGTGCAGCGTGTCGTTGACGAAGTCCAGGAACCGCTCCCACAGCGGCTTGTCCAGGCCGAGCTGGACCCGCAGTCGGCCCAGCTCGGCCTCGCTCGTCGGCCGGCCCCGGGTCATGGTGCGGACCGGGTCGGCGGGCATCAGGTTGAACAGCACGAACCCGATGACCAGCGTCACCGCGAAGCTGACGGCGGCGGCCGCCAGCTTCGTGACGAGATAGCGGGGACTACTCACGGTCGTCCGCTCCGGAGCGGCGGCGCAGGACCAGCACCCCGCCGCCGCCGACCACCACGACCGCGACGATCACACCGATCCACAGCCCGGCGCCGCTGCCGCCGTCCTTGCCGGAGGACCCGGCGGCCTCGGCGGCCGGCGCGGCCTTGAGGTAGCTCCAGAACGAGCTCTGCGCCGGGTAGAAGCCGTTGGCGTCCTTGGTGCCGGTGAGCAGCCCGCTGACCTTGGCATTGGCCGCGATCTTGTGGGTGGAGTTGTAGAACATGATGTTGGAGTTGCCCTGGTACAGGATCTCCTGCATCTGGCCCACGACCTTGGCCCGCTCGGCCGGGTCGAAGATCGTGCTCTGCTGCGCGAACAGCTTGTCGTAGTCGGCGTCGCAGAAGAACGAGTCGGTGTTGCCGCCGCTGCCGTCGTCGTTGGGCAGCGTGCCGCAGGACTGGATGCCCAGCAGGTAGGTCGGGTCCGGGCCGGTGGTCCAGGCGTCCATCAGCATGTCCCAGTTGCCCTTGCCCAGGTCGCTGTTCAGGGCGCTCATGCTCATCGGCTGGATGGTGGCGTTGATCCCGATCGCCTTGAACCAGCTCACCAGGTAGTTGGAGACCGCGGCGTCCTGGGTGTCGTCGGAGTGGATGCCCAGGCGCAGGTTCAGCGGCTTGCTCGTCTTGGGGTCGACGCGGACGCCGTCGGAGCCGGCCTTATAGCCGGCGTCGTCCAGCAGCTTGTTGGCGGCCGCCGGGTCGAACTTGCTCAGCTGGTCGTCGGCGGGCTTCCAGCTCCACTGCGGCCAGGCCGGCGGCAGGTAGCCCTCGGCGACCTGGCCCTGGCCGTCGAGCACCTTGGCGACCAGCGTCTTCTTGTCCACCGCCAGCGCGATCGCCTTGCGCAGCACCGGGTCGGCCAGCGCCGGGTTGCCGGTGCCGATCGGCTTGCCGGTCCGGGTCTTGGCGCCGGCGTTCAGCTCCAGGCCGAACCAGCCGTTGCCGACGGCCTGCGCGGTCTGCACCCCGGAGGCGCCCTGGAGGGTCTTGAACTGCGTGGCGTTGACGCCCTCGATGTAGTCGAGCTGGCCGGCCTTGAGGGCGGCCACCGCGGCGTCGGTCTCCTTGTAGATCTGCTCGATGAGGTGGTCGTACTTCGGCGCGCCGAGCAGGAAGGTCTTGTTGGCGTCGAGCTTGGCGTACTCGCCGGTCTTGAACTCGGTCAGCACCCAGGGGCCGTATCCGACGACCGGGGTGGACTCGTTCTTGAAGTCCTTCAGGTCCTTGGTGTGCGCCTCCCAGACGTGCTTGGGCACGATCGGGATCCCGGAGACCGGGATGCTGATGTAGTCCAGGTTCGACTGCGGCTGCTTGGTCTTCACCACCAGCGTGGTGGCGTCCGGGGCGGTGACCGACTCGAAGTTCGCCACCAACGTGCCGTTGGCGGTGCCGGCCACGTCGTCGGTCATGATCAGGTTCAGCGTCCAGGCCGCGTCCTCGGCGGTCAGCGGCTGGCCATCGCTCCACTTCAGCCCGTCGGCGATCTGGAAGGTCCAGGTCAGGTGGTCGTCGGAGAGCTTCCAGGACTTGGCCAGGTACGGCGCGGACTTTCCGGCGTCGTCGATCGTGGTCAGCGTCGGGTAGATGCCGCCGAACAGGTCCAGCGCGCCGTTGAAGTAGGCGGTGAACGGGTTCAGCGTGTCCACGCCCGAGCCGTCCATGGCCACCCGCAGCGTCTTTCCGGCGCCGGAGCCGGAGCCGGCCGTCGAGCCGTCGGCGAAGGCGCGGCCGGCCAGGCCGGGCCCGGCGGCGACCAGGGCCGCGCTCACGCCGGCGGCCGCCAGCGCGTTCTGGAGACGGCGTGGGCGGGACTGCCGGGAACTGCTCGTAACCATGCGGGCCTCCGGAGTGAGGGGATGTCGGTCAGGTCAGTCGGGTCGGGCGGGGTGGCTCAGGCTGTTCTGCTGCGGGGATCGGTCATGAGATACGTGGTGAGCACGCTGGCGCCGAACGCGAGGCTGTCGGTGAGCACGTGCTCGTCGACGCCGTGGACGTACTTCCAGGCGTCGAATCCTTCGGGGGTGCGGCCCGGCACGAAGCCGAACCCGGGCACGCCGATCGCCGCGAACGCCTTGGCGTCGGTGCCGCCGGTCATGCAGAACGGCAGCACCAGCGCCTCGGGGTCGTGCGCCCTCAGCGCGGCGGCCATCGCGCCGAAGTCGGGCGCGGTGAAGTCGGCGCCGACCGGCGCGTTGTAGTCGCCGGTGCGGATGGCGTCCGGACCGAGCAGCGCGTCGACGGTGGCGAAGAACTCGGCCTCGGTGCCCGGCAGCAGCCGGCCGTCCAGGGCCACGGCGGCCTCGCTGGGGATGACGTTGTGCTTGTAGCCGGCGCGCAGCATGGTCGGGTTCACCGAGTTGCGCAGGGTGTCGGCCAGCAGCGGCGCCGCGGCGCCCAGAGCGCTGAGATCGTCGGGGGTGACGCGGCGGCCGAAGTGCGCGGACAGGCCGTCGAGCAGCGCCTGGACGATCGGCACCACCCGGACCGGCCACTCGTGCTCGGCGAACCGGGTCACCAGCGCGGCCAGCTTGGCCACGGCGTTGTCGTCGTTGCGGCGCGAGCCGTGGCCGGCGGTACCGCGCACCGTGGCCGTCATCCACGCGCTGCCGCGCTCCCCGGCGGCGATCGGGTACAGGCGCGCGCCGTCGGACAGGTGCACCGAGTGGCCGCCGGACTCGCTGATCGCGACGCTGACCCCTTCGAACAGGTCGGGGTGCTCCCGGCACAGGTAGCGCGCGCCGTACTCGCCGGTGTCCTCCTCGTCGGCGACGAACGCCATGACGATGTCGCGCGGCGGCCGCTGCCCGGTCCGGGCCAGGTACTTGAGGAACGCGAGCATCATCGCGTCCATGTCCTTCATGTCCAGGGCCCCGCGGCCCCAGACCGCGCCGTCGCGCACCTCGCCGGAGAAGGGATAGGACTTCCAGTCGCCGGGTTCGGCCGGAACCACGTCGAGGTGGCCGTGCACCAGCAGCGCCGGCGCGCCGGGGTCGGCACCGGGGATCCGCACGACGGTGTTGCCCCGGCGCGGGGCCGACTCCAGCACCACCGGCCGGAAGCCGGCGTCGGTGATCTGCTCGGCGACCCACTCGGCGCAGGCCCGCTCCCCACGGCTCTCCCCGGCGCCGAAGTTGCTGGTGTCGAACCGGATGAGCCGCGAACAGGCCGCGACGGCGTCGGCGGCGAGCAGCTCGGCCTCCGCGGCGGTGGGACGCGCGGGCAGCGCGGGCAGCACGGGGGGTGTGCCGCGCGGCGTTTCGACCTTCGTCACGCAGGCTCCTTGGCTCGGTCGAGGCGACGGTTCCCAAGATCGGGTTTCTTGGTTGAGGCGTCATCGTGGCCGCTCAGAGCGATCCGGTAGGGCGCAGATACCGATTTGGAGTGTGAGCGGCGAGGTTTTCGAGGCTCGGGTCGGAACCACGCGCCGATGGCCCACTCTGGTGCGACGGCGGAGCGTGCCTCGCGCACGTGTCTGGCGGCTTTTGCCCCTGCTGCACATGCTTTGTCCGAGACGCCTGTCCCAGCCGCCCTGCCGAGACGCCCCGCCCCAGCCGCCCCGCCCCAGAGGACCCGCCGCCATGCCAGACCTGCCGGGCACGCTCGCCTACTCGATCCCGGGCTGGGGCGAGCACCGCGCGGACGAACCACTGCCGCTCGCCAGCGTCGGCAAACTGCTGCTGCTGGCGACGATGGCCCGCGGCTTCAACACCGGCGACCTCGACCCCGACGAGCCACTGCGCCTGCTGGACGAGGACTACGCCTCAGGCTCCGGAGTACTGCTGAACCTCTCGGCACGCACCTGGACCCTCAGCGACCTGGCCCGACTGACAGCCGCGATCAGCGACAACACCGCGACGAACGCACTACTCCGCCGGGTCGGCCTGGACCGCGTCGCCACCGACGCCACCACCGCAGGCCTGCACCACACACGCATCCTCGATCGCATCCGCGAACCCCGCCTGCCCGAGCACCCACCGATGTTCGCGATCGGAACAGCGCGCGAGCTGTCCGCGTTCACCGAGCTCATCGCCACCAACCGGGAATGGGGCCCGCTGCTCCTGGAATGGATGGCCGGCTGCGCCGACCGCAGCATGATCCCGGCCTCGATCCCCCACGACCCCGAGGACTCGACGGTCCGCGAGGTCCCGCTCAGCGCAACCTGGGTCGCCAACAAGACCGGCACGGACGTGGGCACACGCGCCGATGTGGGAGTCGTACGCGGCACCCGGCAGGTCTGCTACGCGGTCGTGGCGCAGTGCGCGCCGGGGCGGGAGTTCGAGATGGTGGTGGCTATGCGGGAGCTTGGGGTTGCTGTGGGGCGGCTTGCGCAGGATTCTCGGGAGAAATCTGCTTCCGGAAAGCCAGCTCACAGCTCCACGATGAGGGATTAGCGCCCGGACACCGCACACCTAGGCACCGCGCACCAAGGCATCGCGCACCAAGGCACCGCACGCCGAATCCGGCCGCGCCCCCACCAAGGCCGCGCGACCGGATCGTTGTGCGGTTGCTGAACTGCCCGCCGCTACCGGCTCGTCACGAGGCGACGATCCCGGCCGTGCTCACCTCAGCGATCGAGGTGGCCCACGAGAAGCCGCCGTTGCCGGCCTGGTCGGCGGCGATGACCCAGACCTTCGTGGGGTCGGTCGGATCCTGGCTGCCGCCGAAGTAGTCGCCCCAGCGCTCGGTGCAGGGGGCGGTGTCGCCGGAGCCGCAGGCCGAGGAGCCGGCCGCGTCGGCGGTGATCACGGAGTCGAACAGGACGGTGCCGGCGGCGTTGGTGGCCGCGACCGCCGCCGACGGGGTGTTCGCCGCGTCGGTGCGGGAGTAGGGCAGGTAGGCGTTGCCGGCGGCGTCGAGGGTGACCGAGCCGAAGGCGTAGCCGTAGCCGGCCCGGCCGACGGTCGTGTTCTTCAGGACCACCGGGGCGGTGGGCGTGGTGAGGTCGAGCTTCACGTCGTAGGCGCAGGCGTCCGCGCCGCAGGCGGTGTTGCCGGAGAACTCCAGGACCGGCTTGCCGTCACCGGTCTCCACCTCGTACGCCGCCGAGGTCGGACGGCTGTCGATGGTGTCCAGGAAGCCGCCGGGGATCGGGGCCTGCGGCGGCTGGGCGATGCCGCCGGTGCCAAGGGCGTAGTTGGTCAGGGCGACGTTGCCCAGGTTCGGCTGGCCGGTGATCTCGGTGAGCTCCGCGCCGGCGCCGGTGATCGAGACGAAGTAGCCGCGGGTCGGGGCGGTGGTGTTCACCGACGGCAGCGCCTCGTCGTAGGGGCTGGTCAGGGCGGTCATGGCCGGGCTGGCGTTGCCGTTGAGGACCGGGTTGAGCTGGTAGACGTAGTACTGCTCGTAGGTGTCGCTGTTGCCGGAGACGATCAACGTGTTCTTCGTCGCCTGGATCTTCGGCTGGTCGAAGCCGTCGGCGGTGGCCGGGGTGGCGTAGGAGTGCCAGGCCGCCGGGGTCAGGCCGGGGTTGTTGGTGGTGCTGACCGCGAAGTGCATCGGGTAGCCGGCGCTCACGTTGTCCCCGAAGGAGATAGCGAAGCGGCCGGACCAGGGGATGTAGATGACGCGCGGGTCGAAGCACCCTGCGGTGATCGGGATGCCGACCAGTGTGCGCAGATCGGTGACGGCGAGCTGGGTGCCGGTCTTGGAGTAGGTGGCGATCGCGCAGTTGACCGTCTCGATCAGCTCGCTCGGCCCGGCCGCGAGGTCCGGGTCGGCCGGGGTGAAGCAGTAGCCGGAGCCGCCCTGGCAGTCGGTGAGGACCGGGTAGGCGTGGCGGGCCGGCTTGGCATCGGCGGAGGGGTTGGCCGCGGCGTTCGCGCTGCCGATGGCGGCCGTCGTCGACACGAGCGCCGGTATCAGCAGCGCGCCGACGACCGACAGTAAGAAAGCCCGCGGACGCCGGCGACGGCTCCGTGGGACTGATGTCAGGATACGCATTCGATGTTCCTTCCGCGCTGGTCGCGCGCCCCGTTCTGATCAATGTGCGGCCACGGCGCAGTCGGCGAGGACGCGCGGGATTGGTCTACACCATTCGGCGTGGCGGGATCGAAACTATCAGGGTTCTGCGATCTAGGCCAAGGCGCCGGCCAGGATGCGGGAAACCGCTGGTGGGCCGCCGCGGCCGCGCGAACGATCACGCAGACTTCTACTATCGGGACATGACAACCCATAAGGACGCGTGGACCGGCACCGTCGTGAAGAAGTCCCGCGCGCTGCTCGACGGCTCCAACCTCTACCGTCGGCTCAAGGTCCGGACCGAGGACGGAACGGTCGTCACCGCCAAGGTCGACCGCGAGCTGTGGAAGCAGCTCGACGTCGGTGATCGGCTCGTGAAGAAGGACGGCGAGGATCCGCGGCGGGCCTGACCGGCGACCCGGCAACCCGGCAACCACCGACCGAGTGACCCGGCGACTGGGCAACCGAGCGACCGGCCGCTCAGGCGCCTGCTCCCCCATTCGCACCCGGGAGTGACTCCCCCTCGACCCGGCCGAGCGGCGTCGGCGGATATGGCAGGATCTAGTGCGTGATCGCGAGCACGGCTGACATTGAGAAGGCGGTCGCGGTGCTGCGCGCCGGGGGCCTGGTGGCGCTGCCGACCGAGACCGTCTACGGTCTGGCGGCCGATGCCGAGGACCCGGTGGCGCTGGCGCGGATCTTCCAGGTCAAGGGGCGTCCCCCGAGCCATCCGCTGATCGTCCACATCGGCGGGGCCGATCGGTTGGAGGGCTGGGTCGCCGAGGTGCCGGAGGCGGCGCGGAAGTTGGCCGACGCCTTCTGGCCGGGGCCGTTGACGCTGGTCCTGCGCCGCTCCGCGCGAGTGCCGCTGGAAGTGACCGGCGGGCTGGAGACGGTCGCCGTCCGCGTGCCCGCGCATCCGGTCGCGCTGCGGCTGCTGGAAGCGTTCGGCGGCGGAGTCGCGGCGCCGTCGGCCAACCGCTTCGGGTCGGTCAGCCCGACCACCGCCGCGCACGTGCGCGCCGAACTCGGTGACGGTGTCGACTTCGTCCTGGACGGCGGCCCCTGCACGGTGGGCGTCGAGTCGACGATCGTCGACGTCAGCGGCGCATCCCCGGTGCTCCTGCGCCCCGGCGGCATTACCCGCGAAGACCTCGAAGCGGTGCTCGGCCACCCCGTCCCGGACGGCGCGGCGGGCGACAGCGAGGTCCGCGTCCCGGGCCAGCACCCCTCGCACTACGCGCCGTCGGCCACGGTCGTGCTGGTCGAGCCCGAGCAGGTGCTGGCCGAGGCCGCGGTGGCCCACAAGCAGGGCCGGCGCGTCGGCGTCCTGGTGCCGCCGGCCTACGCCGACCTGCCGGTCGACGCCCACGCCGTGATCGCCGTCCCCGCATCGCCGGCCGATTACGCGCGCGGCCTCTACGGCTACCTGCGCGACCTCGACGAGCAGGGCTGCGACTTGATCATCGCGTCCCTGCCGCCGGAGCGGGGCCTCGGCACCGCCATCGCCAACCGCCTCGGGCGCGCCGCGGGCCCCCGCCCCTGAGCGCATCGCCTGGATGGAGCAGTGCTCCCCCCATGGAGAAGTACGCCCAGGACCAGACCGCGGGAGCTTCGAGACGTTCTTCAGCCAGCAGGAAGCCGCGATCCGGCCGATGTTCGAATCGGTACAGCCCACCGAGCAGCCGACTTCCATGTACTGGGAGGAGATGGCGACCGGGGACGCTTACGGCTGGAACGCGTGAGCCGGCCCGGACGGCGCCCCCGACGGCCAAGGGCGCGTCCGGTACCCAGCGCCAAATGGTGGGCAGCCGACGTCCGGCTGCTCACCATTTGATCACCGCGGCCCGATCAGCTGCCGCCCGCGCGTAGAAGGCCTTGACCTCGTCGAACAGAAGACGGAATTCCTCCTCGTCCTCGTCTTCGACGGCCCCTCCGTACAACTCCTCGACGGCCTCGCGCGACCGGCGCAGCGCCGCACCGAAGTCCAGGCGCGCCAGCGCCTCAGCGATCTCGGCCACCTCGTCGACGGCCAGCACGAGCACGTCGCGATCATCGATTCCGGCCACGAGCTCCCCGCCGTCGATCGCCCGCACCGGCTCGAGGATCGCGTCCAGGCAGTCCCAGACGGCGTCGATCTCGACGTACCGCTCGGGGTGGAGGTCGTAGAGGTCGTCCGGATCAGCGATCACCGCCTCGACGGCCGCGACCTCGGTCGGCGCGTCGATGCTCGCCAAGCGCCAAAGCAGTCCCACCCCGCCCCGCCCTCACTCAGCCGTGGCCGGCGTCAACACCACCACCGGGATCTCCCGCTCTGTCTTGCGCGCGTACTCGTCGTACAGCGGGAAGATCTCCGCCATCTGCCGCCACAGCGGCTCCCGCTCGGCCGCCGAGGCGACGCGCGCCCGCGCGGTGAAGCGCCGCGCGCCGACCTGCACGCCGACGCTCGGCTCGGCCACGAGGTTCGTGAACCACGCCGGGTTGTCGTCGTCGCCGCCCTTGGAGGCCACGACCACGAAGTCGTCGCCCGAGGTCCCGTAGATCAGGCAGCAGCGGCGAGGCGTGCCGGTGCGGCGGCCGGTGGTGACGAGGACCAGGTTCTTCACACCGTTGCGCTCGTGCCCTTCGGCCCCGTCGGAGGCCAGGTACGTGCGGACATGGTCGGCGACCCAGTCCCACTGGGAGTCGGTCGCGGTGTCGAGGTCGGCGGCGACAGCCATGGCAGCCGTCCTTTCGTGATCGGTCGAGCGGTTAAGTAGTCGGTCAGGCGGTCAGCTCTTGTCCACCCGTGCGAGGTCGCGCAGCCACGCGCGCGCCGTCCCGTCCGACGGCGCCCGCCAGTCGCCGCGCGGCGACAGCGACCCGCCGGCGGAGACCTTCGGCCCGTTCGGCATCGCCGAACGCTTGAACTGCGCGAACGCGAAGAACCGGCGGCAGAAGACCTCCAGCCAGTGCCGGATCTGCTCCAGGTCGTACTCCTTGCGGCGCTCGGCCGGGAAGCCGGGCGGCCAGGCGCCCGCCTCCACGTCGTGCCAGGCGTGCCAGGCCAGGAAGGCGATCTTGGACGGCCGGAAGCCGTGGCGCAGGACGTAGAACAGGGTGAAGTCGTGGAGCGCGTAGGGCCCGATCTTGTCCTCGGTGGACTGCAGCTCCTCCCCCGGCACCAGTTCGGGGCTGATCTCGGTGTCCAGGATCGCGGTCAGCACCCGGTCGGCGCGCTCGTCGAACTGCCCGCTGGCCACCACCCAGCGGATCAGGTGCTGGATCAGGGTCTTGGGCACGCCGGAGTTGACGTTGTAGTGGCTCATCTGGTCGCCGACGCCGTAGGTGCACCAGCCCAGTGCCAGCTCCGACAGGTCGCCGGTGCCCAGCACGATGCCGTCGCGCTGATTGGCGAGCCGGAACAGGTAGTCGGTGCGCAGACCGGCCTGCACGTTCTCGAACGTCACGTCGTAGACCGGCTCGCCGGCGGCGAACGGGTGCCCCATCTCCTGGAGCATCAGCCGCGCGGTGGAGGTGATGTCCAGCTCGGCGGCGGTGACGCCGAGCGCGTCCATCAGCTCGTGGGCGTTGCCCTTGGTGTGGTCGCTGGTGGCGAAGCCCGGCATGGTGAAGGCGAGGATGTCGGTGCGCGGACGCCCCGCGCGGTCCATCGCCCGGGCCGCGACGATCAGCGCGTGCGTGGAGTCCAGTCCGCCGGAGACGCCGATGACCACCTTCGGGTCGCCGATCGCGGCCAGCCGCTGCTGGAGCGCCGAGACCTGGATGTTGTAGGCCTCGTAGCAGTCCAGGGCCAGCCGGTCGGCGTCGGCGGGCACGAACGGGTAGCGCTCGACCTTGCGCCGCAGCCCCAGGTCGGCGGTCGGCGGGTCGAGCCGGACCGGGATCCGCCGGAACCCATCGGTCACGGCGGCGTGGACGCGCCGGTTGTCGTCGAACGTCCCCATCCGGGCCCGCTCCTGCCGCAGCAGGTCCAGGTCGATGTCGGCCACGGCGCGCGCGTCGCCGAGCGGGAACCGCTCGGTCTCGGCCAGCAGCACGCCGTTCTCGTAGATCATCGTCTGGCCGTCCCAGGACAGGTCGGTGCTCGACTCGCCGAGCCCGGCCGCGGCGTAGACGTAGGCCGCCAGGCAGCGCGCCGACGCCGACTTGCACAGCAGCCGGCGGTCCTCGGCCCGGCCCACGGTGATCGGGCTGCCCGAGAGGTTGACCAGCACGGTCGCCCCGGCCAGCGCGGCCTCGGCGCTCGGCGGCACCGGGACCCACATGTCCTCGCAGATCTCCGCGTGCAGCACCAGGCCCGGCACGTCCTCGGCGGCGAACAGCAGGTCCACGCCGAACGGCACGCTCTCGCCGGCCAGCAGGATGCTCCCGCCGCGCTCGTTCTCGCCGGAGGCGATCTGCCGGCGCTCGTAGAACTCGCGATAGTTCGGCGGATACGACTTCGGCACCACGCCCAGGACCCGGCCCCGGTGCACGACCACCGCGCAGTTGTAGATCCGGTTGCGGTGCCGCAGCGGGGCGCCGAAGACCAGGATCGGCAGCAGGTCCGCGGTGCCGGCGGCCACGGTCCGCACCGCGGCCTCGACCTCGTCGAGCACCACGTCCTGGAGCAGCAGGTCCTCGATCGAGTAGCCGGAGAGCGCGAGCTCCGGGAACACGACGACCGCCGCCCCCTCCTCGGAGCAGCTGCGCGCCTGGCGCAGCACGGACTCGGCGTTGGCCTGCGGATCGGCGATGGCGACATGGCCCACGCACGCGGCGACGCGCGCGAAGCCCTGCTCGTAGAGCGACCAGAAGTGCAACGGACATCCCAGGGTGCGAAGGACTGAGCGGATCCAGCGGTTTTGGACGGATCAAGGAAAGGCTACGCGCTTCACCCGGTCGCGCGCTCCGGCAGCGCGATACCGGCAGGATGCCGGCCCGACGGCGGCCCGATCGCAGCCCGACGGCGGCCTGACAGCGGCCCGACGGCAGCCCGACGGCAGCCCGCGGTCGACCCGGTATCAGCCCGATGTCACCCATTGGCGCCGTTCGACGAGCCCTGAAGGCCGTCGGCGCCGACACTGGCGGCTATGACCAAGACCCGTATCGTGTGCGCCGTGCTGGGAGTCCTCTGTCTCGTCGGCGCGGGGCTGATGGCGTGGCTGGTCACCCCGAAGTGGGTGGCGCGGGTGCCCGACGGACGCGCCATCGACCGAACCTACGAGGGCACCTTCCAGACCCTCCTCGACCCGGCCGCGCTGGCCCAGGGCAACGCGCTCGCGGCGTTCAAGTCGAACGTGCCGATGAAGGTCGAGCAGCACGTGAAGGTGGAGAAGACCTCCGGCGACAAGGCTCTGATCAGCGACTCGCGGACCACGACGGCGGCCGGGGCGAAGGTCGAGCAGACCAAGTGGGACTACGCGGTGGACCGCCAGACCCTCGAAGCGTCGGCCGGCCACCCCTCCGACTGGGTCGTGATCCCCGCGCAGGGGCTGACCGTGAGCTGGCCGTTCGGCGCCGAGAAGAAGGCCTACCAGGGCTGGACGCCGGAGACCCGGACCACCGCCACGCTGGCCTACCTCCGCGAGGAGAAGAAGCAGGGCCTCACCACCTACGTCTACCAGGCCAAGGCCCCCGCGGCGAAGATCGTCGACGACCAGATCCTGGCCGCGCTGCCCAAGTCGCTGCCGCTGACGCTGTTCAAGTCCCTCGGCGAGTCCGGCGCGCTGCCGGCCGCCCAGGCCGGCCAGCTCGCGCAGATCCTGCCGCAGCTCCCGGCGGAGGTCCCGCTGGCGTATGCCTTCCAGGACGAGTCGACCTTCTGGGTCGACCCCTCCACCGGCCTGGTCATCGACGTCCAGCGCACCCAGGAGCGGATCGCCGAGATCGCCCTGCCGACCGGCGCCGCCGTCCCGCTGCTCCCGGTGGTCGCCGCCACCTACCACGACACGGCGGCCAGCTCCCAGCAGGCCGCCGACGACGCGCGCCACGGCGCCACCGTCATCCACTGGCTGGGCGTCTACCTGCCGCTGATCCTGCTGATCGTCGGGCTCCTGCTGCTGGCGTTCGTGGTGTACCTGTGGCTGCGGGGGCGGCCGTCGGGCGGACAGCCGGCGACGCCGACCGGGCCGAGCCAGCCGGGGCGGCCGACCGATCCGACCACGCCGACGACGCCGACCGGACCGACCACGCCGACCATGCCGACCGGTCCGACCACACCGTCCACCCCGTCCGGACCGACCGGGCCGTCCGCACCGAGCGCCCCGACCACTCCCTGAGCTGACCGGCGGCGAGGGCCCGGAACGCGCACCAGCGTTCCGGGCCCTCGCCGTCCCGCGCGGAGGCCGAGCCCGCGACCTCGTCGGCGACCCCGTCAGCGACCTCGTCCGGCGCCCTGCCGTCCGCCGTCACTTCCGCACCCGCGCCAAGAACGCGTCGAGACTCGCGTTCATCCGCGCGATCTTCTCCTCCAGCGTCAGCGTCTCGTAGAAGTCCGGGTCCGTGGCGGCCACCTTGGTGCCGCGCAGCAGCAGCGAGCAGGCCAGGTCGACGCACATGTGCTGCCCGACCGAGTTGCCCTGCCGGCCGGCCTCGCCGGTGCGGCGTGCCGTCAGCAGCGCCACGTCGCCGCCGCTGCGTGCGCTCTGGCACAGCGAGCAGATGCCCGTCGCCGTGAACCCGCGGGAGGCGCCCGCGGCGACGCGCAGGGCGACGCCGACGAGGCCCCCGTCGCGCTCGGCGACCAGGTAGGCGCGGTCGAGGGCGCCCGGTTCGCGCCAGCCCAGGAAGTCCAGGTCGTCCCAGGGCCGCTCGTCGAAGTCCCGGGGCAGGCTCAGGCGCTGGGACTCGCCTTTGGACAGGTTGATGAAGGATCCGCGAATCTCGCGCTCGGCCAGTGGTTTCATAGAGGGGACCGTAACTTTCCTAGGACCTCTAGGCAATTTGTTAACAGGTCTCGACCGACGGAAGGCTGACTATGGCACGGGCGGGACTGACCGCGGAGCGCCTGGTGCGGGCGGCCGCGGAGCTGGCCGACGAGGTCGGGTTCGAGAACGTGACCGTGTCCGCGGTGGCTCGGCGGTTCGGGGTGAAGGACGCGAGCCTGTACTCGCATGTCAAGAACGCCCAGGAGCTGCGGGCCGGAGTCGCGGCCCTGGCCCTCACCGAGCTGGCCGACCGGGCCGCCGAGGCGCTGGCCGGCCGGTCCGGCAAGGAGGCGCTGCGGGCGTACGCGGACGCGTACCGGACCTACGCGAAGCAGCATCCCGGCCGCTACGCCGCGTCCTGGCTGATGCTGGAGGCCGAGACAGCCGTCGTCGGTGTGAACCGCCGCCACTCCGAGCTGACCCGCGCCCTGCTGCGCGGCTACGCGCTGCGCGAGCCGGATGAGACCGACGCCATACGGATGCTGCACGCCACCCTGCACGGCTTCGTCAGAGTGGAGGCGGCCGGCGGCTTCGAACACCACTCCCGCTCGGTGGCGAAGTCCTGGGCCCGCGCGGTCGACGCGCTGGACGTCGCGCTCCGGAACTGGCCGGACGAGGAACCCACGAAGAAGACCCGATAGCGAGGTCGAACCCGGATATTCTGCTGCCGAGGCAGCGGGTCGAGGAGGGCCGGGACCACGGATCGCGCTGCGCATTCCGCATGGTTGGGGGTGGTGTGGGTTGTTGGGTGTGGTGTTTGTGCATGGGTTGGGTTCGTCGGCGGGGATGTGGGATGGGTTCGGGGCGTTGTTGGCTGGGGATGGGGGGTTGTCGGGGGTGGTGGGGG
>NZ_BAAAQN010000095.1:0-33219 GCF_039531695.1 Catenulispora yoronensis
CCGCCACCGCCGCCGCCGCAGCCGCAGCCGCCGCCGCCACCGCCGCCGCCGCCGCCGCCGGAGCCACCGCCGCCGCAGCCGCCGCCGGCGGTCGCCGGCCATTCCTTCCGGCGAGGAGTGCTCAGCTGCCTGTACCGGATGGAGCCGGTCGGCCTCGACGTCGTCAGGGCGCTCGCCGTCTTGGGTGGGGCGACCGCGCCGGACAAGCTCGGCGAGCTGCTTGAGATCGGCAGCGCGGAAGTCGTTCAGATGCTGCGGATCCTGCACGACGCCGCGTTGCTCGACGACGGCTACTTCCGCCACCCCGCCGTGTGCGCAGCCGTGCTTGAGAGCATGTCGAGCGAGCAGCGCGAGCAATTGCACCACCGGATCGCGAATCTCCTGCACTCCGACGGCGCCGCGCTCTCCGAGGTGGCGCGCCACCTGCTGGCCGCGGGCAGGCCGGACACACTGTGGGCGGTGCCGACGCTGCTGGGCGCCGCCGAGCAGGCTATGGCCCACGGCGAGACACGCTTCGCTCTCGACTGCCTCAAGACCGCCCAGCGCAACAGCACCGAGAGCCGGGAACGCGCCGAGGCGACCGCGCTGCTCACCGGGTTGGAGTGGCTGATGGACCCGGCGGCCGCGAGCCGGCACACGCCCTGGCTCGCGGAGACCCTCGGGGAAGGGCTGCTGCGCGGCCGACACGCACTGCTCGCCGTGCGCTACTTCTCCTGGTACGGCCTGCCGGAGGAGGCGGCGCAGGCACTTGAGCGCTTCGAAGGCCCCGCCGACGACATCGACGTGGACACCGCCGCGCAGGTGTGGACCGCGTTCACCTTGCTCGCGTTCTGGTATCCAGGGCAGCGCGAGCGGATCGCCGAGCTGCCGGCCTGGGCCCGCGACATACCCGCCATCCGCAGCCGCTTGGACGGGCTCGACCTGCTGGCCGCGGTCCTGTCCGGCCAGGACGTCGACAAGACGGTCTCCCGGGCCGGGCGGATCCTGCGCCGTGGCCGGCTCGCGGAGGCCACCCTGGAGTCGCTGAGCGCTGCGTTGATCGCGCTGATCTACGCCGAGCAGCCCGAACACGCCGAACGCTGGGGCCGCGCACTGCTTGAGCAGTCCACCGCGGAGCACGTGCCGATCGTCTCCGCGCTGCCTTCTTCGCTCCTGGCACAGAGCGCACTCCAGCAGGGCCGGCTGGAGGCTGCCGAGGAGTCCGCCCGGATCGCGCTGCAAGCCGTGCCGGCGGAAGGATGGGGGATCGTGATCGGCATCCCGCTGGCGACCGCGATCGCCGCGAACACAGCGCTGGGACGCTACGAGGAAGCCGCGCGCTACATCGACATGCGCGTGCCGAACTCGATGTTCCAGACGCCGGCGGGCCTGCATTATCTGCACGCTTGCGGGCGCTACCACCTGGCGGTCGGCCGGATCGAGGCCGCTCTGCACGCCTTCCGGACCTGCGGCGACCTGATGACGCGGTGGGAGATGGACCTGCCGGGTCTGGTGCCGTGGCGGGTCGAGTGCGCGAGGGCGCACCTGCAGCTCGGCGAACTGTCCGAGGCGCGCCGCCTGGTGGACGAGGCGCTTGAGCGGCCGTCCGGGGCCCCGACCCGCAGCCGGGCCATGGCGCTGCGGGTGCACGCCGCCACCCTCGACACAGCGCAGCGCCCCTCGGTGCTGTGGGAGGCCGCGAACGTGGCCGAGGCCGCGGGCGACACCTACGAATCGGCCTTGGCGCTCGCCGACCTGGCCGCCGTCTACCAGGAGTTGGGCCAGTTCCGCAGAGCCCGTCCGGTGTTGCGCAAGGCGGCGCAGTTCGCCAAGGACTGCGGCGCGGAGCCGCTCTACCAGTCGCTGTCGGTCGATCACCTCGTCGCCGAGCCCGATGGTGGTGACACCGACGGGGACGGCGACGAGGAGAGCACCAGCGCCACCGAGCTCACCGAAGCCGAGCGCAAGGTCGCCGACCTCGCCGCCCAGGGGTATCTGAACCGAGAGATCGCCGGAACCCTCTTCGTCACCGTCAGCACCGTGGAGCAGCACCTCACCCGGATCTATCGCAAACTCGGCGTGACGCGCCGCCTCGACCTGCCGACCAGACTGCGAGCGTAGGCGGAGGGCCTCGCGTCGGGTTCCACCGCTCGGCGCGGGCGCTGACCCCCCTTTTTCCGCCGCGGTTTCGTGATCAGTGGTCTGACCAGGGACAAGGGCCTTCGACTGTAGGGGGCACAGGGGGCAGCGCAGGGGTTTTGCCGACCCTTGCGCGTGGCCGATTCTGAAGGTCGTTCCGAGACCCGATGGCGTGTCCGCCGAACTCACGATGACGAACTCGGGCGTCCACTTCACCGTGCTCGAAGCGGACGTCCGGCCGACGGTCGACACGGCCCGGCAATGAGTGGACACCCCTGCTGAGCGGACACCCTGCCGAGCGGATACCCCTGCCGACCCGCGGGGCCACCACCTCGACCGAACAGACCCAGGAAGAACGGAGCCCGGCACAGCCATGAACGCGATACCGGCAGAAGACTCAGCACAACAGGTGGCCGGCGTGGCCGTCGTCACCGGCGCGGCCTCGGGAATCGGCAGGGCGACCGTCGAACTCTTCGCAGAGCGCGGGTTCGGCGTCGTCGCGGTCGACGTGGCGGAGGAGGGGCTCGCTGAACTCGCCTTGATCGAATCGGTGCGCGCACTCGTCGGCGACGTGGCCGACGACGAGGTGAACGACGCGGCCGTCGGCCTCGCGCTGAGCGAGTTCGGCCGCCTCGACGTGTCCGTGCTCAACGCCGGCATCGGCGGCGCCGGGCCGCTGGAGAGCGAGGGCGCGCTCGGCCGCCTCGAACACATCCTGGCCGTCAACGTGCGCGGCGTCGCCTCGGGTATCCGGGCCGCGCTGCCGCCGTTCCGGGCCGCGGGCGGCGGCGCGGTGGTCGTCACCTCGTCCATCTCCGGGCTCCGCGGCGATCCGGGCACCTGGGCCTACAACGCGTCGAAGGCCGCGGTGATCAACCTGGTGCGCGGCCTGGCGCTGGACTATGCCGTGGAGAACGTCCGGATCAACACCGTCGCGCCCGGCGCGGCGCTGACCGGGATGACCGAAGGACTGCTGGAGAACCCGGCGCTGGCCAGGAGCCTGACCCGGCGGATCCCGTTGCAGCGCTGGTCCTCCGCGCGCGAACAGGCGGAGGTCATCTGGTTCCTGGCCTCGCCCGCGGCCTCGTTCGTCACCGGCGTCACCGTGCCCGTCGACGGCGGCCTCAGCGCCAGCGGCGGGCTGCTGCCTCCGCCCACCACCCCCGGCGAGTCGGGCGTGCGGGTCACCGACTGACCCGGCACCCCGCTCACACACGCACACGCACACACACACACACGCACATACGCATACAGCCGCACACGCACATACTCACCGGAAACAGAGGACGTACCGCATGAGCTCCACCAGCAGCACGCAGCCGGCCCGGACCGAGGCCGACCGGCTGGAGGCCAACAAGGCCGTCGCCCGGCGCTACTTCGACAGCGTCAGCCGCCAGAACCTGGACGAACTGACGGAGTTCATCGCCGAGGACGCCGTCGACGAGACCCGCAGCGACGGCGCGGGCAGTATCGAGGACTTCCGCGACCACGCGCGGTGGCTCTGGGCGAACGTCGGCGAGGCCAAGGCGGTCGTCACCGACCTGATCGCCGAGGGCGACCGGGTGGTGGCGTTCTGGCGGCTGGAGGGCGTGCACATCGGCGAGGTGTTCGGGGTCCCGGCGACCGGCCGCCGGTTCAGCGGTGTCAGTATCAGCACCCTGACGATCAAGGCGGGCAAGGTGGTGCGGTACAGCGTGCTGCCGGACCGGCTGGGCTTCGTCAGGCAGCTGACCGACGACGCGGCCTGAGGAGAGCGAGATGCCCCGCGGACTCTCCCCGGCCGACCTCGCGGACATCCACCGCAGCCTCGCGCTGTTCGCGCACATCTTCGACAACCGCCTGGAGGAGGAACTCGACCTGGTCTTCACCGAGGACGTCACGGTCGGGAACAGCCTCGGCGCGGGATACGAGGTGACGGGATTCGACCAGGCCCGCGCCTTCCTGCGGCGGATGACCGCGGACACCGCCGACCACAACACGCTCAACCCGGTCGTCCTGGTCCACGAGGACGGCACGGTCCGCGTGCGCAGCCGCTACATCGCGGTCCTGCCGGACGGCAGCATCCACAACGGCGAGTACTTCGACGTCCTGCGCTTCACGCCGAAGGGCTGGCGGATCAGCTACCGGATGTCCGCCCCGCGCTTCCCGCGGGTCGAGTGCGTCCAGCTCTCCGAATCCTTCCTCGACCACTGGCGCCCGACCGCCGCGCGACTGCCGGACATCGTGCCCCAGTAACCCGGTTCGGCGAGCACCAATACACGCACACACCTCCAACACCTTCCTCGACTTTCAGAATCGGACTCTCCGCATGCAACTCTCCAGACCCGCGCGCCTGACGGCCTGGGTCCTCGCCCTCGCCACTCTCACTCTCACCGGCTGCGGCTCGGGCAAGAGCAGCACCGTCGCGGCCAACGCCAAGCCGGTTGCCGGCGGATCGCTGACCTACGCCGTGAACACCGAGCCGACCTGCTTCGACGCGCACATCAGCCCGCAGGACATCACTGGCGAGATCGACCGCAACGTGCTCGACTCCTTGGTCTCCGAGGACTCCTCGGGCACCTTCCACCCCTGGCTGGCCGCTTCCTGGACAGTGTCCTCGGACCTGCAGAGCTACACCTTCGACCTGCGCAAGGACGTCACGTTCACCGACGGCACACCCTTCGACGCCGCCGCGGTGAAGGCCAACTTCGACTCCATCGCCGCCCCGGCGACCCGGTCGCAGTACGCCTCCAGCCTGCTCGGCCCGTACAAGGGCACGACCGTGGTCGACCAGTACACGGTGCGGGTGGACTTCTCCGCGCCCTTCGCGCCGTTCCTCCAGGCGGCCGGCACCGCCTACCTCGGCTTCTACTCGCCCAAGGCCCTGGCCGCCCACTCGAACAACCTGTGTGCGGGCGGCGCGGCGGCGATCGGCACCGGCCCGTTCGTCTTCGCCGGCTACACCAAGGGACAGAGCGCGGTGTTCACCGAGAACCCGAACTACGCCTGGGGCCCGGCCGGCGCGGCGCACAGCGGTCCGGCCTACCTCAGCAAGCTGACCTTCCGGTTCCTGCCGGACAGCGCCACCCGCGTCGGCACACTCACCAGCAGCCAGGCCCAGGTGATCCGCTCGGTCCCGGCCGAGCAGGTCGCGAGCCTCAAGCGGACACCCGGCGTCACCGTGAAAGAGCTTGAGCAGCCCGGCGGAGCCTACAACCTCTGGCTCAACACCACCGTCGCACCGCTCGACGACCAGCGGGTGCGTGAGGCGATCCAGCGCGGCATCGACATCGCCGCGGACGTCAAAGCCGTCTACTTCGGCGTCTACCCGCGCGCCTGGAGCCCGCTGACCCCCTCGACCCAGGGCTACGACGCCGCCCTCGTCAACTCCTGGGCCTACAACCCGGACCTGGCCAACCGGTTGCTCGACGAGGCCGGCTGGACCGGGCGCGACGCCCAGGGCTACCGGACCAAGAACGGCGCGGTGCTGAGCGTCGAGTGGCCGCTGCTGCCGGCCGAGTACATCACCGACCAGCGCGACGTGCTCGGCCAGGCGATCCAGGCCGACCTGCGGAAGGTCGGTGTCCGGATCACCCGCCCGCAGTATGACATCGGCACCTACCTCCAGCGGGCGTACGGCGGCAAGGAAGGCATCCTGGACTCAAGCTGGTCGCGGGACGAACCGGACGTGCTGTGGCTGTTCTACAACTCGGCCAGCATCTCCGCCGGCGGCCAGAACGCCACCTTCTACAAGGACGCCACCCTGGACTCGCTCACCGCCCAGGGCCGCGCCACCCTGGACAAGACCGCCCGCGACCAGTCCTACGGCAAGGTGCAGCAGCAGGTCATCGACCTCGCCACCACGGTCCCGATCTACAACCCGGTCACCATCGTCGGCGAGCAGAACTCGGTGCACGGCCTCACCTTCGACCCCAACGACTGGGCCGTGTTCTACGGCGTCTGGCTCTCGTGAGGTTCCGAACCAAGGTGCTCGCCCCGGTCGCCCGGCGGCTGGCGTCGGCGCTGGCAGTGATGACCGGCGCCGCCGCCATCGCCTTCGCCGCGCTCCAGCTGGTGCCGGGCGACCCGGTGCAGATCCTGCTCGGGCAGAACAACACGGCCTCGCCGGAGGTCCGCGCGCAGATCCGGGCGCGGTTCGGCCTCGACGAGTCGGTACCGCTGCAGTTCCTGCACTACCTCGACCACCTCGTGCACGGCGACCTCGGCCAGTCCTACCAGCTGCAGCAGCCGGTCTCCGGACTGATCTCCGCTCAGCTCCGGCCCACCGCGCAGCTGATGGCCGGCGCCATGACGGTGGCCGTCGTGCTGGCGGTGAGCTCCGCGCTGCTCACCGCCGGCCGCCGACCCGTGCTGCGGGCGGCCGCCGGGTTCTGCGAACTGGTCGCGGTCTCCGCCCCCTCCTACTGGGTGGGCATCGTGCTGCTCACAGTGTTCTCCTTCCAGCTGCACGTCTTCCCGGTCGCGGGCGACCAGGACTTCGCCTCGCTGGTGCTGCCCTCGATCACGCTGGGCCTGCCCATCGCCGGGCTGCTCGCCCAGGTGCTGCGCGAGGCCATGGAAGCCGCGTTGGGCCAGCCGTTCGTGCTCACCGCCCGGGCCCGCGGCGTCGGGCAGACCGGGGTGCGGCTCAAGCACGCGCTGCGGCACGCCGCGATCCCGCTGGTGACCCTGACGGGATGGCTCGCCGGCTCCCTGCTGGGCGGCGCCGTGCTGGTGGAGAACATCTTCGGGCGCCCCGGAATCGGCGCGCTCACCTTGCAGGCGGCCACCAACAAGGACATGCCGGTGGTGATCGCGCTCGTGCTGGTCTCGGCCCTGTTCTTCGTCCTCATCTCGACCGTGGTCGACCTGCTCTACCTGCTCATCGACCCACGACTGCGGACGGGGTGAGCGCGCAATGGATCAAGCACTCGCACATCGCGGGCCGGACCCCCGAGCCCGCCACCGGAGGCTCCGACCCGTCGAGGAGACGCACGCATGAGCACCGTGGCATCCCCGGGGCGGCCCTCGGCCCGGCTCCGCCCGCTGCGCGCGCCTCGCGCCCCGCAGCGCCCCGGCATGCTCCTCGCGACCCTGGCCCTGGTCGTGATCGCGCTGGTCGCCCTCGCACCGGGCCTGTTCACGAGCCAGTCCCCGACCGGCGTCCGGATCACCGATGTGCTCCAGCCGCCCGGCACGGCGCACTGGTTCGGTACCGACCAACTCGGCCGGGATGTGTTCGCCCGGGTGCTCTACGGCGCCCGTCCCTCCGTCCTGGTCGGCCTCGGCTCCACCGCGATCGCCCTGGCCGGCGGCACGGTCATGGGCCTGGCCGCGGCACTTGGCGGCCGTTGGGGCGACTGGGCGGTGATGCGGTTCGCCGACGTCGTGCTCGCGCTGCCGCCGCTGCTGCTCGCGCTGCTCGCCGTGGTGATCCTCGGCACCGGCGAGCTGAACCTCATGTTCGCCGTGGCGATCGCGTTCATCCCCGGCTACGCGCGGATCGTGCGTGCCGAGGCGCTGGTCGTGGTGCGCTCGGGCTACGTCGAGGCGGCGGTCGGACTCGGCCTGCGCCGCAGTGTGCTGATCGTCCGGCACGTGCTGCCGAACGCACTCGGCCCGCTGCTGGTGCTCGGCACCGTCGGCATCGGCATGGCGATGCTCTCCGCGTCCTCGCTCAGCTTCCTGGGCCTCGGCGTCCAGCCGCCCGTCCCCGAGTGGGGCGCGCTGCTCTCCGGCGGACGCGACTTCTTCCAGAGCGCGTGGTGGCTCGGGGTGTTCCCCGGAGTGGCCGTGACCGTCTGCGTCATCACCATGAACGTCGTGGGCCGCTACGGCCAAGAACGGTTTACCAAGAGGAGCACCCGATGAGCACCACCAGGGGCGTCGACGACGCCGCGCCGCCCGGCCGACTCGACGACGGCCTCGGGTACCGCACCCTGGCGGTCGCAGGCCTCGACGTCGTGTTCGACACCCCCGCAGGACCGGTCCACGCGGTGCGCGGCGTCTCCTTCAGCCTTGAGGCCGGCGAGTGCCTGGCCATCGTGGGAGAGTCCGGCTCGGGCAAGAGCGTCACCGCGCGCGCCCTGGTCGGCCTGGCCGGCCGACGTTCGCGGGTGAGCGCGGCAGAGCTCTCCTTCGGCGGAACGGACCTGCGCACGCTCGACGAAGCCGAATGGCGCCGGATCCGCGGCCGGCGCATCGGCCTGGTGCTGCAGGACGCGCTGGTCTCCCTCGACCCGCTGCGGACGGTGGGCGCCGAGGTGGGCGAGGCGTTGCGGGCGCACGCCTCGGTCGGCCGCGCGCAGGCCGCCGCCCGGGTCGGGGAACTGCTGGCGCAGGTCGGGATCCCCGACCCGGAGCAGCGCGCGCGCAGCTACCCGCACCAGCTTTCCGGCGGCCTGCGGCAGCGTGCCCTGATCGCCTCGGCGCTCGCCGCCGGTCCCGAGCTCCTGGTGGCCGACGAGCCGACGACAGCGCTGGACGTGACGGTGCAGGCGCAGGTGCTCGACCTGCTCGGCGAGCTGCGCGACGGCGGTACCTCGCTCCTGCTGATCAGCCATGACCTGGCGGTGGTGGGCCGCCTGGCGGACCGGATCGCGGTGATGCACGGCGGCCTGATCATCGAGCACGGCGTGGCGGGCCGTGTGCTGGCCGATCCGCGGCATCCGTATACGCGAGCGCTGCTGGAAGCGGTGCCGGGCGCCCATTCCAAGGGGGCAAGGCTGTCCGGCGCCGGGCAGCCCGGCGCCGCGCCCGGCCCGCTCGGCTGCCCGTACGCGATGCGCTGCCTCCGCGCGGACGAGCGCTGCCGCGCCGAACTCCCCGAACCGGTGTTCGTCGCGGTTCCCGGCGACGCGCCGGGCAGTGCGCACGGACACGCGGTTCTCTGCTGGCACCCGGAATCTCCGGTGCCCGTGCCGGTGTCGGTGTCGGCGGCGGCATCGGCATCGGCGGCGGCGGCATCGGCGGTGCGGGCGGCCGCGTCCCGGATCTCCGCCTCCGCGGAGGTGGCAGAACCCGAACCCACCAAGAACGTGCTCGACGCGGCACACCTCGACTCCGGCCACGCCGCTCCGGCCGTCATCTCGGTCGACGCCATTTCCAAGCGCTTCCGCACACCCGGTGGCGGCTTCCGGGACGCCGTCCTGGATGTGTCCTTCGCCCTGCGGCCCGGTGAGGCACTCGGTGTCGTGGGGGAATCGGGCTCGGGAAAGACGACCATCGCGCGGATCGTGCTGGGCCTGGCCGAGCCGGACACCGGAACAGTGTTGTTCGAGGGCGAGCCGTGGAGCGGGGTGAAGGAGCGCGACCGGCGCCGTCGCCGCCCCGGCATCCAGGCGATCCAGCAGGACCCGCTCAGCTCCTTCGACCCGCGCTTCGACGTCGAGCGGGTGATCGGCGAAGCCGTGGCCGCCGGCGGACCCGGAGCGCGCCGCGCCGGGTTGCGCAAGCGCAGCGTTGAGCTGCTGGAGCAGGTCGGACTGTCCGCCGCCGTGCTCTCCAGGCGCCCGCTGGAACTCTCCGGCGGCCAGCGGCAGCGCGTGGCGATAGCCAGGGCGCTGGCCCCGGGACCGGACGTGCTGGTCTGCGACGAGCCGGTGTCCGCGCTGGACGTCTCGATCCAGGCGCAGATCCTCGACCTGCTCGCGGACCTGCGACGCGACCTCGGCATGGCGCTGTTGTTCATCTCGCACGACCTCGGCGTGATCCGCCACGTGAGCGACAGGGTCCTGGTGATGAAGGACGGCCGGATCGTGGAGAGCGGATCGGCCGCGGAGATCTTCGAACAACCGCAGGAGCCCTATACCCGCGCGCTGCTCGCCGCGATCCCGCGGCCGGCCGCCGAGTACGGCGCGGTCGGACCCGTCGCCGACGGTCGGTCAGGGTGAACCGCACCGAGATGGTGGGATCGTCCGGTGCTGATTCGCGTGCTGGTCGAACGCTCCGGCGTTGCAGGCCGGAGAGGCGCTGCTTGCGGCTGTCAATCAGAGTCCTGTGACACCGTGAGGCCTGATCGGACTCGTTGCCGGTCTGATCAGGCCTCGCGGTGCGCCGGGTGACAGGCGTCGCTAGGAGTTCGGCATCGTCCACCGCTGGGCAGCGGTGCCGTTGCAGTCCCAGATCTGGAGCTGGACGCCGTCGGTGGCGCTGCCCCCCGGGTCGTCCAGGCACCGGCCCGACTGCGGGTTCACCAGGCTGCCGTTCGCGCCGGGCTGCCATACCTGACCGCCGCCGCCGTTGCAGTCCCACATCTGCACCAGGGTGCTGTTCCCGGTGCCGCCGCCGTTGATGTCCAGGCACAAGCTGCCGGCTTCGAGCGTCGTTCCGTGCGACACCCATTGCTGGGCCCCTGTGCCGTTGCAGCTCCACAGACCGGCCTTGGTGCCGTTGACGTTGGCGAAGCCGTTGTCGTCCAGACACTTGCCGGTGACGCCCGACATGATGGGCCCGACCCCGGCTGCCCCCCACCTCTGATTGGCGCCGGCGTTGCAGTCCCACAGCTGCAACTGCGTGCCGTCGGTCGCGGAGGAGCCCGGATCGTCCAGGCAGCGTCCGGAGATCAGGTTGCGGTAGCCGCCGTTGTACGGCTGCCAGATCTGGGCTCCGGTGCCGTTGCAGCTGTAGAGCTGTGTTTTTGTTCCGTTGGCCGTACCCCCCGCGGTGGCGTCCAGGCATTTGCCCAGTGCACGAAGAGTCCCGTCGCTGTAGACCTTCCACGACTGCGCGGTGCCGTGGTTGCAGCTCCACAGCTGGACCGATGTCCCGTCGGCACTGTTGCCGCCGTTGACGTCCAGGCACTTGCCCGGCAGGCCCGAGAGGACTTCGCCGGATGCCGAGGCCGTCGCGGCGCCCAGGCTCACGGGCGCGGAGATCCAGCCCGCGGCCGCGGCCGTCTGGATGCCCTGGTTCCACGCATCGGCCATCTTCTGATAGCCGCCGTCGTTGGGGTGGATCCCGTCGGAGACCAGGTCCGAGACGGCGACCGCGCCCATGTCGACCTCGGCCACGTGCCTGCCGCCGGACTGCTTGGCCGCGACGATCCCCGGGACCGCGGCATTGAACGCCGCGCGGTAGGCGACGACGTTGGGGTCGGTCGAGACCGTGAGGTTGGCGACCAGGACGGTCGCGCCGGGATCGGCCGTCGTGATCTGGTCGATCAGCGTACTGAGTCGGGAGGGCGCGTTGGCCACGTCGTGGTTCTGGATGAGGTCGTTGGCCCCGGCCATGAGCGTGACCACGTTGGGCTTGTACGTGCCCAGCGACCCGCTCACCAGGCCCTGCAGCGCGTCGATCCGCCAGCCGGGGTGGCCCTCGTCGTCGGCGTCGGCCATGGTCCCCTCCTCGACCGAGCCGACGAAGTCCAGCGGATGGCCCTCAGCGGTCAGCTCGTTCCACAGCGGACCGCGATAACCGTTCCCGGCGCTGCTGTGGGAACCGTAGGTGATCGAGTCCCCGAACGGCTCCAGCCTCAGCGCGGCGGCCGGGGCGACCGCTGCCGGGGAAGGCGCGGCGGCGGTCAACGTCCGCGCCGGCGTTCCGGCCCTGACAGCGCCCGAGGTGCCCACCACCGCGGTCAGCGCCGCTGCGAGGACGAGCAGGGGAGGTGCGACAGCCTTCTTCATTCTCTGCCTTTCCAGGACGGATGCTCGGCGGTCCCACCAGCGAAGCGGCCGGCCTGATAGCGGCAGCACGGAATGACGACGTTCTCCCTGGCCGGACGCCGCCGGGTAGCCCCGGACGTGCGACCGCTGGTCCCGCGCCGAAACCCACCACAGGGACGGAGCACCGCCGAGGCTCGATGCGAGCGCGGATCTTCTCAAAACTATGGGAACGTTCGCACGCCCCTGATTCCTGATTAGAGTACGAATGCAATGGTCTGTCAAGCAAGAGTCTCGACACCGGAGCACCCTTGTTATGCAAATATGGGAACGTTCAACAGAACTGCGGCCGCACGGAGGATCGGATCCTCTTGGGCAGGAGATGGTCCGTTGTCCGGCTGAGACAGCCGTGTCGGACGTGGCGGATCAGCGGGCGACAGGCATGCCCTTGGTGTCGCGGCCGGTGTACGGACGCACGTCAATCACGTGCATGCCCGCGGCGTGGGCAGCGCTGATGCCCTCGTCGCTGTCCTCGTAGACGACACAGCGATCCGGCGCGACGCCCAGATCCGCGGCGGCACGCAGGAAGATGTCGGGCGCCGGCTTGCCGCGCTCGACGTCCTCGCGGGTGACGATGACATCGAACAGGTCACGAAACGGCAGATGGCGCAGAGTGCCAAGGATGATTTCGCGGGAGCCGCCAGAGGCGATCGCCATCGGCGTACTGCCGTGGGCTGCTTGCACGACTTCGAGGATCGCGGAGTACGGCTTGATGCTCTCGGCCCGCTGACGGAAGTGAGCATCGCGGTCAACGACGAGATCCTCCATCGCGACCGGCAGGCTGACGCCGTACTCGCGGGCGAGCAGCTCGATCATCTCGGCAGAGGAGATCCCAGTCCGGGCGTAGAACCACTCCTTCTCCAAGTCGATCCCGACCGGAGACAGCGCATGGACCATGGCCTGGTAGTTGGCATCCTGACTGTCGACCAGCGTCCCGTCCCAGTCGAACAACAAGGCATCGGCGGGCGGGGGAGTCAAGCTCGTGTGCACGGCGTAGGTTCCTCATCGTTCACAAAGACGGCTGTGCTGGCCCGTACCGGGCTGCTTGCCGCCGACCAGCAGTGACCACGAAGCCATACTCCCATAAGGACACAGGCACCCACCCTTGCTGCTTCGGACCGGCAGACGGCGCCGTCGGGGAGTACATGCCTGCGCCAGTCCGAAACATGAAACCGCCCGACATCGTGCCCCACGCGCGATCGGCAACGAACGTCATGCCGGCCCCGGGGCAGGCTTCCAACTACAACGGACTTGGTGCGGAGATCGCCTGCCGGGTTCCATAACTAGCGTATAGCTGCTGACCAGGGGTGTTACTGGTGGCAGGGGAGTAGCCGGGATGGTTGTCGATCGTGTGGTTTCGGTTGCTGTATTTGATCCTTATCCGTGTTGTCGGTTGGTTGGCTCTGCTCGCCCGATCTTCCGCGTCGAGGGACGCGGAGCTCTTGGTGCTGCGTCAGGGCGGTCATCTGCTCGCTGGCCTGGCTCCTGCCTCGGGCATTGCGTGCGCACCGGTTGGTCACCCCGGCGACCCTACTCGCCTGGCATCGGTGGCTGGTCTGTCGCAAGTGGCGCTAGCCTCGTCCATCGGGGCGTCCGCCGATCCCCGACGATCTCGTCGCTGTGATCGTGCGGATGGCTAGGGAGAATCCAGGCTGGGGTTATACGCGGATCCAGAGCGAGCTGCGCCGACTGGGCCGCCGGGTCGGCGCTTCCCCGATCCGCCGGGTGCTGCGTGCGCATCGGATCCCGCCAGCTCTGAAGCGTATCAATGATGTGTCCTGGCGGCGGTTCTATGTCTTCTTCGTCATGGAGGTCGGAACCCGTACCGTCCACATCCTCGGGGTCACGGCCCGCCCGACGGGGGAGTGGGTGACGCAGTGCGCACGGAACCTTGTCATGGATCTCGGCGACCGTGCAGGCCGATTCCGTTTCCTAGTCAGAGACCGCGACGCGAAGTTTACTGCCGTCTTCGACACCGTATTCACGTCAGAGGGCGTCGAGATCAAGAAGATCCCACCACAGTGCCCGCGAGCCAACGCCTATGCCGAACGATTTGTGCTGACCACCCGGACTGAATGCACCGACCGGATGCTGATCTTCGGCGAACGTCATCTGCGGACCGTCCTGAACCCCTACACCCAGCACTACAACGCCGGCCGGCCCCACCGCAGCCACGGCCTCCGCGCACCCGCCGACGACCCGAACGTCATCCCGTTCCCCGCTCAGCGGACACGCCGCGAACCAGTCCTCGGCGGACTGACCAACAAGTACCACAGGGCCTCGTAGCTGATCCCGAAGGCGCAGGTCAGACCATGGACAGCGTTTTGGAACCCCACAGGCCCGCGAAACGGACCTACCAGCTCCGGGGGCTGCTGTTCTGCGGGCTGTGCGGGCGCAAGATGCAGGGCACGTTCAACAACGGCCGACCTCACTACCGCTGCCGTTATCCCAGCGAACTGTCCACGGCCAACCATCTGCAGCATCCGTTGACGGTGTATCTGCGCGAAGACGCGGTGATCCCGCATCTGGATGCCTGGCTGGCCAAAGTGTTCGCCCCGCACCGCGTTCCGGAGACGATCGCCGCGATGGCCGACGCCTCGGCCCATGATGATCAGACGGCGGCGGTTGTCGCGGGGCTGCGCAAGCGGATCGCCGATTGCGACCGCAAGCTCGGCCAGTACAAGACGCTGCTCGACCAGGGCGCTGACCCGGCCACCGTCGCGGGCTGGATCAGCCAGACCAACACCGAACGCGTCGGGGCGCAGGCCGAACTGCGCAGTGCCACCGGGCGGCGGGCCATGACCGTCGAGGAGATCGAGGCGGTGGCCAACACACTGGGCGACTTGGTGAAGGTAATCGGCCAAGCCGATCCGGAAGACAAGATGAGGATCTACGACCGGCTGGGACTCCGACTCGACTACAACGTCGGCACCAAGTCCGTGCGTGTCGAAGTACAAAAAATAACCGGACCGGGTAGCGAGCCCCGATCCGGTGGAGAATATGTGCGTAATTCCAGTGTCCGAGGAGTGTCATGTACTTTATATGCACGAGCCCGGGGCCTTATTTGGGGCGTGTTCCCCGTCGGCCTACCGTTTACGCGTCTGGTTGACTTCACCATGTAGCTCTGGGCTCGCCTCTCGCTTATGAGCGTAGCGCCGCCGGTATCGACTCGCAACCGTTTCTGACAAAATTCGGTGCGTTTCTACCGGCGGCGCTCGGCCGAATTCACTAGTCTCATCCGAGACCTGGTATTGCCTCCATCCCGGCTGGTTCGCGGCGCGCTCGCTGCCGTCGTCCCTGTTCGACCGGCTCGCACTCGGGCGCCACTGTGAACTCGACGTTCAGGCTCTCCAGGTGCTTGACCATCTCGCCGTGACACGAGTAGGGATAGGTGAAGCCGATCAGCCTCCGGCCGCGCGTCACAGCGACGTAGTAGACGCGCAGCGTCTCGGATGTCTCGGTAGTGCTGTCGTCGCGCCACGCCGCGAGGAACTGCCTGAGCGCTTTCGGAGTGGCGAATGCGATCAGTACCGCATCGGCTTCGCCGCCTTTCGCCTTGTGGATCGTCGTGGATGTGACGGAGATATCTTCGAATTCGCCGCACGGCTGCTGTTGCCCCGCACCAAGTCCTGCGGCTACCGCTATTGTTTCGCCTCGGTCGAAGTCCCGGCTGCCGGTTCCCAGGCGGAAGTTCCTGGCGGGCGCAGGCGCCGCGTCGGACGGCGCGGGGTGATCGATGATGCGTTTGCGGGCGTCCCTGATCCAGTCTCCGGCCGGGCGGGCGTCGACATCGGGGAGGGACGCGAGCAGCGAGAACGCATACCGTCGCGCGGTGATCGCGTCGACGCCGTGGGCGGTGAGAATCCGTTCCGGGTGACCTTGGTCGTTGGGGTACCAGAACCGGACGAGGATCGTCTGGGCGATTCTCACGCCGTCCACCAGGTCTTGGTGGTCGGCGCCGGGGTTGCGATGGACCGCGCTCGCCCAGGCCAGCATCCATGCTGTTCCGTCTGCAGGCGCTTTTGAACGTCTGGTCTGATCGAGGTGCGGAACGGCTGCGTGGGCCCATGCCAGGCACAGCACGTCTGCGCAGGCCGGCTCCATCGACGCTGCGCGGCGGGCGAACGCCCCTGCTGCTTCGTCCTTGGAGCGAATGCGGGTCTTCCGGGAGTTGGTGTCATTGGTGTCGAACGGCACGAGCAGGACGGGTGACTGGTCTGTGCTCCATTGGCCCGTCGCACGGTCGGCGATCGCCGACTTCGTGGAGCGCATCGTCGCGGCCAAATCACAGATCCGCTGGCTGCACCGGTGGTTACCGGTCAAGCGGCGATGCTGTCCGATCTTGGAGGTGAGCGTCCCCATGACCGCCGGAGTCGCGCCCTGATACTCGTAGATCGCCTGGTTGGGGTCGGCGACAACGACCAGCGGAACGCCGCCTTCGTGCAGCTTGCCGAGGATGGCGATGTCCAACTCGGTGCAGTCCTGCGCCTCGTCGACGACGATCTCGCTGAACCGGGAGCGAAGGATTGTCCGGACGTGCGGGTCGGTAGCGTTCTCCAGGGCCATCACCCGCAGTTCGAGGCTCGTGAAGTAGTGATGTTGCTGCCACAAAGAGTTTCGCAACGCCTTCGCGCCGCTCAAGAATTCCGCCTCGGTGCGAGTTGCGTTGGTCAGCTTCGCCGTTGCGTCCGGCAGCGTGACCACGACCTCGCCGCGTCGCAGGTCGTAGCCGAAGCCGAAGGAAGCCAGCGGCAGCCGGCCGAAGACCTTGTACGCGTCGCTCGACCCGATGTCCGCCCAGGACATGATGCGCTGCCACGGCGGGGCGGTATCCGGCAGGAACGGTCGGACCAGGAAGTGCCACAGGAACGTGTCCAGCGTTCCGGTGAAGTGCGGGAACTCCAGGAGTTCAGGGCGGTGGCAGCGGTGGCGGATCTCGTCGGCGGCGCGGTTGGTGAACGAGATCAGTGCCCGGCCCTGCCGCTGTTTGCCGATGGGCGTCGCGAGGTGCCGTTCGACGAGGATGAACGTCTTGCCGGCCCCTGGACACGCCTCCAGGTACAGCGGGCTTGGTGCGGCGATCGCCGTCTGTTGCTCGCCGGTGGGCTGCATCCCCATCCCGTCGGCTTCGTGGCCGTCATACGCCATGGCTGCCTCCAATCGCCATGATCCAG
Source organism: Catenulispora yoronensis (assembly GCF_039531695.1). Lineage (NCBI taxonomy): Bacteria > Bacillati > Actinomycetota > Actinomycetes > Catenulisporales > Catenulisporaceae > Catenulispora > Catenulispora yoronensis. The sequence goes on from NZ_BAAAQN010000095.1 coordinate 16,934, forward strand.
CGGAGACCTTCGGCCAGGTACGGGGGGACGACGAAGTTCTGGGCCGGATCGGCGAGCAGGGCGCTGAGGCGGTAGGCGTACTCGCCCTTGGGCAGATCGACACCGTTGCTGCCTTCCGCGTATGGGCCGAACAACTCGCCGAACACCAGTGGCTGCAGGTCTGCGTCGGCTTGGGCGACCTTCTCCCATCGGTGGGCCGATCCGGGTCTCAACTCGGCGAAGACCTTCTCCAGAAGGGCTAGGTTCTCCGAGTGGACCAGCTGAGGCTCGAGCGTCGGGTCGCCCTCGACGATGAGATAAGAGCCGTCTGGCGCCTCCACGTCATCGCGGAGATACGCCGTCAGACTGTCCTTCCGGTTGTACCCGCCCCTGGTTGCGGTCCCGTCGCCGTCGCGTCGCTTGGGGTCCCTGTCCGTGATCACGAGGACCTTTTCGGCGATCCGCTCCCCGCCGTGGCCGGACAGCAGGATCTTCAAGAACGGTTTGAAATCGACTCCGTCGACGCTGACGATCGGAGTGCCGCGGAACGTGGACCGCGCCGCCCCGCGCAAGCGAGCGACATGGCGCTTGTCGCCGGCGGGCCGCCACTCGCGGACGGCGATCTCGGCGAACGGCGGCAGCAACAGGGTTTCCGCCGTGCCCTCCACGAGGATGACGCGCGGGCCGAACAGCATGGCGCTCTTGGTGACATCCAGGTAGCGGCTCAGCTTCGCTTTCTCTTGCGCGCTGAGGTTCAGCGCGGCGACCGGGATCACGGCGGTCGTGCGGTAGGCGCGAGGAGCCGCCTGCACCGGCACATCCTGGTCATCGTCTTCGCTCCGCTGAACGCCGTCGTCGACTTGCTGCGCTGGAGACGGTTCATCACGGGCGTGGAGGACAACAAGGTCCGCCACCGGTGCCGCGGCGGCCAGCACCGGCGAGTGAGTGGTGATGAGGACTTGGATCCTGCCGCTGGGCCGTCCGGGATCGGCACCGGGTCCGGAAGGTTGCTTGGCGGCCCGGTCGTAGAGAAGTTTCAACAGCAGCGACTGCAGCTGCGGGTGCAGGTGTGCCTCGGGCTCCTCAACCAACAGCACCGTCAAGTCGGCTTCCTGAGCGGCCTCGAGCTCGGTCAGGACGGTCGCGATGTACAGCAGGTTCGCATAGCCCAAACCGGAGCGGGTGATGTCCTGAGCCTCGATGCCCTCATCGTTCAACCGAGCCCGCAGAGCGCGGGCGATTGCCTCGATCTTCGGCTCGGCAAACCGCAGGCTCATTGCCTGTGCGCGGGCCCCCTCCGTCAGGCTGCCTAGCGGCGCGTTTATTCGGTCGACTGCGACAGTGACCGGAGGCTCCTGCTCGAAGGCCTGGATCGCCTTGGCATAGCTCTCCTCGAACTCCTCGATCTTCTTCTCGTCGCCGAGAACCGAGCTCAGGATCAGCTTCAGGCTCTGCCCCGCCCCCGATGACAATTCCTGCTGCGCGTCGCGCAGCGGCGGCAGGTACACCTGTCGGATCATCCGGCGAGCCGCCGGCTCCGGATCACCTTCCCTGCCGCCTGCCGACCGCCCACGATCCCCCGAGCGCCGGTTGGACGGCGGCGGCGTGTAGCTCACGCCGTACACCGCGCACCGCTTGACGCCCCAGTCAGGGTCGGGAGCCAGTGCGTGCAGGTGTGTGCCGGATTCGGCTGGCGACAGCTCACGGTAGACCCCGGTCAGGGTCACGGGCCCGGAACAGCCGTCTGCGACGTCATCGCGTGTCCACCACCGGCGGGCTCGTCCCTCCTCCAACGGATCGACCAGCAACTGCACCGCATCGATGACGTTCGTCTTACCCCCGTTGTTCTCGCCGACCAGGATCGTCACCTCCGGTCGGAGGTCGATCCTGGTCTCCCGCAGCGAACGGAAGCCGCTGGCCTCAAGCCGCGCCAGATACACGGGAGCCTCCTGCAATCGCCTGCGAACAAGCGTCAGCCAGGGGTTCACATACGTGGGCCGCTAGACGGTATGCAGAGCGCGGGGACTTCATCCGACTAATGGTAGGGCTCTGCATATGACCGCTGGGCACGAACGGGCCGAGTAGAACATCGTGTCGACATCGGCCACATACATGATCGCCCACCAGTTGACCCAGTCACCGTGAACGGCTTCACGGACCGACTCCAACACCTCGGGCGTCTTGGCCCGGACTATCAGCAACCAGTTCTCAAGGCAGTGGACGATCACTCGATCACCGACGTACCACCGAGACTCGAAGTGAACCGCACCGGGATCCTGCCATACTCCTCCGTTTGGCTGCAGGTCAGAGTCGCTGCCCTGACCTGCAGTCGACCAGGGACCGTAGCGCAGTCCTGGTACGGTTCAGCCGCTGGCGGAGAAGGTAGCGCAGGCCACGCAGCAACCGCTATGTCGCGGCGCGCCGCGAGATCGTGGCCGAGCCGCGCAAGCCGACTGAGATCCAGCAGAGCCTGCTCCTGACTCAGTCTCCGTCTTGACCCGGCCGCCGCACCTCGCCCAGCAACGGGTTCGCAGCCAGCTCCGAGAAGTAGGGCAGCACAGTCCAGCAGTCGTGGTCACCGACGACGATGAGGCGTCGCTTCGCGCGGGTGATCGCGACGTTCAGCAGGTTCGGGCGCTGTGCCGCCCAGGCGCGCGACCTGGGCTGGTCGGCAGCGCTGCCCAGGACGAGGATGACGATGTCCGCTTCCTTGCCCTGTGTTACGTGCACCGTGCCGACGCGGCCGCGGTCTCTGTCAGTGGGCAGCCAGTCGTCCAGCAGCTCCCGGAGCCGGGAGGCGACGTCGGCGAAGGGGCTGACTACGAACACGCTTTCGGCCATGCGGTGCAACACCTCCGCGCGGCGGATCGCGGGGTCGGACCACCGTGGCGGGTCGTCGGAAGACAGGTCGGCCTTTAGGAGCGACTGGGAGAGCTCGACGGCGAGGCGTTCCATGATTCGAAGGACGTACGCGCCCTCGGCCGGGTTCCACTTACCACCGCTCGGCCGCGCCGGAATGTGCGCCCAGCCGGAGCGGGTCAAGAAGGGGTACTCGGGGCGTCCGTTGACGCCGTTGACCATCATCCCGTCGTAGGCGATCGCGTTGCTCACCTCAAACATCAGCTGGTCGCAGCGTCGATGGACGCGCAGCGGCGACGCCACCCAGGTCTTGTCGCCGCCGGCGTCATCCAGCCAGGCCCCGCAGTCGGCGAGGCGGTCGGCGAGTGTCTGGACGGACGCTCGGCTCGGCGCCCACTCCTCGCCGACGCCGAAGCGGCGTGCCAGGCGGGTCTGTGCCGTCCAGGGCAGGGTGACGACCGGCTCGAGCTGAAGCGGATCGCCGACGACGACCGCGCGCTGGAACCGCCACAGCGCGCCGACCGCCTGCTGCGGCGGAGCCTGCCCGGCCTCGTCGACGAACAGCCAGCCCAGCGCCTCGGAGCCGAGGCCGGAGAACATGCGGCCCAGCGAGGCGAACGTCGTGGAGACGACCGGGACCACCAGGAACAGCATCTGCCACGCCGCGAGCACGGTCGCCTCGGGAAGGTCGGGTGGCGCGGTTCCCTTGACGACTGCCATCGCTGAGATCAGGTTCTTTCGGACCAGGCCCGGGGCGTTCGCGAACAGTGCGCGGTGCAGGTCGAGCGCTGCCAGGAACAGACGGGTGCGCGCTGCGGCGAACTCCTCGTCCATCCAGGGCGCGGAGAGCTCACGGCGACTGGTCGCGTCCTCGGCGTCCGAACCAGCAGGGGACGGGGTACTCCACGGCGGAGATGACTCGTACCGCAGCGCCGCCCCATCGCCGTTCGAATCGTCACCAGTCGGGGCCTGCCACTCGTCCCCGGGCACGCTCGACCCCCAGCGCTTGCGGGCACGTTCCACGGCCAGCTGATATGCCTTCAGCTGCTTGACGCGACGCGCATACTGATCGTCCGCGGTGTCTACGTCGGCCGCGAGTCGCTGGACTGTCTTCGCGAGCGCGATGACGCGTCGGGCCCGGTCTCTGACGGACGCTGACGCGGCGCTCACGTCGCTTTGAGCCATGCGTACCGCAGCCTGCGCCTGTGACGAAAAACCCTGCCGCTGCGCGAACACGGCGTCGGCCGCATCACAGGCTTCGACCAAGTGCGCACGCTGCTCCTGCCACCGCTGATCGGCAGCGCCCCGAGACACGAACCGGCGCAGCGCCCCGGGCCGCCGGAACCGCCGATCCTGAGCGAACAGTGCCGCCTCAGCCGCCTCGACCCCGGTCTGAGCCGTCCATACCTCGTCCTCTGCCGCCGAGTACGACCGAGCGGCCTCCGCGAGCACATCGTCGGCAGCCCGGCGCCGCGCCTCACCAACCTCATAGGCCGCGCGCGCAGTGGCGAGACTGGCCTGTTGCGCGGCCAGCACGGATCGCGCGTCGCCGGCCGACGCTGCCAGGCGCAACAAGATCGAATCCGGCCCGGCCAGGTTCGCCATCACGTCGGCGATACGCTGGCGCGCGGCGGCCAGCTCCGCAACCTGCTTGCGGGCCGTTTCGAACCGCTCCTTGGCCTCGTCCCACGTCTGCGTCCCGAGCGGCGGCTCGGCGGCACCGGCGCTCGGCGCGCTACGCGCTTCCTCCTGCTGCCGCAGCAGATCGTGCAGCCCTGGCGACGTCACCTGCCGGCTGCGGTCCCGAGCCCAGAAGAAGTCCTCCACGAACTCCTGCCGATATGACCTCCGCCCGAGCCGCGCCGCGACCGCGCCCCATACCGGCTCCTCGCACAGGTTCCCGGCCGGCCCTGCCAGATAGGACGCCTCCGTCTCCCACGACTCGACCGCCTTCAGTGCCGGGATCTCCATGGTCACGTTGGCCACCGCCCCGTTGTTCGCGGACGCCACAACCATCTCGAAACCGGTGAGCTCAGCGATGAGCGGCCGCACATTCATGCGGTGGTTCTTGCCGGCGGCATCAGCGGTCTGCCAGTACAGAGCGGTCTTCCCGAACGCGTCCTCCGGCCGCTTGAGGTCCGCCAACCGCTCGGCACGCTGCACCACTACCGCCGCGATCACATCCCGCAGCATCGTCGTCTTCCCGGTCCCCGGCGGGCCGTTGACCGCGTAGCTGCCGCGCGCGTCCGGCGCGCCGAGCTGCGCCATCAGCCGGTTCACCGCAAACTGCTGGCTGAGCGCGAGCGGCTCGCCGACCGGCGACGGCCAGCGCCCCAGCGGCATCGCCGACGGCTGAACCTGCTTCAGTTGCGTCTGCGGGGAGCGCCGTAGGTCGACCCGCCGACGGCTGTCGACGGACTCCTCGGCGCACAAGTACCCGGTCAGCAGCGGCCCGGCGGCTCCCGAGGCGACGGACTTGGCGGCCCGATCGAGGTCGTCGGCGTAGAAACTGTTCATAAGTCCCTCGCCGGCCGACTCTTCGGCGTTCTTCACCGAGACCCGGTAGCTGTGCACCCTGATCGCAGTAGGCTCCAGTTCCTCCCCGACACCCAGCCGCTCAGCGACCCAGCGCGTGATCGCGCTCAAGTCGTCGACGGTCAGGACCTTGGTGCCTACTTTCGGCGGTTCGTCATCGCCGGAATCGGCTCCGCCACCGGTGTCCCCGTCGGCCGAGCCGCCACCTCCACCCGCCCCGTCATCCTTCTTGCCCGCCCCGATCCGCGACCGCGCCGCATCCAGCAGTGCGTCCCCGGCCCCGCTCACCGCCTTGGAGACCACGGCCCCGACGATCGGCGCGGCGAACCCGCCAACCGCCGCGCCCGCCGCCGTCCCGGCCGCCTTGGCCGCCGCGTCGACGCCGCTCGCGGCCGCGTCCAGCGCGATGCGCGCCGTCGACCCGGCGATCGGCCCGAGCCGCGGACCGCCGCTGCCCGGTCCGGACCCGGACCCGCCAGGACCGAACTCGATCCCCGCGTCCCCGTCGCCGACGTCGAGCAAGACGGCAAGCAGTTCCTCGGAGTCCTCGTCCCAACCTTCGAGCCAGTCGGTGGCCTGCGGCCCCGGGGACAGCGTCCGGCTCACCGCCCAGGCACAGGCCGAGAGCGTGGCGCTAGTACGGATCAGCCGGCCTTCTTCAGTGACAACGAACGACAGTAGCGCCGTGTGGCCAGTGATCCGGCCGTCGAAGTCGTGTTCCGACTCCGGTGACCGGAAGGCCTCCTCTAGAACGGCGCGCATCTTCGCGAGCTCGAAGACACCCGCGTAGACCGTATGCTGCCAGACCGTCTCCCGTTCCCGCCTTAACGTGCTGCGCGGCCGCCTGCTCAGCTCGGACCCGGCCTCCCAGGGCAGCGGACGCTGCGCGTGCACGCTGAACACATTGCGCTCGGGATCGACCTTGCTGATCTTCTGCGGGCTGAAGTACTCGATCGCACGCCAGTACTCCAGGATGCGTGCGCGCCGGTCGTCTTCGGTCTTCCGGCTCCCCATGCCCGCCCCCGAGTCAGTGTCACGCCACGTGATGAGGAACTTACGGTATCAGCATTCGTATACCTGACAGTCGCTTCGGTCGTACAAGCTGTACTGGACTGGCTCCCTGAACGTCCACAGGAGCGCTGATTCTGATGAGCAGCTTGCATCCGGGGCAGCTGCCAGGACCCAGTCGTTGGTTAGGGGCTTTGGGCTCGGAGACGTGGCGTCCCAAGGCGCAGACTACGGTTCCAGCCAGGCCGCGTTGGGTACTCGCGTATAGTGTGACTCGTCATAGACGAGAATGTCACACTTTGCTTTAAGTATCACAACGCGCCGCCTCCACTAGGAGGCTGGTCAGTTGTGTCGGCGACGTTGAAACCCAGGGGTACCTTGCCCTGTTCTAGTCGGATATTCGGTTCTGGCAAGATTTTCGTGAACCGTAGCGGGGCGGGGACTGATCACAGCAGTAGCACGCGTTTGCGAAGTAGCGGCAGGCCTGCCCGTCCATACATCTGCCGCTTGACCATCTTGATCTTGTTGACGGAGCCTTCGACCACCCCGGACGACCAGGGAAGCGTGACGCCAGCGACGATGGCGGACGAGTCCTTGTCCAGGCCGGTGGCGAAGGTCTTCAAGGCGGGCAAGTCGTCGGCTTTCACGGCGAACGCCCAGTAGCGGAGCTTGGCAGTGCCTTGCCGGTTGGTGAGGATCGGGGCGAAGGCCCGGATGTGGCCGCAGAGCGCCCCCAGGTGCGGGCATGTTTGCCGGACGTCCTTGAGCTGGCACTGCTGGTCCTCATCAAGTCTGTCGGGCGGGCTCATCAGTCACCTGACCAGGGTCCTGGTTGTCGGCGGTTGGGGTCCCGCTGTCGGGATCGCGCCGGTGGCCTGCATCGTCCGCAGATACCTGGACAGCAGTCGGATGCTGCAGTCCAGGCCGCGTTCAGCCAGTTCACGGCGCAGCACAGTAGCCGATTGGCAGCCCTCGTTCCACCGCTGGTGCAGATACTCCCGCCAGGGATCAAGGACGCTGGGGCGTTGTCCGGCAACGTGGGCGAGTAGATCGTCCACTTGCCTGGCCTGCACGAACCTCCTGACCGTATTGCGTTGCAGGTGCAGCCCACGAGCGATCTCGCTGACCGCCCAGCCGCGATCGGTCAACTCGTGGATCTCTCGCCAGCGACGTCGGGTCCGGGCCTCCAGCACGCCTTGCGCAGATAGCGCCTGCGGCGGCGACGACTCGATGGCCGCGGGATCGACCGGGGCCGCCGGCCCCCATGCGCAGGCATCCGCGATGGGCGGCAGCGTCCTTCTCGACGTGCCGGCCCAGGTTGTGCCACAGATGCCAACGATCGGCCACGTGCTGCGCCTTCGGTGCACCACGGTGACCGCCTTCGTCATAGGCGCCGGCCCGGTCCCGGCAGATCACCTTCACTCCCGGATGCGTGGACAGCCACGAGGCCAAGGGGTCGCCATCACGTCCGGGCAGCAGGTCCAACACGCGATGGGTTTCGCCGTCGACCAGAACAGTGCCGTAGACGTGGCCACGCCGCAATGTGAAGTCATCGACGCCGAGCACCCGCGAAGCCACAGGCGCCGGATCGGGAAGCTTCATAACTAACGACAACAACGTCACCCTGCTGACCACCACATGCAGCACCATCAACAGCCGCGCCCCAGCCCGCCCGGCCAGAGCCACGCCCACGGCCTGCAGCATCTTTAGCAACAGCCGGGTGTAGCGGCCATATCGGATGCTCACACCGGCGACCTGCCCCACGAACGTCCGACGCGAACACGCGGCAGCATCACAGAACAGCCGCCGCACCGACAAGTCGATGACGACTGGACAACCACCGACCGCAGCATCGGCGATACGCCGCAGATACCGGCTGCGGACCCGCCCGCACGGGACGCCGCAGCCCGGACACGGCAGCTTGACCCCGTCACGAGTACGGGCGCTGACACGAATCGATCCGTTCACCACCTCGACGTGCTCCACCACTACCGCGTCCAGAGGCGGCAGGAGCACCCCGAGCAGTCCATCACACAATGGGAACGATGGCACCACGGCAGCGCACTCTCACGCCTTCACGAAAATCTTGCCAGAACCGAGTTTTCGACCTGGACAGGTGGCGACAGTGGCTCCCGGTGAGTCGCCTGTAGGACGCCGACCGGAGAACGCTCGGCAGGTTGAAGGTGGCTGACGCCGGAGATCCATACGGCTTGCCGGTGATCGTTCGCCAGTTTCGCCATAGGTCGTGAGTCCCAAGGGCTTCATCATGTTCTTCAACACGGGCACGATGGGTATGCGGCGTCACCGCGCTGCGAAGACGTGTCACGGTACTGAAAAGCAGGGGTGGGGGATGGTTGAGATCGAGGCTGTGGTCGGGCAGGCCGTGCCTGCCATCAGCGCAGCGATCGGCGCGTATGGCGTAGGGGTGTTGACTCGCGCTGAGGACGATGCCGCCGAGGCGACGGTGCGTCTGGGGCAGCGTGTGTTGGGCCGGATTCTGCGCAGGGTCCCGGATCGCTCTCCGGTCGAAGCCGCGGTCGGCGTGCTGGCTGACGCCATGGACGACCCCGACGCGCTCGCCGCGCTGCGTTCGCAGGTAAGGAATCTGTTGAGGCGCGACTCGGAACTGCTGGCGGAGCTGACTACGTTGCTGCCAACCCCGCCTGCGGCGTCGGCACCTGATGGTCGGGGGATCGCGGTCTCCGGGGGAAGCGTCGCGATCGCCTCCACCGGAGACAACGCTGTGAACGTCACTCTGCGGTGAACCCTGCCGAGGCCGGTTCGTTCGGCGAGAGGGCCGGGGCCGGTTATGGACCGTCGGCATCCGGCCGGCCGGGCGCCTCCGTGTCCGGTGGCCGCGTCGGGATCGTCTCTGTCGGCCCCGACGCCGTGAACATCTACCACGCGCCTCCGCCGACGTCGTTGCCGCCGGTGGGGCGGGTTCCGGTGCCGGCGGGGCTGTCGAACGTCCCGCGGCGGGGGATGTTCATCGGGCGGGATCGGGAGATGGAACGGCTCGCCGACGCCATGTTCTCCGGGTCCGGGGTGGTGACCCAGGCGGTGGCGGGGCTGGGCGGAATGGGCAAGAGCACCTTGGCCGCCGAGTACGCCCGACGATACGCCGACCGCTATGTCGGCGTGTGGTGGCTGACCGCGGACAGCCGGGCGAGCGTCGAGACCGGGCTGGCTGATCTGGTCCGCCGACTGATCCCGAGCCAGGCCGCCGACCACGACGGCCGGGTGCTGAGTGATTGGGGGCTGTCCTGGGTGCAGTCCACGCCGGGGCTGCTGCTGGTCTGGGACAACGTCGATGACGTTCAGGATGTGGCTCCGTTGCTGGCCGCGGCGTCCGGTGACGTCCACCACCTGGTCACCAGCCGCTTGGAAGGCGACTGGCATCTGATCGACGCTCAGCCGCCCCTGCGCCTTGGGGAACTCGCCCCGCAGGACGCGGTCCGACTGTTGACCCGGATAGTGGGGTCCACCTTGGATGAGCACACCGCCGCGGCCCTGTGTGCCGAGCTGGGGTACCTTCCGCTGGCCGTGGAACAGGTCGGGGCCTATCTCGCCAAAGCCCGCACCGACCCCGGTGAGTACCTGGCCCTCTGGCGCACCGCCCAAGCACAAGCGCTGGCCAGCGCTTCCGCGGGGAGTCGGGTGGACCAGTACATGACCGGGGTGTGGAAGATCACGTTGGACAAGCTCGCCGACATCCCGCTGGCGGGGGACCTGCTGCGGGTCATGGCCTGGTTCGCTCCCGAGGCCATCTCCCGCGAGTTGCTGAGGCCGCTCGCCGAGCCCGATGAACTGGACAGAGCGCTGCTGCGGCTGAACGCCTACAGCATGGTCACCTTGGATCCCAGCGGTCGGGCGATCAATGTGCACCGCGTGGTCCAGGCCGTGGCTCGCACACCCGATGCCGCAGACCCGCACCGCCGCCCCGACGACGTCGCCGTCGCGCGGGACGCCGCGATCAGCCTGATCGATCGGCTGGTTCCGGCCCGGGACGCCCTGCCGGCGACTGCCGTGGCCGACTGGCGGATGATCTTCCCCCACATCGACGCGTTCGCCGGCCACAGTCACGGGCTACCCGTCACGGCGAACACCGTCGCGGTCATGGACCGTGCTTTCCGGTTTCTCCAGATCGTGGGAAACCCGGCTGCGGGCATCCGGATCGCCGCATGCGCCCTGGCCGGGTCGGGTCAGCTCCACGGTGAAGATCACCGGGGAACGCTGGCTTCCCGCAACAATCTCGCCAGTGCCTACGAGAAGGCCGGGGACTCGGGGCGGGCGATTCCGTTGTTCGAGCGGACCCTCGCCGACCGTCTCCGGGTCCTGGGTGAGGACGACCCCGACACGCTGGCTTCCGCCACCAATCTGGCCGGCGCCTACGAGTCAGCCGGGGACTTGCCGGCGGCGATTCCGCTGTTCGAGTGGACCCTCGCCAAGCGAATCCGGGCTCTGGGGGAGGACCACCCTGACACCCTGGGCGCCCGCAACAACCTCGCCAGCGCCTACCGGTCTGTCGGGGACCTGGGGCGGGCGATCCCGCTGTTGCGGCAGACCGTCGCCAACTACGTCCAGATGCTAGGCGAGGACGACTACGACACCCTGGAGGCCCGCAACAGCCTTGCCCACGCCTATTTCGACGCCGGAGACTTGCGGGGGGCGATCTCGCTGTTCGAGCAGACTCTCAGGGGCCGGGTCCGGACCATGGGCGTGAATCACCCTCACACCCTGGGCTCCCGCAATAATCTCGCCACCGCCTACCAGTGGGCTGGGGACTTGGGGCGGGCGATTCCGCTGTTCGAACGGACTCTCGCCGAGCGTATCCGGGTTCTGGGTGCGCACCACCCCGACACCCTGGGCACCCGCGCCGGGCTCGCCGCCGCAGTCGCAGCAGGAGGGGACTTGGGGCAAGCGATTCCGCAGTTCGAACGGACTCTCGCCGAGAGTATCCGGGTTCTGGGCGCGGACCACCCCGACACCCTGGCTGTCCGTAACAACCTCGCCAGCGCCTACCGGTCTGTCGGGGACCCGGGGCGAGCGATCACGCTGTTCGAGCAGACCGTCGCCGGCTTCGTTCGGGTCCTGGGCGAGAATCACCCGAGCACTCTGCTCTCCCGGCACAACCTCGCCCACGCCTATGAGTCGGCGGGTGACTTGGCTCGAGCGATCCGGATGTACCAGGAGACCCTCGCCGAATGCGTTCGGGCCTTGGGCGAGGACCACCCCCACTCCATCGGTTTTCGCAACGATCTTGCCGCCGCGTACGTCAACGCCGGTGATCTGGGGCGGGCGGTCTCGCTGTTCGAGCAGACTCTCGCCGAATGTATCCGAGTTCTGGGTGAGGACCACCCGTTCACCAGAGACGTCGGTCGCAACCTGGCCATCGTCTATCGCCAAACGCGATGGCGGCGATTGGGTCGGCGAGTCGTCAGGAGGTTGTCTCCCATCGATGGTTCTGACACCGAGCCCTGACCACGATTTATGGTCAGGGAGCCGAACAACCGCCAGCGGAGCACTCCCGCCACAACCTTCGACAGCGCGCGGGCGTGCCGCTGGGGGCGGCGCACGGCAGGTCAGCCCAGCTCGTGGTCGAGCGCGGCGGCCCGGACGACCCCGGCGAACCGGTGGCCGACCGACGGCCAGTCGTGCGAGCCCCCGGCCCGCCGGGCGGCGGCCCGCGCGGCCGTGAGCCGTTCCGGCGAGGCGAGCATTCCCCGCAGCGCCTCCTCGAACCCCGCGGCGTCGTCCGGCGCGACGAGCGATCCCGCGACTGTAGTACTTCTGAAACTCGGCCACGGCGTGTGACGTGCTGTTTCATGCCACGGTCTGGTACTCGTTGATCAGTCCGCCGAGGATCGGTTTGCGGCGGATCCGCTGTGGCGCGGCCGGGAACGGGATCACGTTGGAGGCGTCATCGGGGGCGCGCAGCCCCATCCCGTTGCCTTGGTGGCTGCGTCCGGCGTTGTTGTGCTCGATATATTGCTGCAGGACGACGCGCGGATGGCGCTCACTGATGATGAGCATGCGGTCGGTACAGTCCTCGCGTGTCGTGCGCACGAACTGCTCCGCGAGGGCGTTCATCCGCGGGCATTGCGGTGCTGTGATCAGGACATTGATGCCGGTGGAGGCGAAAACGGCGTCGAAGGCGTCGGTGAATTTGGCGTCGCGGTCTCGGACGAGGTGCTTGAACCGGCACCGGCCTTCTCAAGTTCTGCGGTGAACTCCCGGGCCAGCTGCGTGGCCCAGGCGCCGGTGGTGATTAGGGCTGCCTGTGCCGGTTCTGGCCAACTTTCCGTGAAGTGACTGGCGCCAAGGTCGCCTGGTGCGAGGTTAAAGTGCCGCTTGGCAGAAGGAGCCGCTCGACTACGCCTGCCTCTTTACGGAATGTGGGCCAGATCCAGATCCGACGCAAGCCGCCCTAAGCAACCGGCCGGCGCAGCGGCGAGGCTGTTCCGGTCGGGGAGGGCTGAGCCGGGTGGTCAACGTGCACAGGCTGCGCTCCACGCTGGCGTTCATAGACGCCAACGCCGCACGGTGGAATCAGGGGTCGTGGCTGCACTGCGTCGCCGCCTTCGCGGTGGAGAACGCGGGGTACGTTGTAATGCCCTCATTGAGGGTCAACCGCACGTGACAACGGGTGCTTCTTTCCGATAGCGTGACAAGTCAATTACTTGAGGGCATCCTGGGAAACTCGATCGATCACCACGCAGGTGTTGATCGTTCAGCCCAAGTCTGAGCCATGCTTGATTCTGCTTCAGTACCCGATGGAGAGAGACGTCCGGATTCTCCTTCGAACTCTCATTCACGTGTGCTCTACTTGACGGATGTTGCTGAACCTGCTGCCAGGCGTGCGTCGGCTTCGCGCACCGCTCGCTGCCGGCTATCTCTGGCTCGCGGCAGCATGGATAGGGCTTGGCGGTGCAGACCTCGATCTACGAGGTTCGACTGCGGGAAGATCGCTGCTTGCCGCGAGTCGGGCCGCAGGAGTCACAGCCACAATTGGATCTCTCACATTTACCGCTTACATCATTGGGATAGCTTCTATTGCTGTTACGGATGGTCTCCTGTCACGAAGAGATCGAAAGTCGCGACACTTTTCCATCGATCGACCCATGAATGAGCTCTACGACAAGAAATTTGAGATCTTCTACCGAGAGAAAAAGATGGAGGAGGCGCGATCAAGTGCGGAGCTCCTTAAGGTGCACGCAAGTCAGATTTCAGCACTAATCGACAGCGCCATTGATAAAGTGGAGAACGTCAGCGAAACTGCATTCACAGATTTCATGGAAGGAGACTCCCTAGACTTTCCGTGCGACTACGAAGGCGTCAGCGAACCCTCTCTGCTTGGCGCTACCACAAGCTTGATGGTCGAGGCCAGGCGTGCGATCATGGCGTTGTCGGAGACGGTCGATAACATCGAAGAGAACCTACCTCCTTCGATCATCAAGAGAATAAACGAGGTGGTACGCCATGGGCGCTACACGATCTTCACGCGGTGGCTCTCTCGGCGGTATCGCAGACTCCTGCCCAGTGAGCGGATACTGAAGATCGCGTTGAAGCATACCCAACTGAGGGAGTCTGACTACCTAGAGCTGCTGGTTACTTCATCTCGAATCGACGGTTTTACAGCTGTAAAGACTTTCTCTGATCACCTGAAGGGCTTGCGAGACCCTATAGACGTCGACTCCGAGTCCGATCCGAGCAGCGGCCCGGCGAAGGCTCTTGTTGATTCGCTCGACGGCCCCTTCGGGTCGATCCTTGCTTCGCATTTACCACGGTACCGTGTCTGTCTCGAGATCATGGATAGACTCGACTCAGAGTTCGAAGTCATCCGCCGGAGTAGAGGGACGACCACGCCGGACGTCCTGTCGGAGATCGACCAGATAGATTCCGAAGCGCAGTTCCGCGCTGGCATTTCGGCGCCTCTCTTTGCCGTGGCAATTGCCGCGGCGATTGGTTTCTCTATCTGGTTCTCCGCATTGGCAGCCTTGGCGGTGATCCTTGCCCTGCTCGCCGGGAAGGAGGCCGGCGATGCCAACCATCTGATCGTTGACTTCATTCAAGTTAAAGCGATTGCCCCGGAAATTCTTGGTCGACCTGCTGCACAGGATAAGGAGTCGACCGGAACGAGAACGACGCCCGAAGGCCCATCACGCAAGAAAAAGTCCTTCTCATTTTCCATACCCAGCATGTGTAAGAAGGTCAATTGATGACACGTTGGAATCGCTCACGCCTCGCCCGACGGCGCATACCATGACATCGGCCTTGAACAGGTAGCCACCTTCTGATTGGCTGCCATCAGTACCGACATCGTCCCGGATACATCCGCAGCTCTCAGCACTACGGCGGGGACTTCGCGTCCGAAGCCCGCGCTAACGAGCCAAGCCCAGAAGCTCGCGATCCTCCAGACGACCTCGTTGCCATCCCACGCCGCACGGAGATCCAGTCCAGCACGCTGGTCGATGTGGCCATCTTCGGTGAGCGCCCCTCAATCATGAATGCGCCTTAAGTACCGGGCCGCGGCGTACATGCTGGAGGAGATCGCGGAGACGGCGCTGCCTGAGGCAGGCCGTGCCGGCGAGCTGGCCGGGATCTTCCTGGCCTACTACCGCGCCGAGTCGTAGGAGCCGTGAATCCCTGGACCCGTGGTCGCGGGCCTGAGAAGGATGCAGCCTGTGGTTCGCTCCGCCACGGGGCCGAAGCACAGGCTGCCTGGTCAGCGGCGCCGCCGCTGCTTCTTGCCTCCGGGGAGAAGGGAAGCCAGGGAGGCGGCGTAGTCGTCTTCGCGTTCGGCGTCGGGATCGAGGCCGAAGGGCACCAGCTGTGCGCCGAAGACGGTGCGCAAGACCAACGTGGCGCGCGCCACGTGCAGCAGGCCGCCGTCGGGTCGGCGTCCGACGCCGAAGGTGCTGATGACCTCGCGCCGCTCCGGCTGCTCGGAGGGTCGGGGGATATCGCCGAGCGGGAGCTGCTTGGCGGCCTCGGCGGGGATGGTGACTGATCCCAGCCAGGACTCGCCAGCGAGCAGGATCGCCGCTGGTTGTTCTGTGCGGGCGATCTGGGCGGTCTGCTCGCGGTCGACGACGCCGTTCGGCATCGTGACCAGCCGTGCCGGCCCGGTGTCCGGGATGAACCACAGGGCCGGGATCACCCGACCGTTGGCGGCGAAGTGCTTCTCTGCCTGCCCGTGGAACCCGGTGGCGATCTCTTCGAGCTGTTGGGCGGTGACCGGTATGTCAGCCACCTTCTCCGACGAGGTCGTCGCCGGGCGGGAGGCGAGGATCCGGCTGCGGGATGTCGCCCCGTTCGCGGTAGCGCCGGGCGGCCAGGTCCCAGACCGCCTCGGTGACCAGCCGGTTGAGGTCCTCGATCGCACCTGGCGTTCCGGGGGGCGTCGGGGTCCAGCCGTCCGGTCCGAGCACGGCGAACCAGCCCAGCTCGCGGCACTCGGCGTAGCCGGGGCGCAGCCCGGTCCAGGTGGTGCGGCAGTCCAGGTGCGGGTCGGTGCGGCAGCCGCGTGCCAGGGTGCAGTGCGCGTTGCGCTGTCGTCCGGTCGCGGCGCACCAGCCGATGCATTCCCTGTCAACCCCAGGTTTGTTGTAGAGAGTCCCTGGTGCACACTCCCAGCCCGTAGTGGCTGCCCGCCGCGAGCTACCCACTGTGATCTTCCGAAGCTCTGTTGGGCTGAATTGCTTGGGACTCGTAACAAAAGTGGTGCTGCTGGCCTGCGGGAATGCGTGTGTATCAGTGTTCGTTGACGCGCTCGGAGGTGTCCGTAGCGGTTTGAAGTGGCCCGGGTGTGGCGGTTTGAAGTGGCCCTGGGCCAGTTGCGCCTGTGCCCGTTTTGTCTGGAGGCGGCCTGAACTGGCCCACCTCACCTCACGGGCATACAACCA
>NZ_BAAAQN010000096.1:0-32101 GCF_039531695.1 Catenulispora yoronensis
TTGAGCCGGGTGAGGTTGAGCATGTGTTGCGGTCGCATCCGGGGGTTGCGGCGGCGGTGGTGGATGGTCGGGATGTGGCTGGGGATCGCCGGTTGGTGGCGTGGCTGGTGCCGTCCGATCTTGGTGAGGGCATCGCCTCGGCGACCGATCTGCGCGCTTTTGTGGCTGGGCGGTTGCCGGAGTTCATGGTGCCGTCGGCGTTTATCGAGTTGGCTGCGATACCCCTGACTCCGAACGGCAAGATCGACCGCCGTGCACTTCCGGACCCCGATGGTGCCCGTCCGGAGCTGACCGCTTCGTTCGCGGCCCCGTCCACCCCGACCGAGGAGTTGCTCGCCGGGATCTGGGCTGAGGTCCTCGGGGTGGACCGTGTTGGCGCCGCCGACGGCTTCTTCGACCTGGGCGGGCATTCGCTGCTGGCCACCCGGCTGATCTCACGGATCCGCGCCGTGTTCGGGGTGGAGATGCCGTTGGTATCAGTGTTCGATGCGCCGACGGTCGCAGGGCTGGCCGCGGTCATCGATGTGCAGGCCGGCTCGTCTTTGGCATCGGCTCCGCCGATCGTGCCGGTGGACCGAAACGGTCTGTTGCCGCTGTCCTTCGCCCAGCAACGCCTGTGGTTCCTGGACCAGCTGGAACCCGGATCCCTGGAATACACCCTCCCGGTCAGCGTCAGCTTCTCCGGCGACCTGGACGTCGCGGCCCTCGGCGCCGCGCTCGACGAACTGATCGCCCGGCACGAGGTGCTGCGCACCCGCCTGGTCGCGGGCTCCGACGGCGTGGCCCGTCAGGTGGTCGACCCACCGGCCGGGTTCGGGCTGGTCGTGGTGGACCTGTCCGCGGAGCCGGAACCCGACACGGCGGCGGCGAAGCTGATCGCGGCGGATTCCGCGACGTCGTTCGATCTCGCGGCCGACCCCCTCATTCGCGGAACCCTGATCCGCCTCGCGTCGGATGAGCACCTGCTGAACCTGTGCATGCACCACGTCGTCTCCGACGAATGGTCGGTCGAGATCCTGCGTCGCGACCTCAAGGCCCTGTATGAGGCCTTCAGCAGCGGTCAGCCGTCGCCGTTGGCACCTTTGAGCGTCCAATACGCGGACTACGCGGTCTGGCAGCGGGAGTGGCTGACCGGTTCGGTTCTGGAGACCCAGCTCGACTACTGGCGCGACCGGCTTGCCGGGGCGCCGGTGCTGGAACTGCCCACCGACCGCCCGCACCCCGCGATCCGGTCCTCGGCCGGCGCGGTGGCCGCGTTCGAAGTGTCCGAGGAGATCACCGACCGGTTGCGGGACCTGTCCCGCGCGACGGGCGCGACGATGTCCATGACGCTCCTCGCAGCCTTCACCGCCTTTCTGTCCCGCTGCACCGGCCAGGACGACATCCTCGTCGGCACGCCGGTCGCGAACCGGAACCGGGCCGAGACCGAGGACCTGATCGGGTTCTTCGCCAACACCCTGGTGCTGCGGACCGACCTGTCCGGCGACCCGACGTTCACCGACCTGCTGTCCCGGGTCCGCAGCACCGCGTTGGCGGCCTATGCGCACCAGGATCTGCCGTTCGAACAGCTCGTGGACGCCTTGGGCGTGGAGCGCGACCGTTCCACCACCCCGCTGTTCCAGGTGCTGTTCAACTACGTCCGGCCGACCGGCGAGGTGGACGACGCGGCTGTGGTCAGGAGCGTCGAGAGCGGGCAGAAGGAGGTCTCGTTCGACCTCACCTTCAACGTGACGGAACTCGGCGAGAACAGCGGCGGTCTCCTCGGCGGCCTGGAGTACAGCAGCACCCTGTTCGACGCCGCCACCATGCGCCGGTTCACCGAGCACCTGGTGGCGGTCCTCGGCGCGGTCGCGGCCGACCCCCTGGTGTTCCTTTCCGGGCTGCCGCTGCTGAGCGCATCGGACGTCACCCGGATGACTCGCGGATGGAACGCCACCACCGCACCGTCGCTCCAGGTCGGTGGCGTGCACGAACTGATCGCGGCCCACGTGGCGGAGCACCCGGACGCCGTCGCGGTGGAGGGCGACGGCGGGTCGCTGACATACGCCGAGCTGGACTTCCGATCGAACCGCCTGGCCCGGCATCTCAGGGAACTGGGCGTGACCTCGGAGTCGATCGTCGGCCTGTGCCTGGAGCGGGGCCCGGACCTGATCGTGTCGATGTTGGCGGTGTGGAAGGCCGGCGGCGCGTATCTGCCCCTGGACGCGGGCTATCCGCCCGCACGACTGGCCTTCCTGCTCGCGGACAGTGGTGCCGTGCTGCTGGTGGCCCATCGCACAGCCGTTCCGGAAGCGCTGGCGGATCAGGCTCCCGCCACCGTCTGGCTCGACGATCCCGCCGTCCTGCGGTCGGTGCGGGCCGCATCGGACGATCCGCTCGAAACAGCTGTCGTTCCCGGTCAGGCGGCGTCGGTGATCTATACCTCGGGGTCGACGGGTCGGCCGAAGGGGGTGGTGGTGACTCATGGGTCGTTGGTGGCGACGTTCGCAGGTTGGTCGGGTGCGCATTTCGGGCCGGGGTCGGATTATCGGTGGTTGTCGTTGGCCAGTGTCGGTTTTGATGTGTTCACCGGTGATGTGGTCAGGGCTTTGTGTTCGGGTGGTGTGTTGGTTCTGGGTCGAGTGGGGTTGCAGTTGTCGACTGCGGAGTGGGCGCGGTTGATGTCTGATGCGCAGGTGAGCGCGTTGGAGTGTGCGCCACGGTACGTGGATGAGCTGGTGGAGTATCTGCGGGATAGCGGCTCCCGGCTGGATCATTTGCGTCTGTTGGTGGTGACCACGGATGTGTGGCGTGTGGCGTCGGCGGTGCAAGCTCAAGTGGTTCTGGGCTCTGAGGTGCGCCTGCTCACGGCCTACGGGGTCACCGAGGCCACGGTCGACTCCACCTACAGCGACCTGGCGCGCCTGCTCGACGGGATCGAAGGTCCCGACGGTCTGGACCGCCCGACGCCGATCGGCGGCCCGCTGCCCGGCACCCGCCTGTTCGTGGCGGACCGTTCGCTGAATCCGGTGCCGGTCGGCGTGGTGGGGGAGCTGTTCATCGCTGGCGACGGGCTCACGCGCGGTTACCGGGACCGGGCGGCGTTGACGGCCGAGCGGTTCGTCGCGGATCCGTTCGCGGCTGATGGTTCGCGGATGTATCGCACGGGTGATCTGGCTCGGTGGCGTGTGGATGGCCAGATCGAGTTCCTGGGCCGGGTTGATGAGCAGGTGAAGATTCGGGGTTTCCGGATCGAGCCCGGTGAGATCGAGTTCGTGCTGCGTTCGCATCCTGCGATCGCCGCCGCGACGGTCGTGGACCGGGTCATCGCCGGCGATCGCCGATTGGTGGCCTACCTGGTGCCCGCCGACCCCGACCGGGGCATCCCGTCAGAAGGCGATCTGCGGGCCGCCCTGCGCGAAGTGCTGCCTGACCACCTGGTCCCGGCGGCATTCCTGGAGCTCCCGGAGCTGCCGCTGACCCCGAACGGGAAGATCGACCGCACGGCGCTGCCGACACCGGACGGACTCCGGTCCGCGTCCGAGGACCGGTTCGCGGCGCCACGGACGCCGACCGAGGAACTGCTCGCCGGGATCTGGGCCGAAGTCCTCGGGCTGGACCGGGTGGGGACGCGAGGCAATTTCTTCGATCTCGGTGGGCACTCGCTCCTGGCGACGCGGGTGGTCTCGCGGATCCGGGCGGTGTTCGGCGTCGAGATCCCGCTGGCGGCCTTGTTCGACGAGCCGACGGTCGCGGGCCTGGCCGGGATCGTCGAGAGCGCCGGTGCTGCGGGGTCGGTCGGGTCCGCCGGGTCCGCCGGGTCCGTCGGGTCCGCAGAAGCCGGCGACCCGACGCGGACCGCCCCGCCGATCGTCCCCGCGAGCCGGGACAGCCTGCTGCCGTTGTCGTTCGCCCAGCAGCGGCTGTGGTTCCTGGACCAGCTGGAACCGGGGTCGGTGGACTACAACTCGCCGATGCCGATCCGGCTGACCGGCGCGCTGGACGTCGCGGCGTTGGGCGCGGCGTTGGACGAAGTACTCGCGCGGCACGAAGTGCTGCGGACCCGTCTCGTCCTCGGCCTCGACGGCGTGCCGTATCAAGTCATCGACGAGGCGGCCGGCCTCGCCCTGCCCATCGTGGACCTGTCCGGGGAACCGGATCCGCTGGCGGCCGCCGGTGATCTGATCGCGTCCTCGGCGGTACAGCCGTTCGATCTCGCGGCCGGACCGTTGATCCGCAGCTCTCTGCTGCGGCTCGGTGCGGAAGATCACGTGCTGAACCTGTGCATGCACCACGTCATCTCCGACGAGTGGTCCGCGGGCATCCTGCGCCGTGAGATAGCGCTGCTGTATGGCGCTTTCCGAGATGGTCAGCCCTCTCCGCTGGCGCCGCTGGCGGTGCAGTACGCGGACTTCGCCGTGTGGCAGCGGGACTGGTTGTCCGGGCCGGTCCTGGACGAGCAGCTCGGGTTCTGGCGGGAGGCGTTGGCCGACGCGCCGATGCTGGAGTTGCCGGTGGATCGGCCGCGTCCGGCGGTCCGTACGTCGTCCGGCGCGGTCGTCGCCTACGACGTCCCCGACGAGGTCGCCGACCGCTTGCGCGAGGTATCGCGGCAGTCCGGGGCGACGATGTTCATGACGTTGTTCGCGGCGTTCACGGTCCTGCTGTCCCGCTATACCGGTCAGGACGACATCGTCGTCGGCACGCCGGTGGCGAACCGGAACCGGTCCGAGACCGAGGACCTGATCGGCTTCTTCGTCAACACCCTGGTACTGCGTACCGACTTGTCCGGCGACCCGTCGTTCGCCGACCTGATCGGCCGGGTCCGCAAGGTGTCCCTGGACGCGTACACCCACCAGGACCTGCCGTTCGAGCACCTGGTCGACGCCCTCCAGCCGGAGCGTGACCGGTCCCGGACCCCGCTGTTCCAGGTGCTGTTCAACTACGTCCAGGAGGCTGCCGGGACCACCCCGGGCCTCGGCGGCCTCGATGTCGCGGACGTCGGCGGTGTCGCACAGGACACCACTCTGTTCGATCTGACACTTGGCGTGGCGGACACCGAGGAGGGACTCCGAGGCCTGTTCGAGTTCAGCACCGACCTCTTCGACCGGGCGACGGTCGAGCGGATGGCCGAGCTGTGGGTCGCGATGCTCGCCGCGGTCGCGGTACGTCCGCAGGTTCCGCTGTCCGGTTTGCCGGCGGCCGGCCTCGGGGAGTCGGCGCTGATCCATGGCTGGAACCAGAATGCTGTGCCGTTGCCCGCCGTTCGCGGTGTGCACGAGCTGATCGCGACGCACGTCGCCGCACGTCCGGACGCGGTCGCGGTGCACTGTGACGGCGTCACCCTGACCTATGCGGAACTGGACCGCAGGGCGAACCGGCTGGCGCGGCACCTTCGCACGCTGGGTGTCGGCACCGGGACCACAGAGCCCGCAGCGTCCACAGAGCCCGCAGCGCCCACAGAGCCCACAGCGTCCGTCAAGGCCGCCGAGGCGGTCGTCGGCCTGAGCCTGGAACGCGGTCCGGACACGGTCGTGGCGATGCTGGCCGTCTGGAAAACCGGGGCGGCCTGTCTGCCGCTGGACCCCGGATATCCGCCGGAACGCTCGGCCTTCATGCTCGCGGACAGCGGGGCCTCGGTGCTGATCGGGCACCGTGCGGCCGCGCCGGATCTTCGTGTCGAGCCGGGTCTTGCGACGGTGTGGCTGGACGAACCGGCGACCCGGGCGGCGATCGAATCAGTGTCGGACGCCGCACAGGACGCCGCACAGGATGCCGCACCGCCCGCGAAGGTCTCGCCGGACCAGGCGGCGTCGGTGATCTATACCTCGGGGTCGACGGGTCGGCCGAAGGGGGTGGTGGTGACTCATGGGTCGTTGGTCGCGACATTCGCGGGTTGGTCGGGTGCGCATTTCGGGCCGGGGTCGGCTTATCGGTGGTTGTCGTTGGCCAGTGTCGGTTTTGATGTGTTCACCGGTGATGTGGTCAGGGCCTTGTGTTCTGGCGGTGCGCTGGTTCTGGGTCGGGTGGGGTTGCAGTTGTCGACCGCGGAGTGGGCGCGATTGATGTCTGATGCGCAGGTGAGCGCGTTGGAGTGCGCTCCGCAGTACGTGGATGAGCTGGTAGCGCATCTGCGCGATACCGACTCCCGGCTGGATCATTTGCGTCTGCTGGTGGTGACCACGGATGTGTGGCGTGTCGCCTCGGCGGTGCGGGCCATGGAGATTCTGGGCCCTGAGGTGCGTCTTCTCACGGCTTACGGCGTCACCGAGGCCACGGTCGACTCCACCTACAGCGACCTGACGAACCTCACTGCTCAGCTGGAAGGCGCGGCTCCGCCGGACGGTCCGACGCCCATCGGCGGCCCGCTGCCCAACGCACGCCTCCACGTCCTGGACCGGCACCTCAACCCGGTTCCGATCGGCGCGGTCGGCGAACTGTCGATAGCCGGACCCGCCCTGGCCCGGGGCTACATCGGCCGCCAAGCCCTCAGCGCCGAGCGGTTCGTCGCGGATCCGTTCGCGGGTGATGGTTCGCGGATGTATCGCACGGGTGATCTGGCTCGGTGGCGTGCGGATGGCCAGATCGAGTTTTTGGGCCGGGTCGATGAGCAGGTGAAGATCCGGGGTTTCCGGATCGAGCCCGGTGAGATCGAGTTCGTGCTGCGTTCGCATCCTGCGATCGCCGCCGCGACGGTCGTGGACCGGGTCATCGCCGGCGACCGCCGATTGGTGGCCTACCTGGTGCCGACCGACCCCGACCGGGGCATCCCGTCCACCACCGAGCTCCGTGCGCACACCGCCGATCTGCTGCCTGAACACATGATCCCGGCGGCGTTCGTCGAACTCGCCGCGATCCCCCTGACCGCGAACGGGAAGGTGGACCGCGCCGCGCTGCCCGTCCCGGACGGCGTCCGGCCCGACCTGGCCGACCACTACCAGCCGCCCCGCACCCCCACCGAGCGGATCCTGGCCCGGATGTGGTCCGAGCTCATCGGGGTGGAGCGGGTCGGCGTCACCGACGACTTCTTCGAGCTCGGCGGCCACTCCCTGCTCGCGACCCGGGTCACCAGCCGGATCCGCGCCGTCCTCGGCGCCGAGATCCCGCTGGCCACCCTGTTCGACCAGCCGACCGTGACCCAGCTCGCGGCGGCCGTGAACCGGGCCCTGCTCGGGGCGCCGGACGAGGCCCTGGAGATCGAGGAACTCGAGATCTGACCGGCCGGACGAGCCCGTCCATCCGCCGGCCACGCAAGAAACGCATTCCCGGCAACCGCATGGAAGGAACGACCGTTGCCCATGGACACCCTGGAGATCGACGCGACCGAGCTGCAAGCGATCACCCAGCTGCTCGACAAACTGGAGGGTACCTTCGAGCGCCTCGACACTGAGGAGGCACTCCATCAAGTGGCGGTCCACGCCCACGAACTGCCGAGCCGGCTCCGCCTCGCCCTCAACGCGTTCCGCCTGGAGCGGATGTCGGGCGTGTTGCGGATCCGCGGCTACCAGGTCGACGACGACCGGCTCGGCCCGACACCCGGGCACTGGCGCGAGTCCCGGAACCCCTCGCCGGCGCACCGCGAGGAACTGCTCCTGGTGATGCTGAGCTCCCTGGTCGGCGACCCCTTCGGGTGGGCGACGCAGCAGGACGGCCGGCTGATCCACGACATCATCCCGATCCAGGGCCACGAGCAGGAACAGATGGGCACCAGCAGCGAGGCCCTGCTGACCTGGCACACCGAGGACGCCTTCCACCTGCTGCGGGGCGACTTCCTGGCCTTCTCCTGCCTGCGCAACCCCTACGCCGCGGTGACCACGATCGGGTTCGTCGACACGCTGAAGCTCACCGACCGGACCCGGTCCGTCCTGGCCCAGCCGCGGTTCAACATCCTCCCGGACAACTCGCACAAGGCGAAGAACAATTCGCCCGGCACCGCGGAGTCGTTCGCGTACGTGGAGGAGATGCTGAACAATCCGGCCCCGGTCGCCGTGCTGTTCGGCGACCTGGACAAGCCCTACATCCGGGCCGACCCCTACTTCATGACCGTCCAGGACGGGGACGACGAGGCCCGGGCGGCGCTGGCGGAACTGGCCGACGCCGTCGAGGACGACATGCACGACCTGCGGCTGGAGGCCGGGGAGTTCTGCTTCCTGGACAACTTCCGGGTCGTGCACGGCAGGAAGCCCTTCAAAGCCCGCTTCGACGGCACCGACCGCTGGCTCAAGCGCGTCAACGTGACCAGCGACCTGCGGAAGTCGCGCGGCGCGCGGACTTCGGCCGGTTCCCGGTCCATCCACTGAACCGGCACCGAACCCGTCCACCCCATGCACCCGACGGCGATGAGCGGCGGATATCCGCCCGGGGAGATCACGTGACCGCGCAGAGTATCGAATATGTAGAGCTGTACACCGAGAACAGAAAACCGACGATCGAGCACTTCGTCTCGTCGTTCGGATTCACCCAGACCGCCGAATCCGTCGCGACCGACCGGCACTCGACCATGCTGTGCCACGGCGACGTGCGGCTCATGGTCACCTCCGGTGAGGCGGTCGCCGCCTATCTGGAGGAGCACGGCGACGGCATCGCCGACATCGCCTTCGGCTGCGACGACGTCGCCGCCACCCTGGACACCGCGCGCGCCGCCGGCGCCCGGACGCTCACGGCCGCGGACGGCCCCCCGGCGGTCTCCGGGTTCGGCGCCGTCCGCCACACCCTGCTGCCGCGGTCGGCGCCCGCCGACCGCCGGCTGCCCGCGGGGCCGGCGTGGATCCCGACCCCGAACCCCGGGCCGCTGCCGCCGTGGCGGCGGCGTATCGAGCGCCTCGACCACGTCGCGGTCTGCCTGGAACAGGGCACGCTCCAGGACTCGGTCCGCCGCTACACCGAGGGGTTCGGCCTCAGCCGCTACTCCAGCGAGCAGATCGAGGTCGGCGACCAGGCGATGCGCTCGACCGTGGTCCGCAGCGCCACCGGCCTGATCACCTTCACCATCCTGGAACCCGACCCGGTGAAGGGATCCGGGCAGCTGGACGGGTTCCTGGCGCGCAACCGCGGCGCCGGCGTCCAGCACCTGGCCTTCCTCGTCGACGACATCGTCCTGGCGGTGCGCGACTTCGAGGACCGGGGCGTGGAGTTCCTCCGGACCCCCGACGCCTACTACGAGATGCTCGCCGACCGCCTGATCGACCTGCGCGGGCAGACCGAGGAGCTGCGCGCCACGAACGTGCTCGCCGACCGCGACGAGTGGGGCTACCTGCTCCAGCTGTTCTCGCGGTCCCCGCACGAGCGCAACACCCTCTTCTACGAACTGATCCAGCGCCGGGGCGCCCAGGGCTTCGGCACCGCGAACATCAAGGCTCTGTACGAGGCGGTGGACCGGGCCCGGACGGCGGAGGAACCGGTGCTCCACGCGCAGGACGGAGCGGCACAATGACGGTTCGCGTCGTCGGGTTCAACCTCAGCCACGACAGCAGCGTCTGCCTGGTCCAGGACGGCCGGATCCGCGCCGCCCTGGCCCTGGAGCGGACCACCAGGACCAAGCGGGGCACCGTCCCGCTCCACGTCTACGCGGCGGCCATGGCCGACCTGACCCACGACGTCCTGGCCGGCGCCGGGCTGACCCAGGCCGACGTCGACGGCTTCATCGCGACCTCGACCGAGTCGGTGGACCAGGACCAGGAGGACCGCCTGGCGAGCGTCCTGGGCCTGCTGGCGCCGCCCGGCCGGACCCTGCGGCTGCCGCACCCCGGCCACCACCTCGCGCACGCCGCCGCCGCGTTCTACTCCTCGGGGTTCGACGAGGCGGCGGCGGTCGTCGTCGACGCCTACGGCTCGCGGATCGGCACCGGACGCGAGCGCGAGAGCGCGTTCCGGTTCCGGTTCGGGACCGCGCCGGAGGTCGTGCTCCGGGAGATCCGGGAGGAGGACCGCATCGCCGGGCGCTGGCGCGACGGGGCGATCTGGATCCCCGAGCGGCTCAGCGGGATCGGCGAGATCTACCGGACCGTCACCCTGGCGCTCGGGTTCCGGGAGTCCGCCACCACCTACGACGACGCCGGCAAGACCATGGGCCTGGCGTCCTACGGCAAGCGTCTTTCGGCCGACGACCTGTTCATCCAGACCCGCCCGCGAGGCCGGCTGTCGTTCGAGGGCGCCGCCGACTCACTGGTGGAACTGGGGCTGGCGGTCCGCGGGGACGGCGGGCTCCGGCTGGTTCCGCGGCCGGCGGGGGAGCCGTTGGAACAGTTCCACCGGGACCTGGCGGCACAGGTGCAGGAGGAGTTCGAACAGGCGTGCCTGCACGTGATCAAGGATGTCCTGGAGCGGACCGCGAGCCGTTCGCTGGTCCTGTCCGGCGGCTGCTTCCTGAACTCCACCCTGAACGCCAGGGTGCTGCGGGAGACCGAGATCGACCGGCTGTTCGTGTTCCCGGCCGCCACCGACGACGGGAACGCGGCGGGTGCGGCGCTGTACGCGTACCACCACCTGATGGAGCCGGGCGGTTCGAAGGAGCCGGAGGCCGGCCGGGCGCGGCCGGGTCCGGCGCTCACGCACGTCTTCCTCGGGCCGCCCCGGCTGGCGGGCCAGGACATCGAGGCGCTCGCCGGCAAGTGGGGCGCGACGGCGCGCCGGCACCGCACGCCGGCGGACGCGGCCCGGGCCGCGGCGGGGGCGATCGCGCGCGGCGAGATCGTCGGCTGGTTCCAGGACCGGGCCGAGTTCGGCCCGCGCTCGCTCGGCGCGCGGTCGATCCTGTGCCACCCCGGGCTGCCGGGGATGAAGGACCGGCTGAACGCGCGGGTGAAGTTCCGGGAGGCGTTCCGGCCCTTCGCCGGCTCGGTGCTGGCCGAACGCGCCCACAAGTGGTTCGACATCCCGGCCCCGGACAGCCCGTTCATGCTCGTGGTCTGCCCGGTGTGGGAGGCCCAGCGCACGGCGGTCAGCGAGATCGTGCACGTGGACGGCACCTGCCGGATCCAGACGGTCGACACCGGTTCCACCGGTCCGTTCCGGGCGCTGCTGGAGGCGTTCGAGGAGGAGACCGGGCTGCCGGTGGTGCTGAACACGTCGTTCAACCTGCGGGGCATGCCGATCGTGGAGCTGCCGCAGGACGCGATCGACTGCCTGTTCGGCTCCCGGCTGGACCGGGTGTTCGTCGGGGACGTCGAGATCGAGGCCCCTGACCTCCGGGCTCTGCGACCGGAGCGGGTGGGGCCGGCTCCGGTCGCGGCCGCTGCGGCTGCCTCTGTGTCCGGGGCGGAGTCCGGCTCAGGGTCTGGATCAGGGTCTGGATCAGCGTCGGCCGACGGTTCGGTGCGTGACCTGCTGCTCGCCCACGCCGACGGCGAACGGACGATGACCGAGCTCGCCGAGCGGCTCGGCGCCGAGCTGGACACCGCGATCGACCTGGCCCTGGACCTGCGCAGGCTGGGGCGGTTGCGGTGGGCCGGGGTGCCCGGGGCGACGCGGCCGCTGTTCCCGCTGCCGCAGTACGACCCCGATTCCTACGGGGACTGAGAACAGAGCCGCCAAGCGGAGATCCCGCCGAACCCGGCAGCGACCGGGTTCGGCGGGATCAGACGTTCTCCAGGTGGCGGGCCACGACCGGGCCGATGACCGTGAGCGCGTCGGCCCCCATCATCCGCAGATGGTCGCCGGGTACCTCGAACCGGGTGATCCGGCCGCTCACATAGGGCTTCCAGGTGTCGGCGAGGCCGGTGGGGACGTTCTGGTCGCCGACCGCCTCGAAGAACACCATGTCGCCGTCGTACTCCTGCGGCGCGGCCGCCGAGTCGCCGAGCCTGAGGTTGTTCTCCGTGACGTCGATCAGGGCTGTGACCGTCTCGGGCCGCAGACTGCCCAGCGCGCTGCCGCTGCCTTGGAGGATCTCCACGATGCGGGACACGGCCAGCGGACCGTCTCCCGGCTCGTCGCGGAAGGCCGCGAGGCCGTTGAAGGTGAGCTCCAGCAGGTCGCGCCGGCGGTGCCCGGCCGGCGCGGTGTCCGCTTCCCCTTCCGTCCTGGATTCCTCCGGCTCGGAGGAGGACCCGGGCCGATGGTCGTGGTCCCGGCCCGGTGTGGTGTCCACGACGGCCAGCAACGCGACCTTCTCCCCGTCCTGCCGCAGCCGCGCGGCGAGGCGGTGCGCGAGCTTGCCGCCGAACGACCAGCCGAGGAGGTGGTAGGGCCCGGACGGCTGGATGTCGCGGATCCGCTCCAGATGCTCGGCGACCATGGCGTCCAGATCGGCCGGGAACGACGGGGACTCCGGCTCCCCGCTCAGGCCGCCGGCCTGGAGCCCGTAGACCGGGTACTCCTTCGGGAGGTAACGCAGCAGCCCCGCGTAGCACCAGGCGATGCCGCCGCTGGGATGCAGGCAGAACACCGGAGTGCGGCTCCCGGTCGGGCGCAGCCCCAGGACCGGGCCCAGCGTGCCCGGCTGCGGTCCGGTGTCCGGATGGGCCGCGGCCCGCAGCGAGTCGGACAGGGCCGCCACGGTCGGGGCCTTGAACAGGCCGCTGAGCGAGACCCTCCGGCCGAGGATCGTCCGCACCCGGCTGGCCAGCCGGGTCGCCAGCAGGGAGTGGCCGCCGAGCTCGAAGAAGTTGTCGTCGATACCGACCTGCGGCACGCCGAGCAGTTCCGCGAACAGCCCGCACAGGATCTCTTCCTGGGGGTCGCGCGGACTCCGGGAGACGCGGGCCGGGACCGTGGCCGGGGCGGGCAGCGCCCGGTAGTCGACCTTGCCGTTGAGCGTCAGCGGCAGCCGGTCCAGGATCTGGAAGGCGGTCGGCACCATGTAGTCGGGGAGCTGCCGGGCGAGGTGGTCGTGCAGCGCCGCGGTGTCGACGACCGCCCCGGCCTCGGCCGGCACCGCGTAGCCGATGAGGGTCTTCTCACTGTGCCGGTCCTCCCAGGGCACCACCGCGACCTGGGCCAGCCCCGGGAAGTCGGCCATCGCGGCCGCCACCTCGCCGAGCTCGATCCGGAAGCCCCGGATCTTCACCTGGTCGTCGATCCGGCCGCCGAAGTCGAGCAGCCCCGACGGCGCGCGCCGGGACAGGTCGCCGGTGCGGTACATGCGCGAGCCGGGCGGACCGAAGGGGTCCGCGACGAACCGCGCGGCGGTCAGCGCGGGCCGCCGGAAGTAGCCGCGCGCCAGACCCGAGCCGGCCAGGTGCAGTTCGCCGGTGGCGTCGGGGCCGGCGGGGGCCAGCGATCCGTCCAGGACGTAGCCGTCGCGGCCGTCCAGCGGCAGGCCGATGGGAACGGGCGCGGGTACGTCGGCCGCGCTCGTCCACGCGCACTGCGTCGCGAACAGCGTGGTCTCGGTCGGGCCGTACGCGCACCGGACCACGATGCCGGGGCAGTGGTCGAGGACCCGGCGCACCGCTGCGGGGGAGACCACGTCGCCGCCGGTGATCACCTCCCGGACGCCGGAGAAGCACCGGGGGTCCTCCTCGGCCAGGACCCGGAACAGGCCGGCGGTGACCTGCAGGCCGGTGATCCCCTCCTCGGCGATCAGCCGGGCCAGGCCGGCCACGGTCAGCTCGGCCTCCGGGGCGACGACGGTCCGGCCGCCGTGCAGCAGCGGGACCCAGAGCTCGTAGGTCGACGGGTCGAAGGCGTACGGGGCGATCATCAGGACCCGGTCGTGCGCGCCGGGCGTGAACATCCGGTCCTCGACGAGTTCGAGGACGTCGCGGTGGGTGATCGCCACGCCGCGCGGCATCGCCGTCGAACCGGAGGTGTACATGATGTAGGCGAGCTGTTCCGGGTGGCCGGCCACGCCGGGGTCGGTCTCCGGCAGCCGCGGGCTCCGGTTGTCAGCCAGGTCGCCGGCCGGGTCGCCAGTTGGGTTGTCATTCAGGTCGCCGGCCGGATCGTCGACCACGACGACCGCGACCGTCGGCTCGGCCTCCGGCAGGCCGCGGTCCCGCATCACCCGGTCGGTCAGCAGCACCGACGCCGACGCCTCTCGCACGATCCACTGCATGCGCTCCAACGGATATCCGCTGTGCAGCGGCAGATAGACCGCTCCGGCCTTCACCACGGCCAGCAGCGCCACCACCAGGTCGGCGGAGCGCTCCATCAGCACCGCCACCGGGTCCTCGGTCCCGACGCCGAGCCCGCGCAGCCGGTGCGCGAGCCGGTTCGCCCGGGCGTCCAGCTCCCGGTAGCTGATGCCGGCGCCGTTCCAGCGGACCGCCACCGCATCGGGGGTCCGGGCCGCCTGGGCGGCGAAGGCCGCCTGGATCGAGCCCGGGCCCGGCGCCCTCGGCTCCACGGGGTTCGGCCCCGCCGCGACCGCGGTCACCCCCGTTCCGCCCAATGCAGGCCGTCCGCCGACGGCACCAGGCCGCCGGCCACCGGCGAGACGTCGTCGGCGTCGTCACCGGCGCCCAGGGCGTGCAGCTGGATCCTGGTGCCCTCCTCCATCACCGACTCCACCAGCTCCGACTCGAACAGGTCGCGGTCCGTGCCGTCCTCGCCGGTCGGCCGGTCGGCCAGCTCCTTCAGCTCCTTGAAGGCCGACTTGCGCACGCCGTCGTAGGAGCCGGCGTCCACCAGGCCGGTCTCCAGCGAGGCGCCGCCGCCCACCAGCTCCACGAACGACTCCAGCGCCGGCGCCGAGCTGAGCGTGACCTTCTTGGCCTTCCAGAAGTAGGAATCGGTGTCCTGGTGCATGTCGTAGAAGGCGACGAGGAAGTCGTGGAACAGCGAGAACTCCTTGCGGTACCGGGCCTCGAACTCCTCGAAGCACCTGGCCTCGTCGAGCTCCCCGGACAGGACGCTGTTGATCGAGCGGGCCGCGAGCAGGCCGCTGTAGGTCGCCAGGTGCACGCCGGAGGAGAAGACCGGGTCGATGAAGCACGCCGCGTCGCCGATCAGCACCATTCCCGGGCGCCAGAACTTGTCCGCGCTGTAGGAGTAGTCCTTGCGGATCCGGATCTCCCCGTAGGGCCCAGTCGTCACCCGGCGCGCGTCCGACAGGTAGTCCGCGATCAGCGGGCACTCCTCGATCAGGTCCGCGAGCGCCTGCTCCTTGTCCTGCCGGACCCGCTCCACCGCGTCGTAGCGGAGCACCGCGCCCACGCTCGTGAGCGTGTCGGTCAGCGGGATGTACCAGAACCAGCCGGAGCTGAACGCCGCGCACAGGATGTTGCCGCTGTTCGGCGCCGGGAGCCGCTTGCCGCCCTCGAAGTAGCCGAACATCGCGAGGTTCTTGAAGAACTCGGAGTAGTAGCGCTTGCCGCCGACCCGACTGTGGATCCGGCTCTTGTTGCCCGAGGCGTCCACGACATATCGGGCGTGCTCGGTGTGCCGGACGCCGTCGGGGTCGTCGTAGACGACGCCCACCACCCGGCCGTCCTCCTCCACCACGTCGACCACCGAGCACTGCTCGCGGACGTCGACGCCCTTGGTGCGGGCGTTGTCGAGCAGGATCTTGTCGAACTTCATCCGCTCCACCTGGTAGGCCGTGGAGGTGGGGCCGGAGAAGTGCTCCGAGACGGCGAAGGAGAACGTCCACGGCTCCGGGCTCGTCCCCCACCGGAAGGTGCCGCCCCGCTTGGGCATGAACGCCGCCTCCGCGAGCGCCTCGGAGACACCGAGGAGCCGGCAGATGCCGTGCACGGTGGACGGCAGCAGCGACTCGCCGATCTGATAGCGCGGGAACTCCTCCTTCTCCAGGAGCAGCACCCGGTGGCCCTGCGCGGCGACGAGTGTCGACACGGTGGAACCGCCGGGGCCGCCGCCGACGACGATCAGGTCGAATCCGCTCATGAGGGGTCCTCTCGGAACAGCAGGCGCGGTGTGTTCGGTGGGATCAGTGGTGGGGTCGTTCGGATCGGTCGGGTCATCGCCGTTCGTCCCGCAGCGCGTCCGTCATCCGGTCCAGCCCGTCGACCAGCGCCTCGCTCGAACCGCCGAAGCCCAGCCTGATGTGCTGCGCGGCGCCGAAGCACGAGCCCGGGATGACCAGGACGCCGCGCTGCTGGAAGAGGTTCTCGCAGAACTCGTAGGTGTCGGCCAGGCCGAGCAGGCGGGGGAACGCCGCGACGCCGCCGGCCGGGAGGGTCATCGCGACCAGGTCGGGGTGCGCCGCGGCCCAGTCCCGCACGATCTCCCGGTTGGCCCGGGCCTGCTTGAGCCGGGGTTCGAGGAACGCCTCGGCGTGCTCCAGCACGCCGAGCGCCAGCAGCTCCACCAGCGGCGCCGTGTGCAGCGTGGTGTAGTCGCGGATCCGGACGCAGTCCGCGAGCACGTCCGCCGGTCCCAGGCACCAGCCGAAGCGCAGGCCCGGCAGCCCGAAGGCCTTGGAGAAGGTGTTGAAGCCGATCCCGCGGTCGTAGAGCGTGGACACGTCCGGCAGCGCGGGGGAGTCGTAGACCAGGTCGGCGAAGGCGCCGTCCCACAGCAGGTAGGCGCCGACCCGCTCGGCGTGGGCCACGATCTCGCGCAGCTCCGCCTCGGTGACGGAGGCCCCGGTCGGGTTCTGCGGGAAGTTCACGATGATGGCGCGGGTGCGGTCGGTGACGAGCTCGGCGAGCTCGTCCAGCCGCGGCCGCCAGTCGCGGTCGAAGTCCAGCCGCCAGATCCGCGTCGTGCACTCCAGGCCGACGGCCAGTTCGACCAGCGAGTGGTACCCGGGCTGGACCACGACCACCTCGTCGCCCGGCCGGAGCAGGGCGGTCAGCACCAGCCAGATCGCCTCGCCGGAGCCGACGGTGGTCATGACCTTGCCCGGGTCCCCGTCGCCCCAGCGCCGGGCGATCGCCTCCCGGACCTTCGGCGTGCCCAGCGAGTAGCCGTCGTCGAAGACCAGGGCGTCGAGGTCGGAGTACTCGATCCCGGTGAACGTCCGCAGTTCCGCCATCGAGTACGACTGGACTCCGCTGGAGGAGATGTCGATCTCGGCGGTGAAGTAGTAGTCGCGCAGCCAGTCTTCCAGTGGTGCCGAACGCAGCTTCATGACCTGCCCTCCCAGCCCGTCTAGTGGTTGTCCAGGAACTCGATGATCGCGGCGTTGACCTCGGCCGGGCGTTCCAGATAGCCGAGGTGGCCGCACGACGCCAGCTCGACGAGGTCGCAGTCCGGGATGGCGTCGGCGACCTCCGCGCCCAGGTGCGGCGGCGAGACCAGGTCGTCGGCGAAGGCGATGACGCGGCAGGGGGCGGCGACCGTGCGCAGCGCGTCCAGCCGGTCCTCGTCGAGGTCGGCCCAGGCCTGCCCGCGCGCCGTGCGCGCGTCGTTCGGGGACAGCCGGAAGCTCTCCAGCCACAGCGCGGCGGTGGCGTCGTCGTTCAGGCTCGCCGGGGACAGCCCCTGGAAGACCGAGAACACCGACTCGGCCTCGGCGGGCAGCTCGATGCCGGCCGCCGCCAGCGCTTGGAAGGCCGTGCTGTGCGCGCGGCGCGCGGCGTCCGTGCGGCCCCGGGTCGCGATCAGGACCGCGCAGCGCACCAGCTCCGGGTGGCGGATCGCGAGCTCCTGGGCGATCAGGGCGCCCAGCGAGACGCCGACGATCCGGCACGGGGCGGCGGCCAGGCCGCGGATCAGCCCGGCGGTGTCGGCGACCATGTCGTCCAGGCAGTACCGGCCGGGCGGGACGTCCGACGGCGCGATGCCCCGGTTGTCGAAGGTGACGGCCTGGTACCCGGCGGCGGTCAGTGCCGGGGTCTGGTG
This sequence comes from Catenulispora yoronensis, assembly GCF_039531695.1. Classification (NCBI taxonomy): domain Bacteria; kingdom Bacillati; phylum Actinomycetota; class Actinomycetes; order Catenulisporales; family Catenulisporaceae; genus Catenulispora; species Catenulispora yoronensis. The sequence continues at coordinate 17,668 of NZ_BAAAQN010000096.1, forward strand.
CAGCGTCCACACCCGGCCCCCGGCCGAGGAGCCCATGATGAGCAGGACGCGCTCGCCGCGTCCCCGGCGCTCATAGGCCAGGCGGATGCCGTTGGTGAAGACGTACGCCATGGGGTCGGGGCCTTCGGGTCATTCCCCGTCGAGGGCGATGCGCAGGCTTTTCGGACGCATGTCGGTCCAGTGCTCCTCGATGTACTGGTCGCATTCGGTCTTGGAGGCCAGGACGCCGGTCTCGGACCAGCCGCCGGGGACCGCGAGGTCGGAGGGCCACAGGGAGTACTGCTCCTCGTGGTTGATCAGGACTTTGAAGCGGGCGTCGGGGGATTCGAAATCGAAGGTCGTGGTGCGCACGGCGGCTCCTGGAAGACGGATGGAGGCGGATGAGGACGGATCAGGGTGGATCGGGTCGGTGGTCACCAGCGCCATTCGCGCTGTTCGAGCAGGTGCTCCGCCTTGATGCCGTGGTCGGCGCACCAGGTGAGGAACTGCTCCACCTGCTGGAGCTGGAAGGAGTCCTCGACGTAGCTGGTGGCCATGACGTGCCCGAGCCAGGCCTCCTCGCCCATGGCGTAGATGTAGGCCTCGGAGGCGCCGAGCTCGGTCATGATGGCGGCGGCCTGGTCGGCGTTGGAGCCGGACAGGGTGCGCGAGTCGCTCATCTTCTTGGTCACCGGCCGGGTCAGCAGCGCCTGGTAGAGCCAGGTCAGCGGGGCGCCGGCGCACTCCATGCCGAGGAAGGCCAGGTCCGCGGTGCCCAGATGGCTGCGGATGTAGCGGTACAACACCGGGTCGATCCCGGAGGAGTCGGCGCCGACGAACACCTTGCGCCCGGCGATCTCCACCCAGTAGGTCGACTTCGCACGGATGTCGAGGTCCGCGTGCTCGCCGAGGAAGGGCGTCGCGGTCACCTTGCCGCCGGGGAACGACACCTCGTCGAAGTCGTCCACCTCCACGACGGGGAGCCCGAGATGCGAGAGGTAGAGACCGAGCGAGGGGTCGCTGAGATTGCCCCGGGAGGAGCGCGGGACGACGACGGTGCCGACCCGGCCGCGCAATTGCAGCAGGGTCTCCAGGACGATGTGGTCCTGGTGGCCGTGGGTGATCACGACGACGTCGATGCGGTCCGGGAGGTCCCGGTAGGTGAAGCGGCCGGTGACGGCGGTGTCCGCGCTGATGAAGGGGTCGGTGAGGACCGTGGCCTCGGGCGACTGGAGGACCAGGCAGGCGTGGCCGTAGTAGCGGATGCGGCCGCCGGCGGTGATGTGGCGGTCCTCGGCCAGCGTGGATGCCGGGGTCAGGAGCGGGCCGAGTTGGGCGGCCTGCGCGTCGGTGAGGTCCAGGGCGGCGGACAGCTCGGCGTGGGTCGTGGGTTCGACCTTGGCGCGGAAGAGGCTTTCCAGACCGGGATGCCGGAAGGGGATGCGCAGGTCGATGACGTTCGGGTCGGCCAGCCGCGGCGTGCTGAGGATGAAGGGGCGCTCGACGCCGGGCTCGACCGAGATCTGCACCGACTGGCGGTCCTCGGTATAGGCCGGGCTCTGGTAGACCAAGGGCTCGATAAAGCGGAGAGCGGCCTGGTTGTTGGTGTCATAGGAGAGTTCGACGACACCGGCCAGAGGCTCGGGGAGCCGGGGATAGAGCGGCGAGAGATCGAAGCCCGTGGCGTTTTGCCGCAGGAGGTCTTCGGCCTCGGTGATTGCTTCGGCGAAGCGGAGCATGTCGGCACGATCGCGCTTTATGGAAGTGAGCAGGGCTCGGACTTCTTCACGGCGTTCGGCCTCTATGCCGACGAAATAGCCACCCCGGAGATCGGGGTTCTTGCTGGCGGCGACGTGGACCTGTGGAGATTGTAGGTAGGACTCCAGGAGGGGGACTTGGAGGTAGGCGAGGTTCATCGCGGCTTGGACTGGCGAAACGGTGTGGAGCCAGGCGTAGAAACTGTCTACCAAGGGCTCGATGATGACGTTTGGCCGAAGGTAGAGGGGGTCGGGCATAGTGGCTCCCTGAGCTTGGAATGATCTCGGGGCCTCTATTTTTTCGGGTGCGGGGAACGTGGTGGTATATCGGAGGTAAGTCGTCGGGGGGCCACGTTGTCGCAGCTCACCGGGCGACGGTCGGCTCGGCCTCGATGACGGAGAAGTAGGAGCCGGTGATCGGCCGGACCGAGGTGATCGCGAAGCCGCCGGCGGTCAGCAGGTCGCCGTACTCCTCGATGGTGCGTTCGCGGCCGCCGGTCTGGACCAGCATGCCCAGGTCGCTCCACTTGCTCGGGTGCCATTCGTCGCCCGGGGGGACGGGCATCTCGATGATCAGGAGCCTGCCGGAGGGGCCGAGGGCGGCGCGGCTGCGGGCCAGGAGGGTGGTGGCCTGCTCGTCGTTCCAGTTGTGGAGGACGCTGCACAGCAGGTGGGTGTCGGCGCCGGGCGGGAGGTGGGCGAAGAAGTCGCCGGCGGCGAGGTGGCGGCGGGCAGTGGCCGTGAGGGTGTCGATCACCTGGGGGCGGTCGAACAGGACGCCGGTCAGGTGGGGCGCGTGGTCCAGGATCCGGTCCAGGACGAAGCCGTCGCCGCCGCCGATGTCCAGGACGACCTCGGAGCGGGTCCAGTCCACGTGGGCGGGCAGGTCGCCGTAGCAGCGGGCGGCGTGGTCGCGCATGCGGCGCAGGAAGGCGGCGGGGTCCTCGGTGCCGGCGAAGTAGTCGCGTTCGGCGGGGCGGCCGGTGCGGAACACGTCGGCCGCGTCGAGCCAGGTGAGGTAGGTGTCCAGGTTCGCCACGGACTCGCGGGCCGTGTCCGGCGTGTTCGGCAGCAGGCGATGGCCGGCGGCGGACAGGGCGAAGTGGCGCGGGGCCGGTTCGGTGACCAGGCCGACGGTGGCCATCGCGCGGAGCAGGCGGTAGACCGCGTCGGCGTCCGCGCCGACGGCCGCGCAGAGGTCGTCGACGTGGGTGGTGGTGGTCAGCAGGTCGGGCAGGCGGAGCTCGACGGCGATGCGCAGGACGTGGGGGAGAAGTGCCACACAGCTGTCGTCGACCAGGGTGAGGTAATCATCGGCGATGAGGGCGCCGCCGATGCTCGGTTTGGTGAATTCGGAATGCGTTTTCGGTCCGGGCACTTGGCATCACGCTCTCCGGTCAAAGGGAAGCAGGCTGCTGTCAAAATCACGATCCGGTGCTTAGACCGCCCCGGCAATTACCACACCGTCGCCGAGCAGCTCCGGATCGGCCTGCAGGATCCGTTGGTGCAGGCGCTGGAGGTGGGGGCTCGGATCGATGCCGAGGTCGTCGGCGAGCAGGGCGCGCAGCCGCCGGTAGACGCCCAGGGTGTCGGCCTGGCGGCCCTCGCGGTACAGCGCGACCATCAGCCAGCCGGAGAGCTGTTCCCGCAGCGGGTGCATGGCGGCCAGCGACTCCAGGTCCGCCAGCGCCTCGCCGTGGCGGCCGCTGCGGACGAGCGCTTCCAGGTAGCCCTCCATGGCCCGCAGCCGGGCCTCGTCCAGGCGGGCGGACTCCGCCACCACGGCGGGGGTCGGCGGCACGTCCGCGAAGGCCGGGCCCCGCCACAGCTCCAGCGCCGCGCCGAAACTGCTCACGGCCCCGTCGAACACGCGCTGCCGCAGCAACCGCCGGCCCTGCTCGGCCAGCCGCTGGAACCGGGTGGCGTCCAGATCGTCCGGCGCCATCAGCAGCCGGTAGGCCCGGGCCCGGTAGCCGCTCTTGACCGTGATCAGTGTCGTGCCGCCCTCGTCGTCCAGCGAGCGCCGCAGCCGGGAGATGTAGGCCTGGATCATCTTCTCCGCCGACGCCGGCGGGTCGTTCTCCCAGAGTTCGTCGATCAACCGCGTCGTGGTCGTGGCCTGCCCGCCCCCGCAAAGCAGGACCGCGAGTAAGGTGCGCCGCTGCGCGGCTCCGAGAGTGCCCCACCTGCGGCCTTGACGCAGTTCCAGGTCCCCCAAGACTCGGTATCGCATGGCAACAACCCCCGCTGCGCTTGTCGACCCTTCAGTGATCGCACCCTATCAGTCCACTTATTCGCACGGAAGGCTGGGTAATCGTTTCCGGCCGCCGGGAGTGCTTTTTCGGTAAACCCCGGGGAATAAGAGGCTTGAGTGGTTTGAGCGGCCTTATCGGTAATCCGCCGAAAGGTAAGCAATCCGCGCCCGCACCCGCCGATTTCTTGATCGCGGACCCCGCCGCGGACACGCTGGTGATCAAGGCGCGTGATCAAGAATCGCGATTTTGCGATCAATGTCAAGCCTGCCCGGACGGGCGTGACATGGGAACACGGGGAGGTCCCTGCACGGCCGGGCCGGGGAGAGCTTCGTGGTGGGGTGGCGGCGCGGGAGCGCTCTTGACTCTCAGTCTAATAACGGCGATGCTTTCCCGTACTACGACAACCGGACTTGGCCATCCGGAGGTTTCTGGACGTGCCCGCGGGTCGCGCCGGTACGCGAGGCAAGAGGATGGGCGAGATGGCGCGCGGGACGATGCTGGACAAGGAGCAGGTGGCGGCCAAGCTGCTGGAGGCTTCGGCGAAGCATTCCTTCGATCCGGTGCATGAGGTGGACTGGGAGCAGCCGCAGCCTTCGGATCTGTTCTATGCCAGTCCTGAGCATGTCTCGCTGTATGGCACGCCGTTGTGGGAGCGCATGACGCCCGAGCAGCGCATAGAGCTGAGCAAGCAGGAGATCGTCAACATCATGTCGATGGGGATCTGGTTCGAGACGATCCTTATGCGGATGTTGCTGAAGATGGCATATGAGCGGCATCGGCCGGAGTCCCGGCATGTGCAGTATGCCTATACCGAGGTTGCTGACGAGTGCCGCCATTCATTGATGTTCATCCGCATGATCGAGACGGTCGGCGCGCGCCCCTACGGTCGGCCCGGCTACCTCAATACTCTGGGCCGCTACGTTCCGCTGCTGCTCCAAGGTGCACCGATGTGGGTGGGCACGTTGATGGGCGAGGAGATCGTCGACGTGATGCAGCGGGAGATGATCCGCGACGAGCGGGTGCAGCCGTTGGTGCGGCAGGTGTCGAAGATCCATGTCATTGAGGAGACCCGGCACGTCAAGTACGCGCGCGAGGCGCTGGCCCGGCGGATTCCGCGGGCGGGGCGGCTGGAGCGGGAGCATGCGCGGTTCGTCGCCGCCGAGAGTGCGGTGGTGGTCGGGGAGTTCATGGTGAATCCGGCCGTCTACAAGCGGGTCGGGATCGCCGATCCGGAGGCGGCGCGGCAGCTGGCGAAGCGGAACGAGCACCACATCGAGGTGAAGCGGCGGGCGGCGGCGAAGGTGGTGCCGTTCTTCGAGGAGCTCGGGTTGATGGGCGGGCCGACGATGAAGCGGTGGCGGGCTTCGGGGTTCGTGGCCTGAGGCGAGCGGTGGTCGGGCGAGCGGCGGCCTGAAGCGAGCGGTGGCCTGAGGTGAGCGCTGGTCAGGCGAGCGGTGTTCGGGCTAGCGCCGGCCAGGGTCGGTCAGGGGCGACTACCGCTGATCGACGCCCGGCGGCAAAGATCGAGGTCAGGCCCGGCCTGTCGCCGCTGGCCGCCGCTGAGGACCGGCCGTCCCCGACCCCGACCTTCACCAGGCCGGCTCTCGCTCAGGCCAGGAACGCGACCTCCGGGAAGGCCGCCGACGGCCCGTCGAGCAGGTGGTTGTCGTGGCCCCGCACGAAGCGGTCGAAGTAGGCGCGCAGGTAGGTGCGGCCCGCCAGCACGGATCGGGCGGGGTCGATCGTGCCGATCAGCCCCTCGACCTCGTCGCTCGGCAGGCCGGCCGGGACGGCGGCCTGGGGGACGATCGACTGGAGGTCGGTGTAGGAGTTGTGCGCGGCGTTCACCAAGCGCAGCTCCTTGTGCCACCCGCGCAGGTGCGACCAGGTCTCGGCCCAGGAGGGGTCATCGGTCGTGTCATGGTACTGGGAGCACATGAGCAGGAAGGGGCGGTCCAGGCCGGCGGTCAGGACCGGACCGTAGAACGTGCCGTCGAGGTTGACGCCGGCGCGGAACCGGTGGTCGGTGAGCAGCGTCCAGGCCGCGGTGGCGCCGCCCATGGAGTGCCCGTACATGCCGACGCGGGACAGGTCGAGCACCTCGCCGAGGCCGCGGGGCAGCCGCCGGTGGTCGACGTCGGGGTTGCGGCCGTTGCTGATGGCGTGGAGCTGGTCGAGCACGAACCGGGCGTCGGCGGTGCGGACCGCGACGGCCTCGGTGTTGATCGGCAGCGTGTCGCCCGGCGGGATCGTGCGCGGCTCGACGTGGCCGTCGGGGAACTCGACCTCGGAGCTGTCGTGGGTGTGGTCGATGGTGACGACCACGTATCCGTGGCTGACCAGCTCCTCGGCGTACGTGGTGCACGCGTCGCGGTCGTCGCCGGAGCCGGGCGAGAACAGCAGGACCGGATGGGGCCCGTGGCGCGGGTCGGCCGGGGCGCTGTCGTGGCCGTGGGTGGTGGGGACGGCGATCTTGCCGGACGGGACCGCGTTGTTCGCCAGGAACGCCGTCCAGGCGGCGTCGGGCAGCCACGGGACGGTGGCGTGGCCCTCGACGTCGCGGGCCGGGTACCAGATGCCGATCATCAGCTCGCGGAGCGGGTGGGTGGCGACCCAGGGATCGCGCCGGGAGCGGTCGATCAGGTGCAGGGCGACGTTGCCGACCCGGTACGGACCGGTGGGCGGCGGCAGGTACAGGGGGACCAGGGTGTCGGCGGCCGCCGAGGATCCGACGGCCGGGGTGCGGGCCGGAGTGCCGGTGCGGATGAAGGCGCGGGTGAAGGCGCCGGTGCCGGTGGCGGACCCGGTATCGGTGGCGGTCCCGGCCCCGGTGCCGACGGCGGCTCCGGCCGGGCCGGCGGCCAGCGTCGGCACGAGCGTGCCGAGGCCGAGCGCGGCCAGACCGGCGAGCGCGGTACGGCGGCCGGGACGCGCCCCGCGATGCTCGGGGTGGGTGGTTATGGAGTCGGCGAAGCCGGGCTGATCTGCGGATTCGGTGCGGCGGGCGGAGCTCGGGCGCGGGTAGGTCATCATCTTCCTCCGGCGTCGGGTGCCTGTTTCAAAACAGTAACCTGATTCGCAGGGGCTGCGGCGGGGCCGATGGCGGGGAAGCGTCGTCGGCGCGCGGGCCGGCGTGACGGGAGGGCTCCGGGCCGCCTGTTTCGGTGAGATCACGACCCAGACCTGGCCGGGATGGAACAGCGTCGGCGGCCCGTTGTTCGAGGTGACGTTCGAGGACTGATCATGAAGCGATATGTGCTCACGGGTACACCAGGCGCAGGCAAGACCACGGTCATCGAGGAGCTGCGCAGACGCGGCCACGCGGTGGTCGGCGAGGCCGCGACCGAGGTCATCGCGCGCCGCCAGGCGGCCGGGGAGGCCGAGCCGTGGGAGGCCGCCGGTTTTGTCGATCTGGTGCTGGACGTACAGCGGGAATGGGAGAGGGGGAGCGCGGCGTCCGGCGACAGTGTGTGCTTCTTCGACCGGTCGCCGGTGTGCACGCTGGCCCTCAGCCGCTATCTCGGACGGCCGGACAGCGCGGCGCTGAAGGCCGAGCTCGAACGGATCCGCCTCGAAGGCACATATGAGCGGACTGTGTTCTTCCTCGCGAACCTCGGCTATGTCGAGCCGACGGCGGCCCGCCGGATCAGCTTCGAGGAAGCGCTGAAGTTCGAACAGCTGCACCGCGACGTCTATGACGAACTCGGATATCGGCTCCACGAGATTCCCGTCGGGACACCGGGGGAGCGGGCCGCATGGATCGCGGCTGCGGCTGCGGCTGCGACAGAGACAGAGACTGCGGAAGCAGCGGCAACCACCCGCTAACCCTGACCACGAGGCCAGTCCACCGCGATCCGCACATGCTTCTTGACCACCACCAGATCGGCCCGCGGCTCCGGAGCGTTGATCGGCCAGGCAGTGATGGTCGGCCCCGGGCCGTACCGGCGCTCGCGGTCCCACGCGGTGACGCGCCCGACCAGCTTGGCGGCCAGGGCCGCGGCTTCTGGGCCGAAGGCCTGCGCGCCGAGTTCGACGCGGCCGTCGGGCAACGGGTGCGCGGTGAGATAGGCGAACGCCGACGGGGTGGCCACGGCCGGGGTTCCGGAACGCAGCGCCGGTTCGAGCGGTGCGGCGCCGGGGGCGCCGAACTGCCCGGGGACCGCCGGCGCGCCGGGCACCTCCAGGGTCAGCTGGCAGTAGCCCGGGAACTCCGTCGCCAGCCACAGCGGCAGCGTGTCCCAGGGCTCCCAGCGCCAGACCTGCACGTCCGACCACCGCTCGACGCGCGGCGTGCGCAGCAGCGCCTCCAGCCGCCGGGCCGAGGGCAGCAGGCGCACGTCGTCGGCGTCCAGCGACAGGTCGCCGCCGTTGAGGACCAGCTCCTCGTCGGCGTGCCGGCCCGCGCCCTGCATCTTCACGAAGCCGCACATCCGGGCCGAGCGGCTGACCAGGCGGTCCCCGGCGGCGTCGGCGACGCGGTCGAACGCGACCGAGCGGGTCAGGCCCCGCAGCCGCAGCGGCACCACCAGCCGGCCGTCCGGGGCCAGCTGCTCGCGCCAGGCCGGCGGCAGGTCCCAGGCCTCGACGGTGACGACGATCCGGTCGAACGGCGCCCGCTCGGGCAGCCCGTCCTCGGCGTCGGCGGTCACCACGCGCACCGCGCGGTATCCGGCGCCGGCCAGGCAGGCCCGCGCCCGGTCCGCGACGTCCGGGTCGATGTCGACCGTCGTGACCTCGCCGTCCGGGCCCGCGAGCTCGGCCATGAGCGCGGCGTTGTAGCCGCCCGAGCCGATCTCCAGCAGCCGTCCGCCCGGCGGGACCGCCGCCTGCTCCAGCATGATGGCCTGGATGTCCGGCGCGCTCACCGAGCTGGTCGGCACGCCGGAGCGGTCCCGCTTCACGAAGACCACCTGGTTCGCGTACGCCAGCTCCAGCGGCAGGCCCGGGGTGAACCGGTGCCGGGGCACGGTGCGGAAGACCTCGGCGAGCCGGGGCGTGGTGATCGCGCCCTCGGCGATCAGCCGGTCGGCCAGGGCGTCCCGCAGGGCCGCGGCGCGCAGGTCCTCCGGGGAGCCGGCATCGCGGCCGGTCGGCCCCGGATCCGCCGCCATGCACGCCACCTCCTCCAGCGCCGCGGCCTCGGCCGGCGCCGGAGACTGCTGTCAGCCTCCGTATCAAGCTTCATTTCCCGCCACGTACAACGAATAAGCCTTTTCATACCGTGTTCCCTCCTCCGGGTGGCCGGGAAGCGCCGGATGCGGCACCCGGCCGCCCGCGACCGTCCTTATCGCGCCACGGCTCAGCGGCTCGGCGTGGCCCTCGCGCAGCAGCCAGCCGCGGACCGTGGACTCGTGGCCGGCGAGCGCGTGGCAGGGGTCGCGGCAGCTGCGCAGCACCAGGCCGACCGGCTCGCCGGTGAGGGCGCCGAGCAGCAGCAGGCCGGCGAACCCGGCGCCGGCCCCTGCCCGGTCGGTCAGGCAGCGCGGTCCGCGCCGGGACAGCGCCAGGTCGGCGGCCAGGCCGGCTTCCTCGCCGTCGGGGCGGCCGCCGTACCCGTCGTCGGCCCGGGCCAGGGCGGTGAGCAGGTGCTCGCCCTCCGGGGCGGCGCGCGCCAGCCGGTCCAGCAGGTCCTCGGCGGTCCGGCGGGCGGCGGCGATGGCGGTCAGCGGGTCGGGCAGCCCCTCGGCGGCGTCCCAGATCGCGCGGCCGGTCCGGCGGTGGACGTGGTCGGCGTGCTTGGTCCAGAGCCGGGACGAGGTGCGCGCGGCGGCTTCGGCGGTCATGGTCAACCTCCTGACGGTGTGGACTGTCCGGATCGTGCGGACGGCGCGGACCGGGTGGGTTCGATCACTGTTTCGACCACCCTAGGGGAGGGGTCCGACAAGTCCTGATTTGCCAGGTCGAAGCAGCGGATGGCGGGCAGTGCGAGCACCGCGAGGTTGGACACGAGCTGGAACACCGCGCCGAACGCCAGGAACGCCGTCAGCCCGAACACCGAGGCCAGCGGCCCGGCGGCGGCCAGCCCGAGCGGTCCGAGCGCGAAGGCGCCGACCGTCTGATAGGCGGTGATCCGGCCCAGCACCTCCACCGGCACCCGCTGCTGCATGACCGTGTTCTCCAACGCCCCGCCGACCGCCGCCCCGGCCCCGGTGACCGCGGCCGCCGCGCACACCCACGGCAGCGGCAGGCTGCTGGCCAGCAGCGCGGGCGTCAGCACGTATCCGAACGTGGCGACCACCGCCAGGAACAGCGGCCGCCGGGGCCGCCGTCCGAGCAGCGCCAGCCCGCCCAGGATCGACCCGGCGCTGTTGGCGGCCAGCACCAGGCCCCAGGCCCCGGCCCCGCCGAGCCGCCGCTCGGCCACCACCGGCCCCAGCACCAGGTACGGTGCCCAGACCAGGGCGTTGAACAGGCAGAACTGCACCGTGGTGACCCACAGCCAGGTGCGCGAGCGGAACTCCTGCCAGCCGTCCCGCAGTTCCCTGACGAGCGACGGCGACGCCCCCGGCTCCGGCTGCGGCACATGGGCCAGCCGCAGCAGCACCACGACGCTGACCGCGTAGCTGGCGGCGTCCACGAGCAGCACCGCGGCCGGCCCCGCCGCACCGGCCAGGACGGCCGCGACCAGGCCGCCCAGCGCCGGCCCGGCCACCCCCGCGCCGGACACCGCGACGCTCAGCAGCGCGTTGGCGTCCCCCAGCCGGTCGGCGGGGAGCAGCCGGGGGATCAGCGCCTGCAACGACGGCGTGAAGACGCCCTCGCCGACCCCGGCCAGCACCGCGGCGACCATCATCGCGGCCAGCGTGGCGTGGCCGGTGAGCAGCAGCACCGCGAACCCGGCCTGGGCGCCGCACCGCAGCAGATCGGAGGCGATCATGACTCTGCGTCCGCCGAGCCGGTCGGCGAAGACGCCGCCGAGCAGCAGGAGCAGGACGACGGGGACGATCCGCGCCGCCATGACATAGCCGAGCCCGGCCGCGCCGACGCCGGTGTGCAGCACCGCGAACGCGGTGGCGACCGGGGCCATGGCGGTCCCGAGCTTGGAGGTGAGGTAGCCGGTGAAGAACCAGCGGAAATCCCGGTCGGCGAGCGCCGTGAACATTCTGGACACGTGGGGGAGCGTGGCCCGCCCGGACCAAGCGGCTCAACGGTTTTCTGCGCCGAAGTTGAGTCTCTTTGCTTGAACTTTACATCTGTTGATAGTTACCGCAGTAAACAGTCGCCATTCGCCAGGAGAGCTAGACTTCACTGCCATGAGTGAGGGGAGGGAAGACTCGTTGTTTACTGCGGCAACTATTTCCGGTTCGGAAGTCGGCTCCGTTATCGCGCCGCCGGTCGAATACGCGGTCGCGGTGGATCGCTTCCTGGCCGCCGCAGAGCTGAGTCCGGCGTCGCAGCGCGTCTATCGGATCGCCCTGACCACCTGGGCCTGGACGCTGGTCGACCGGGCGTCGCCGGTCGGGGCCTCCCGGCGCGGAGCGGCGGCCCCGGTGGTGCCGCTGGCGCTGATCGACGGCGCCGACGCCGCCGTCCGCCTCGCGGCGGGCTTCGCAGCTCGCGAGGCCGCGGTCGGCGCCCGCACCGCGAACCGGGAACTGGCCATCCTCCGCAGCGCCCTGACTTGGTGGCGGGCCCGCGGCTGGATCGCGGCGGACCCGACCGCCGACCCGACTGCCGACCTGCGCCGCCGCGCCGCGCAGCCGTCGCCCGGCGCCGAACCGCTGACCGACGACCAGGCCCGGGCCGTGCTGCGGCTCCACGCGCCGCTGCGCGAGCAGGCCCTGTGGCACGCCGTCTACGACACCGGCGGCGGTATCGAGCGCATCCTGGCCCTGGACGTCCCCGACCTCGACCCCTCCGGCCGCCGCACCCGCCCCACCGCGCCGGGCCCGGCCCTGCACTGGCGGCCCGCCACCGGCCGCCTGCTCGCGCTGCTGGCGGCGGGCCGGCCGTCCGGACCGCTGTTCCTCACCGACCGGCGCGCGCCAAGGGACACACCCGCGCGCCACCGGTGCCCGGTGACCGGGCGCGGTCGCCTGTCCTATCGCCGCGCCGCGGAGGTCTTCACAGAGTCCACACAGGGTCTGGACGAGGGTGGACGGGGTTGGACTCTACGTCAATTACGGCGACGATAAGGGGTCTGAGGTGGGAACTCTGCCACCGCTTCAGGTCCCTGATGTTCACACAGGCTTTGCCAGGGCCGTCATTGTTCTCTGATTCGCCACTGCCTAACATCACCCGTGTTGCTCCCCGCATGTCCGCTCCCTCCCGTGTCAGGAGAGATTCCATGCGTATGTCCCGTAAGGCCTTGTCCCTGTCCGCCGCGGCGGTCGCCGCCGCCGCGACCGCCGTGGCCGTCCCGATCGCGTCGGCGGGGGCCTCCTCGGCCACCCCGGCCACCGCCGGCGTGGTCCCGACGCCGGCCCACGTCGTCGTCGTGGTCGAGGAGAACCACTCTTACAACGACATCATCGGCAGCTCCAGCGCCCCCTACATCAACTCCCTGGCCTCCCAGGGCGCGCTGCTGACCGGCTCGTTCGCGGTCTCGCACCCCAGCGAGCCGAACTACATGGCGCTGTTCGGCGGCAGCACCTTCGGGCTGTCCTCGGACAAGTGCCCGGTCAGTGAGGGCAACACCGCCAACCTGGGCTCGGAGCTGCTCGCCGCCGGCCGCACCTTCAAGGGCTACTCCGAGGGCCTGCCGAGCGTCGGCTCGACGACCTGCTCCTCGGGCAAGTACGCGCGCAAGCACTCGCCGTGGGTGAACTTCAGCAACGTGCCGGGCGCCGACTCGGTGCCGTTCACGCAGTTCCCGGCCAGCTCCAACTACGCCTCGCTGCCGACCCTGTCGTTCGTCATCCCGAACCTCAACGACGACATGCACGACGGCTCCGTCGCGACCGGCGACACCTGGCTGAAGAACAACCTGGACGCCTACGCCCAGTGGGCCAAGGCGAACAACAGCCTGCTGGTGGTCACCTGGGACGAGGACGACTACACCGAGAGCAACCAGATCCCGACGATCGTGGTCGGCGCCGGCGTGAAGACCGGGCACTACAGCGAGACCGTCAACCACTACAACGTGCTGGCGACGCTGGAGAAGATGTACAGCCTCGCGCCGGTCGGCAACAGCGCCACCGCCGCGCCGATCACCGACATCTGGAGCTGACCCCACCCCGCCCGAGCGAAGGGAACATCAACCGCGATGCGCCGTGCCTCACCCCATAGGCAGTGGCAGTGGCAGACCCGCCTCGCGGCGGTGCCGATCGCGGCGCTCGTGGCCGTGGCCGCCGGGACCGCGGAGTCCTCCTCCGCGGTGCCGGGCGGCCCGATCGGCGTCCGGGCGTCGGGCTGCGGCACCCCGCCCCCGGCGCTCCACGCGGGCCCGGTGTCCTTCAGCGTGACCGACCGCACCAAGGTGTTCGCCACCGTCTACCTCGTCGACGCCGCCGACCAGCGGGTCTACGCCGAGATCCCCTGGCTGACTCCCGATCGCACCCTGCCGCTGGCCACGACCCTGGCCGCCGGCCGCTACGCCATCCGCTGCGTCCTGTCCGACGGCACGATCCGCACCACCTCGGCCTTCACCGTCTCCGGCACCGTCTCGGGCACCGCCGCGGTGGCCGGCTACCGCCCGATGCCGGACCTGGACCTGACCGGGCCGGTCAACGCCTACCGCGCCTGGGTCCAGGCGGCCCTGCCGACGCTGCTCGACCGCGCCCAGGTCCTGGACGCTGACGTGGCTCGCGGTGACCTCGCCGCCGCTCGCGCCGACTGGCTGCCCGCGCACCTGGCCTACGAGCGCCTCGGCGCCGCCTACAACTCCTTCGGCGACTTCGACGCCGACCTCGACGGCACCGCCGCGGGCCTGCCGGACGGCCCGACCGACCAGGACTGGCACGGACTGCACGCCATCGAGTACGGCCTCTGGCACGATACGTCCGCCCCGGACCTGCGCGCCCGGACGCAGGCCCTGGTCGGCACGGTCCAGGACTTGACCGCCGACTTCCCCAGCGAGGAGATCGACCCCGGTGACCTTCCGCTGCGCGCGCACGAGATTCTGGAGAACACCCTGCAGTTCCAGATCACCGGAGACGCCGACGCCGGCAGCGGCACCAGTCTGGCCACGGCTTATGCGAACACTGAAGGCACCAGGGAGGTCCTCACGGTGCTGGCACCGTTGATCGACGACCGGGCCCCGGCCCTGACCGCCCGGCTGGGCGCCGAGCTGGCCCTGGTCCAGGCCGACCTGACGGCCGACCGCGATCCGGCCGGGACCTGGATCCCCGCGCCGGCGCTGACCGCCGCGCAGCGGCAGCGCCTCGACGCCGACCTCGGCGTGCTGGTGGAGGACCTCTCGCTGGTGCCGAACCTGCTCGCGCCCCGGAGCGGCGCGTGAGCGGCGGCGTCGGGCGCAGGTCGTTCCTGCGCGGGGCGGGGGGG
>NZ_BAAAQN010000097.1:0-30891 GCF_039531695.1 Catenulispora yoronensis
GATGTGGCCGGTGGTGGGGTGGTTGTCGCGGGCGGGGCGGAGGGAGGCCAGGGCGAAGCCTTGGGGGGTGGGGGGTGTGGTGGAGGGTGCGGTGGGGGGTGTGGTGGGGGGTGTTTCGTCGGGTCGGATTGGGCCGGTGGGGGTGTGAGGGGAGTCGGCGATGATCCGGCAGTTGTCGGCGGCTGATTTCCAGAACAGGTCGACGATGGCGGCGGCGTCCGGGTCGTGGATCAGGGCTTGGTGGGCCAGGGTCCGCAGGGCCGGGAGGTCGTCGGGTAAGGCTTGGCGCATCGCGACCCCTGTTCGTCATTTGCTAACGTGTTCAGGCATGGTTAACGGTGGAAACCTACCATCGGCCTTGTACGGGAAGGAACCACAGGATGACCACCGATCCCGGCGCGCTTGTCGCCGATGCTGTGCGGCGGGGTGTGATCCCGGGTGCGGTGCTGATGTATGGGTGTGGGGGCGGGGGTGGAGGCGCGAGTGTGGGTGAGGTGCGCGGCGGGGCCTTCGGGGAGGGGGTGACGGCGGGGATGGTCTATGACTTGGCGTCGTTGACGAAGGTTGTTGCGACGTTGCCGATGGTGTTGGGGTTGGTGGGGGCTGGGGAGGTGGGGTTGGACGATGCGGTGGTGCGGTTTTTGCCGGGGTTTGGGGTTGGGTCTGGGGCTTCAAGGGTGGGGGGAGGTGCTGGTGCTGGTGCGAGCGTCGATGTTGGTGGTGGTGATGCCGAGTTGGCGGCGGCCAAGCGGCGGGTAACTGTGCGGCAGTTGCTGTCCCATAGCTCTGGGCTGCCCGCGATCCGCGAGGTCTGGCGGTTGCCGGGAACCGCGGAGGATCGGATCGCGGCGGTGGTGGCCGAACCGTTGGAGTCGGCGCCGGGGACGGTGGTGCGGTATTCGGATCCGGGGTTCATTTTGCTGGGGCTGATTGTGGAGGCTGTCGTTGGGAAGCGGCTTGACCAGGCGTTTGCGGAGTTGGTGGCGGCGCCGTTGGGGTTGACGGCGACTGGGTTCCGGCGGATTGGTGCGGGTGGTGAGTGGGGTGAGTGGGGTGGTGGTCGCCTCGTGGATGGAGTCGCGGCGACCGAGGCGAATTGGTTCGCGGAGCCTGGGCGCGAGGATCCGAAGGCGGGCGTCGTCCACGACGAGAACGCGGAGAGCTTCGGCGGCGTCGCGGGCCAGGCTGGACTCTTCGGTACTGCCTCTGACCTGGCTACCTATTTGCGGGCTGGCTGGCTCGCGGAGGACAGTCCGATCCTGGATCCGGTGGTTCGGGCCGAGGCGCTGCGGTGTCAGACCGGTGGGTTGGATGGCGTGCGTGGTCTGGGGTGGACGCTGCGGGGGGACTCGTTCGATTTCATGTCCGATGCCTGGCCGGCGGGTGGGGCTGGGCACACCGGGTTCACGGGGACGAGCGTGGCGTTCGACGTGGAGTCGGGGTTGTGGTGTGTGTTGTTGACAAACGCGGTGTTGTTCGGGCGGGGGAACCGGGCGCGGGAGTTGCGGCGTGGCGTGCATGCGGCGGTGGCGGGGGAATTCGGGGTGGATACCGAGTATGAGCAGGAAACGAGCACCTCTAGGATCACGGCATGAGCAGTGGGAATCGGCAGGGGCGTGGCGCGCGGGGGGTTGGTGCGCGTGGGGGTGGTGCGCGTGGGGTTGATGCGCGCGGGGTTGGCGCCGGAGGTTCGGTGGGTGGGGTTGGGGCTGGTACGTCTGGTGGGGGTGACGTTGGTGGGGGTATGGGTGCTGCTTCTGGGGGTGGGGGCGGGGGGGGGGGGGGGGGCGGGGCCAAGGTTGTGGTTGGGACGGCCGCGTCGAGCACCACGCTGATCGAGACCGGGCCGCCCCCGACGGTGCTGGTGCGTATCAGGGCGCTGCTGCCGACGTTGCCGCCCTCGGAGCGGCGGGTGGCGGAGGCCGCCATCGCTGATCCGTCGGGGGTCGCGGCGAAGACGATCAGCGAGTTGGCGGCGGATTGCGACACGTCCGAGACCACGGTCATCAGGTTCTGCCGCGCGGTGGGGCTCAAGGGCTACCCGGAGCTGCGGATCGGCTTGGCGGCCGCGGCCGGGATCGAGGATGCGGCGGCGTCGGCGCCGGCTGTGGGGCGGGACATCGGTCCGCGTGATTCGCTGGCTGATGTGGTCGCGAAGCTTGGGTATGCGGATGCTCGGGCGGTGGAGGACACGGTCGCGCAGCTGGATCTGACGCTGTTGGAGCGGGCTGTCGACGCGGTGGTGTCGGCGGGGGCGGTTGATATTTACGGGATCGGGGCGAGCGCGCTGATCGCTGCGGATCTGCATCAGAAGCTGCATCGGATCGGGCACCGGGCGGCTGCGTGGCCGGATGCTGAGAACGCGCTGACGTCCGCTGCGTTGTTGGGGCGGGGGGATGTGGCGATCGGGATTTCGCATACGGGTGCGACGCCCGCCACGGTCACCGCGCTGGCGGAGGCTCATGACAATGGGGCTCGGACTATTGCTATTACGAATTTTCCGCGATCGCCGATTACGGATGTTGCGGATTTGGTGTTGACGACGGCGGCGAGGGAGACGACGTTTCGGTCGGGGGCTATGTCGAGTCGGATTGCGGCTTTGACTGTGGTGGATTGTTTGTTTGTGGCGGTGGCGCAGCGGAACTTTAGTCGGACTACGCGGGCTGTGGAGCGGACGCGGAGTGCGGTGCAGGGGGCTCGGGGGCGGTAGGGAGTGGTGGGTGATTGATGGTGGTGGTTGGCTGGTGGCTGGTGGTGGTTGGGCTGTGGTGTTCAGGTCTAGTTTTTAAGTTTGGCGTTTTGCTTTTGTTTTGGCTTCCAGTGCGGCTTCGGTGTGGCTTTAAAGGCCTTTTTTGACGACCTTCGGCCACAGTGCTGACTGGTCAGTTGCGGTCCTTGGGTGGGTGGTGCGGCCAGTCTCCGAGAACTGTTGCGGGGGTGGGGAAAGACCAGTTCAAAGGCCAGATCAAAGTCAACTGCGCCTCCGGCGGCCCCTCCGGGGAGGGCCTCGCTCTGGAAAGAGTGGGGCCGGGCGGTTAACTTGCCTTTGGTCGGTGGTTCCGGTTTCGGTTCCGGCCTTTCCGTCGCATCGTCGCCTAAAGGAATCACACCGCCCAGGCGGTATCAAGGCGACCCTTCAGGCTTGTGCCCCGGCTGATGCGAGCCTTGACACCGCCTGAGCGGCGCGATTGGCTACGCCCGCCGAAGCGACGGAAAGACCGGAACCGAAGACCTAACTCTGGGAAAGTCAAAAGCGGGCGGCCGGTTGTGAAGGTGGTTGGTGAGGCTGGCGCGCCGTCGGACTTGTCGGGGCGCATTCACCAACCTTCTGCGATCACGGCTGCGCCGTTCTCCAGATATTTGATGAGTGCTGCGCGGGTGGTGGAGACGAACTCCTCCGGCACGTGCGTGGAATCGATCCATGTCACCTGTGCATGCTTGTGAGGCTCGGCGTTGGTTGGTTTGCCGCTCCAGTTCTCGGCTGCGAACACGACGGTCAGGAATCCGTTGGGGGCTTCGACGCCCCATGCGCCGTGGATGATTCCGGCGACCTTCAGCTCGGCCGGGTGCACGATGAGCCCGGTCTCCTCCTTCAGCTCGCGGATGGCCGTTGTCGTGATTGCCTCGCCCTTTTCGGCTTTTCCGACTGGGAGGTCCCAGTGGTTGGGGGCGAACTTGGCGTGGGGTCCGCGCTGGATCAGCAGGACCTTCGCGGCTGCGCGGTCGTGGACGATGATGGCGGCGACGAGAAGCGTGTGGGAGTCGATGGCCGGGGGCAGGGCGGTGTCGGTCACCGGGCAATCCTCTCAAGGGGCTGCTTTCCGGATCCGGTGGTCCAGCAGCGTCGCGAGGGGGAGGCTGCGATTGCGGTAGGCCGCCGGAGGTGGCCGGATGGAGGCTCATTGCTGAGGTGGTGGGTGCCGATGCCATTCCCTCGGCCAGGTCGAGGGCCTGTCCCCAGGCTGCGATGGCCTCTTCTGCGCGGGCTTGGGCTGCCAGGCAGTCTCCGAGGTCGGCGTGGATGCACAAGCTGAGAGCGGATAAGGCAGCCGTCGGGATGTTCGTTCGCAGACTGGACCGGACCGGTCTGCCCGGCGGTTCTCCAGCGGCGGGCCGGGCCGGGCTGGGAGGCTGGCTGGATGAGAGAGAAGGTCTGGAGGTTCATCGGGCGGCATGCGGGTGGGGTGCAGTGGCGGATTCTGTGGCTGGCTCATCAGAAGTACATCGTTGGGGTGTCTGGGCTGGTTCGGGATGGTGGTGGGCGGGTGTTGTTGGTCAAGGGGCGGATGTGGAGGCCGTCTGTGCCGTGGGGGTTGGTGACTGGTTATGCCGAGGCTGGGGAGCAGTGGCATGTCACCGTGGTTCGGGAGGCGTGGGAGGAGACTGGTTATGAGGTCAAGGTTTTTCCCGAGCCTGTTCGCTTGGTCAGTGGGTTCAGGCTTCGTGCTGAGGTTGCGTTTCTGGCTGAGTTTATTGGGGGCACCTATCGTCCCGATCCGAAGGAGGTGCTGGATGCGCAGTTCTTTGACATTGATGCGCTGCCGGAGGGGTTGTTGCCGTCGCATCGAGAGTTGATTGGAGAGCACCGGGGCTGGTTCAAGGGGGATGGCGTTGGAACGGGAGGTTCTTGAGCTGGCCTGTGGCGGGTTGTGATCGATTCGGTTTTCTTCCCTGGTGCCTCCGCGCGGGGCTCAGGTCCGCGCGGAGGCTGCCAGGGCCGCTCGCACTTGGCCTGATGCGGCGGTCAGCGCTCGTCTTGCTTCGGGTGGGGTTACTTCGCCCAGGAGGCAGACGAGGGCCGTCTTCAGTTCGCCGTTGGTGGCGGCGAGGGTTGTTGCGCAGGCTGCTTCGGGGAGGCCGGTGGCTTCGGTGAGGATGGTCAGGACGCGGCCGCGGAGTTTTCCGTTGGTTGCTGTGAGGTCGACCATGAGGTTGGAGTAGGTGTGGCCCAGGGCGATCATGGCTGCTGTTGACAGGCTGTTGAGGAGCAGTTTCTGGGCGGTGGCTGCTTTCAGTCTTGTGGAGCCGGCGATGGCTTCGGGGCCGGTGTCGGCGCCTAGGTGGATGTCCGCGGCTGGGGCCAGGGCGGCGTTGGGGTTGGCGGAGATGAGCACGGTGTAGGCGCCTGCTGTGCGTGCTGCTTGGAGGGCTCCGGCGACGTAGGGGGCGCGGCCGCTGGCGGTCAGGCCTACCACCACGTCGGCGGAGGTTACGTCGGCTGCGTCGGTGGCGCCGCCGGTGGGGGAGTCCTCGGCGCCTTCGACGGGGATGGTCAGGGCGTTGGGGCCGCCGGCGATGTGGGCCACGACCAGGCCCGGGGGGAGGCCGAAGGTGGGGATCAGTTCGGCGGCGTCCATCACCGCCACGCGGCCGGAGGTGCCGGCGCCGAAGTAGTGGACGCGGCCGCCGGCGCGGAGGCGGTGGACGGTCTCGTCGACCACGGTGGCCAGGGTGGGCAGCAGGGCGGCGACGGCGGTGGGGACGCGGGTGTCCTCGGCGTTGAGCAGGCGCAGGACCTCCACCGTCGGCACGGCGTCGATGGCCGTGGTGGCCGGGTTGCGCTCCTCGGTGGGGGCGCTCACCCGGTCGGCGGTCGGCGGGGTCAGAGGGCTCATGCGGGGCGTTCCTCTCGGGTCGGCCGGTGGGGCGGGGCGTCGGGGCCCGCTGTCGTTGGCAAGTTACGGAACGAACAGGATCTGCGCAACTCATTGACGAAGGCCGACGGGGCGCTCTACGGTTCCTGCACTGAGCGGCCTCGCCGTGCCCGGACGCCCGGCCTGATCGCGGCACTGAGCGGCGGCACCCGGATATACGCAGGTGAAACCCGTCCCATCGACCCGAACGGAGACGTCAGGACCATGTCCCGGCATAGAACACTGGTCGCGGGCCTTGCCGCGGCGGTAGCGCTGACCGCGTTGACGGCCTGCTCCAGCTCGACGAAGAAAACCAACGACGGCGGAAGCGGCGCCAAGAAGGACGGCGGCGTCTACACGAGCATCGACGCCAACAACCAGATCACGGCCGGCGCGCCGATGAACCCGTTCAACGCCGCCCCGAACTCGTTCCTCGGGTACAACCAGATGCGGTTGGGCTTCGACAAGTTCAACCCGTCCGATCCCAACGACCTGTTCCCCGGGCTGGCGGCCAGTTGGACCGCGTCCGACGCCGGGCTGACCGTGCAGTTGCAGCCGAACGCCAAGTGGTCCGACGGGACGCCGGTCACCGTGGCCGACATCAAGACCTCGCTCGCCATCGCCTACACCCAGGGCACCGCGGGGCCGGTCGCGGGGGCCGGCAGCACGATCGTGTTGGGCACCAACTTCGAGGTGTCGGACATCAAGGACCTCGGCGGCGGCAAGATCGAGATCGACCAGGTGCCGGGGGCGAAGAACCTCTACTTCCAGCGGCTGGTGCTGTCGGCCACGATCGTCAACGACAAGGTCTACAGCGGGCTGCTCCCGGCGGACATCTGGACGCTGATCGGGGCCGTGCAGGGTTCGGACCAGGCGGCCGCCAAGACGGCTTCGGACAAGCTGACCGCGCTGGGCAAGACCATCGCCGCGTTCGCCCCGGCCAAGGACGTCTCGGCCGGTCCGTTCGTGCTGACCCGCGTGGGTCCCGGCGAGGCGCTGCTGGACCGCAACCAGTACTTCTTCGCCGTCGACAAGATCGCGCCCAAGCAGGTCATCCTGCGGCACTACACGGGCAACCAGCAGATCTGGGGCTTCATGACCAACGGCGAGCTGGACAGCTCCCCGTACACCTCGATGCCGACCAACATCCTGGACCAGATCCTGAAGGCCGGCTACACCCGGACCGACGCCCCCAGCTACGTCAGCGCCTCGATCGCGTTCAACGAGAAGCAGGCTCCGTACGACAAGACCCCGGTCCGGCAGGCCCTGGCCCACATCATCGACCGGGACGCCGTCACCAAGGTCGGCGAGCCCGTCGGCGGCATACCGGCGCCCTACACCACCGGCTTGATCGGCTCCCAGACCGACGCCTTCCTGTCCGACGACCAGAAGGCGGCGCTGAACGCCTACAAGCCGGACGCCGCCAAGGCCGCCTCGCTGCTCCAGGGGGCCGGCTTCACCAAGGACGGCTCCGGCCAGTGGCATCTGCCCGACGGCAGCCCGTGGACGATCACGCTGCAGACCGTGAACGGCTTCTCGGACTGGATCGCGGCCTCCACCATCGTGGCCAACGAGCTGACCGCCTTCGGCATCAAGACCACCCCGGCGATCACGGCCGACTTCGCCACCTACCAGAAGGAGATGGCGGCCGGGAAGTACGCGGTGGGCTGGTGGCTGACCGCCCTGGGCCCGCAGACCGACAAGGCCTACAACCGCATCTACGGCACCGCCGACGGCTTCAGCATCGTCAACGGCAAGGCCGTGCACAGCGACACCTCGGCGGTGAACTGGCAGCACACCCCGGCCACCTACACCGTCAACGGCCAGACCATCGACCCCGGCCAGCTCACCGCCGACCTGTCGGTGACGCCGGTGGCCGACCAGAAGCCGATCATCGCCCAGCTCGCCGCGGCCACCAACCAGGAGCTGCCGATGATCCAGATCTGGAACTACACCAAGGTCGGCTTCTACACCGAGAAGCACTTCACCAACTTCCCCAAGAGCGGGGCCGACGCGCTGCTGCTCAACCAGCCCGGCGTGTGGATGATGCAGGGCTTCGTGCAGGCCAAGTGAGGACCCTGAGGACCGAGTGACCGAGTGAGCGAGTGACAGGGCCAGGACGATGACAGGAAGAGGGAGGGGAAGATGACGGGATTCGCCCGCCGGCTCGCCGGCAAGCTCCTGGCGGGGCTGGTGATGGTCTGGGTCGTGGTGACGTTCACGTTCTTCCTCGTGCACGCGCTGCCCGGCAAGCCCGGTGATGTGCAGTACGAGAGCTACATCATGCAGGGCTTCAGCCCGGAGGAGGCGCGCGCCAAGGTCGCGGCGGTCTACGGCTTCACCTCCCACGACCCGCTGCTCGGCCAGTACCTGGGCTACCTGGGCAAGCTGCTGCGCGGCGACCTCGGCGAGTCCACCTACTACAGTGGCGTGCCGGTCAGCCACCTGATCAGCTCGGCGCTGCCGTGGACGGTGCTCCCGGTGCTGTCCGGGCTGGTCGTCAGCTTCCTGATCGGGGTGGTCGCCGGCGTGGTGGCCGCGGTCAAGCGGTCCAGCCGCTGGGGCGGGCTGCTGAGCGTGTCCGGCTCGCTGGTGGCCGGCGTCCCCTCCTTCGTCCTGGCCCTGTTGCTGCTGCTGGTGTTCCACACCGAATGGCATCTGCTGCCCGACGCCGGCACCAGCGACATCACGCTGGAGCCGGGCTGGAGCCCGGCGTACGTCGGCTCGGTGGTCCAGCACGCCGTGCTGCCGGTGGTCAGCTACGCGCTGCTCAGCTACGGCGGCTGGCTGCTGGCCATGAAGTCCTCGGTGGTCACGGTGCTCGGCGACGACTTCATCCTGGCCTCCGAGCTGCGCGGCCTGGCCCCGGTGACCCGGGCCCGGTACATCGGCCGCAACGCGATCCTGCCGCTGTTCACGGTGCTGGCGCTGTCCTTCGGCGTGATGTTCGCCGGCTCCTTCTTCATCGAGCAGACCTTCGACTACCCGGGGCTGGGCGAGCTGCTGCTCAAGAGCATCGGCGTGCGCGACTATCCGGTGATGGCCGGGGCTTTCCTGCTGATCACGGTGGCCATCATCGCCGCGAACATCGTCGCCGATCTCTGCTACACCCTGATCGACCCGAGAGTGAGGCGCTGACATGGCAGCCACCGCCGCGCTGAGCACGGTCGTGCGCAACCGCCGCCCGGCGTTCACCGCCTTCCGCACCGCCGTGACCCGCAAGCCCGGCCGGATGATCGGCTTCGGCATCATCGTGTTCTTCGTCGTGCTGGCGGTCTGCGGGCCCTGGTTCTACGGCACGCTGGCCGTCGATCCGAACGCCATCTACGCCGCGCCGAGCGCCGACCACTGGCTGGGCACCGACTTCGCCGGCTCCGACGTCTTCCAGGAGGTGGTGGTCGGCGCCCGGTACGTGCTGTCCACCGCCGCCCTGGCCGCGCTGTTCACCAGTGTGCTGGGAATCACCGTCGGCCTGGTGGCCGGCTACCACCGCGGCCTGGTCGACAGTGTCCTGATGCGGGTCACCGACTTCGTCCTGACCATCCCCGGCCTGCCGCTGCTGATCATCCTGTCCACGGTGTGGAGCTTCGGCAGCCCCTGGCAGATGGGCCTGGTGCTGGGCCTGACCGGCTGGGGCGGGGTGGCCCGGGCGGTGCGCTCGCAGGCCCTGACCCTGCGCGAGCGCGGCTTCCTGGAGGCCGCCCGCGGCCTGGGCCTGCCCAGCCGGCACATCATCGTCAAGGAGCTGCTGCCGAACATCGCACCGTACGTGGCCATGCATCTGCTGCTGTCGGTGATCGCCTTCATCGGCGCCGAGGTCGGCCTGTTCTTCCTGGGCCTGGTGCCGTTCTCCAGCACCAACTGGGGCGTGATGCTGAACCAGGCGGTGTTCTCCGGCGGCGCCATGAACAGCCCGGACGCGCTGATCTACCTGCTGTCCCCGCTGGTGTGCATCCTGCTGCTGACCCTCGGCATCGTGCTTTTCCTCGACGCCGTCGACGAACTGTTCAACCCGCGGCTGAGGGAGCGCGCATGAGCGAGGTGCGGGTCCGCGACCTCACGGTCGAGTACCAGACGTCCGCCGGCCGGCTGCCGGCCGTGGCCGCGGCATCCCTGGACCTGCGGGCCGGGGAGATCACCGGCCTGGTGGGGGAGTCCGGCTCCGGCAAGTCCACGCTGGCGCTGTCGCTGCTGAACGCGGTGCCGGCGCCCGGCCGGATCGCGGCCGGGAGCATCGAGGTGGCCGGCGTCGGCGACGTCGTCCGGCTCACCGGCAAACAGCTGCGCAAGGTCCGCGGCGGGGAGCTGGGCTACGTCTTCCAGGCCTCGCAGAACTCGTTGAACCCGCTGAAGACCATCGGCAAGCAGCTGCTGGACCTGGGCCGCTCGCACGAGGTCGCCGACCTGCGGGCGCTGCTGGCCCGGGCCAAGGACCTGGCCGACCGGATGGGCATGGACGGCGACCGGGTGCTGGACTCCTACCAGCACGAGCTGTCCGGCGGCATGCGCCAGCGGATCGGCATCGTCTTCGCGCTGGTGCTGAACGCCAAGGTGCTGATCCTGGACGAGCCCACCACCGCCCTGGACATGCTGTCCCAGGCCGCGGTGCTGGACATCGTGCGCACGGTGCACGACGAGAACCGGCTCAGCACCCTGATCATCACCCACGACATCGGCGCCATCTCGGAGATCGCCGACCGGCTGGCGGTGATGTACGGGGGCCGGATCGTGGAGGACGGCCCGCTGCTGGACGTGCTGCGCCGCCCCTCCCACCCCTACACCAAGGCCCTGATCGGCGCGACCGCCCGGATCACCGGCGACGTCGACGCCGCCCGCGCCCTGCCCGGCCGGCCGCCGGACCTGACCACCGTGGCCCGGGTCGGCTGCGTCTTCCGGGACCGCTGCCCGTTCGCGGTCGCGGCCTGCGCCGAGACCGAGCCGGAGCTGGCGGTGTGGGACGGCGACCGCCGCCGCGCCTGCCACGTCGAACCGTCCACCGTGCTGTCCGGGACGCCCGGCGCACCCGCGGCCGTTGGAGGGCCGGCATGATCCAGGCGCGCGGCATCACCCGCACCTACCAGACCAACGGCGCCTTCACCGGCCCGCGCACCGTGCACGCGCTGCGCGGCGTGGACTTCACGCTGCCGGCCGGCGGCGCGGTGTCCTTCATCGGCGAGTCCGGCTGCGGCAAGACCACGCTCGGCAAGATCCTCACCGGGCTGGAGACCTTCGACGGCGGCGAGCTGGTGGTGGGCGGCGTGGAGCTGTCCAGGCTCAAGCCGCGGCAGCGGGCCAAGTACTTCCGCCGGATCCAGCTGATCCATCAGGACCCGTACTCGGCCCTGAACCCGACCCGCACCGTCGAGGCCACCCTCGGCGACCCGCTGCGGATGCGGGCCAAGGAGACCGGCGGCGATCCGGGCGCCTGGCGCGAGCGCGCCTCGGAGCTGCTCACCCTGGTCGGCCTGGAGCCGGCGGCGGTGCTGCCGAAGTACCCGCACCAGCTCTCCGGCGGGCAGCGGCAGCGCGTGGTCATCGCCCGCGCGCTGACCGTGGACCCGGAAGTGCTGATCGCCGACGAGGCGGTGTCGATGATCGACGTCTCGATGCGGCTGGGCATCCTCGGGCTGCTGCGCGACCTGCGGGCGCGGCTGGGCATCTCGCTGGTGTTCATCACGCATGACGTGGCCACCGCGCGCTACGTCGGCGAGGGCGGCGAGCTGCACGTGATCTACCGGGGCGAGGTCGTGGAGCGCGGCCTCACCGACGACGTGATCCTGACGCCGGTGCACCCCTACACCCAGTGCCTGCTGTCGGCGGTGCCGATCATGCGCGGGCTGGAGGAGCCGGGGCCGGACCGGACGGCGCCGACGCGGGCGCTGGACGAGCGCACGGCGACGCCGGGCTGCCTGTTCGAGCCGCGGTGCCCGTTCGCGAACGAGGACTGTTCCACCACGCATCCGACGCTGGTGCCGCTCGGGGCGGCGAGCGACACCCCCGCGGCGGCCGAGCACCTGCACGCCTGCCTGCACCTCGAAGCGCGCCGCGTCGTCGGCGTCGAGGCGGAGGCCGCGAGCGCGTGAGAGTCCTCGGTCTGAGCTCCGGCACCTCGCACGACGCGATCGACGTGGCCCTGGTGGAGTTCCGGCGCGACGGCGACGTGCTGGTGGGCCGGCTGCGGCACGCCGACCACGTGCCGTATCCGCGGCGGCTGCGCGCGGAGATCCTCGCCGCGCTGCCGCCGAACCCCGCCGACCTCGGCGCGGTCTGCCGCCTGGACACCGGGATCGGCCAGGCCTTCGCCGCCGCGGCCTGGTCGGCGACCCGGGAGGACGGCGCGGTGGACCTGGTCTGCTCGCACGGGCAGACGCTGTACCACTGGACCGAGGACGGCGCCGTGCGCGGCACGCTCCAGCTCGGCCAGCCCGCGTGGATCGCCGAGCGGCTCGGCGTGCCGGTGGTCTCCGACGTACGCGCCGCCGACGTGGCGGCCGGCGGCCAGGGCGCGCCGCTGGTGTCGCTGCTGGACCTGCTCCTGCTGCGCGGGCTCCCCGGCCCGGTCGGCGCGCTGAACCTGGGCGGCATCGCGAACCTGACCGTGGTCGCCGACCCGCCGGCGGCCTTCGACATCGGTCCGGCCAACGCGCTGCTGGACGCCGCGTGCCTGAGGCTGACCGGCAAGCCCTACGACCGCGACGGCCGCCTGGCCGCCGCCGGCCTCGTGCACCCCGGGCTGCTGGCGGCGCTCCTGGCCGAGCCCTACTACGCGCGGCAGCCGCCGAAGACCACCGGCAAGGAACTCTTCCACGACGCCTACTTGGCCGCCTTCACAGCCGAGTACCCGGAGGTCACCCCCGAGGACCTCATGTCCACTCTCACGACCCTGACCGCCACCACCGTGGTCGACGCCGTCCGGTCGCACGGCATCGCCACGCTCGCGGTCTCCGGCGGCGGCGCGGACAACCCCGAGCTGATGAAACGCATCGTCAAACGGCTGCCCGAGGTCGAGGTGCGGCGCTCCGACGCCTACCAGGTCCCCTCCGACGCCAAGGAGGCCATCGCGTTCGCGCTCATCGGCTGGTTCACCGCGCACGGGCTGCCCGGGACGGTCGCGGCGTGCACCGGCGCCGCTGGCGGCCGGGTGCTGGGCCGGATCAGCCCGCCGGCGGATCGGCCGCTGGTGCTGCCCGAGCCGCTGGAGAAGGCGCCGACGACGGTACGGTTCGAGAGTTAGGAAGATCCAGGAGGGTGCCTTCGGTGGCCCCCGCGGCCCCCGCAGCCCGCGCCGCGTCCGGGAGCCCCCAGCAGCCCCCGGCAACCCTCCGCGGCTCTCGACGTCGTCGACGCCGGCGCGGGTTACAGCTTGCTGTAGTCGGTCACGTAGAGCAGCTTCCCGTGCGCGTCATAGGCGCGCACGTAGGAGAGCGGATTGTACGGATCGCCGTGGATATAGGGCGTCACCGTGCTCAGGTAGTACGCCCCGTTGTGCATGATCGCAGGGTATTCCTTCGCCTCCGCGCCGTAGCTCACGGTGATCCGGGCGACCCGGGAGCTGTAGTGCCCGCCGTTGGTCAGCAGGAAGAACAGCGGGTCGGCGCCGTCGGCCGGCATCGTGTTGAAGTCCGATCCGCTGTTGAACTCGGTGAGGTCGTCGTTCCCGATGCCGGGGAAGAACCCCTGCGGGTACGACACGGCCCGCCCGGTGAGCCCGTAGCAGTAGATCCAGTTGCCGGCCCCGTCGTTGCCGATGACGATGGCGTCCTCGTTCTTGGTCACGGCCGCCGTCGTCGCGCCGAGCACGACGTGGTAGGCCGCGTTGTCGATGTAGGCGCAGCTGTGCAGGATCTCCGAGGCCCGGTCCGCCGAGATCGGATGCAGCGGCGGGGTGAGGATCACCGGGTACTGCGTCGGGTCGTAGCCGGCCGAACCGGCCGCGGCGCTCGCCGTGGAAACGTTCCCGACGGCCAGCGCGGTGCCGGCCAGCAGCGCCGCGATCATGCCGCGCCGACGGGACCGCGCGGGGCGGATCTCCGTCGAACGGGTCCGCGCCGGACGGATCCGGGCGATTCCGGATAGTGACATCGATGAGCTCCTTTCGCGGGCGGCCGGCCCGCGTGCCGGGCCGGCCGCCATTGATCGCGTTGGTCATCCCGTTCGTGTCCGGCGCCCGGCGCGGGGTTCCCGGGAAATCGCTCAACTGTCCGAAAACGTCGAGTGCCTTCGGAACGTTGCCGAAGCCGTCACGCTCAGCGTGGGCTCGGCGGTGCGGACGCCGGCAGGCGACCGGAGTCAATGGGCAGCTGGACGTCTTCGATCCCGGGCACGTCCACCGCGGCGACAAGCTGGTCGTCCGTGAAGGGAAGGGAGCCGGTGCCGGCATCTTGGGCCGTGTTGACGTAGAGGAGCAACCGGTTGCCGGAGGGGTAGGAGTGGGTTGCCAGGGCGGCGGCGCCGACGCGGTCCTGTTCCCTCGTCAGGGTGAGCTTGGACCCGTCGGTCAGGGTGTAGACGGCTGTCGGGCCCCAGGAGCGGGTCGAGCCCGACTGACCGTTGATTTGGTGATCGGGTGCACTGGGATACGGATCCGATCCGCCCGCGGCCTGGATCGTGATCCATACCTGGACGTAGGGACCTGACATGTCCGGCTTGTTGTCGTTCTTGAAGGGGTAGTGGCCGTCGGCCGTCCACGCGATCTGGGACTCGACGCCGTCGAACGTCGTCATACCGCCGCTCGAACTGAACCCGTTGATGATGTCGATCGGCGAGGGCTGGTGGAAACCGGGGCTCGCGTTCGAAAGATGCTTGCCATCCGGATCCAGGACCGCGTCCACCCGCTTCAGGACTCGGCAGGTCTGTAGCGCGGCGGTCTTCTCCGGGCCTTCGAAGTGGCCTTCGGAAGGGTCGAGCCTGCCCAGGTCGGCGACGCAGCCCGGATCGGGGGCGGCGTCCTCCGACGAGGAGGTGCGGAGTGCCGTCGGCTTGGTCGGGACGATGACCGTCGCCCCGGGCGGTGCCGGTGGGGCCGGACGCCCGTCTGACTTGAACGCCCACAAGGGCAGTACTCCGGCGCCGACCGCGAGCATCCCCGCCGCGGCGCCCGCGACCGTGGCCGCCCGGCGGGCCCGCGCCTGACGGCGGCCGCGGTCCACGACGTCGTCGGCGGTGAAGCCGAGCGGCGGCTCCTCACCCGCTGCGAGGCGCGTGAAGACATCATGTGCTTTCTGTTCCATCAGGTGTCTTCCTTTCTCAGTCGGCCGACGGCTCGCGGATGCCCGCCAGTGCTTCGCGCAGTGCCGTCAGCCCGCGTGCCGTCTGCGATTTCACGGTGCCCTCGGAGCAGTTCAGGGCCTTCGCGGCCTGCTCGACCGAGTAGTCCTCCCAGAACCGGAGAACCAAGGTCGCGCGCTGCCGCGCCGGAATCCGCGCCAGCGCCGTGAGCAGCTCGTCCCGGTCCTCGGTGGACGTGGCGGTCTCGATCGCGGCGACGTTGTCCGGGAACGCTCCGAACGGCCGCTCCCGCCGCCATCCCCGGCGCTGCTCGTCGATCAGTGCCCGGACGACGACCTGCCGGACATAGGCGTCGCGGTTTCCCGGGTGCTCCACCCGCCGCCACGCGCGATAGAGCTTCAACAGCGCGGTCTGCACGAGATCCTCGGCCTGGTGCCAGTCCCCGCACATCAGATGGGCGGTCCGACGCAATGCCTGCGCGCGGTCGGTGACATACCGCCGGAACTCTGCCTCTTCATCAGGACGCATCACCTGCTCCCCTCCTAGGTCCGGCATAAGACGGAGCGAGGCGTGGAAGGGTTGCACGATTCGGAAGAATGCTCGGGCGGGGATGCCGTGCGGTGCCGCCATGGGGTGCCGCCATAGGTGCCGCGCAGTTCTGTGGCCGCGGTTGTGGCGCACCGACTTGCCCCGCCCTGCACCGCCCCGCACCGCTCCGCGGCCGGATCCGGCCAGGTCCGGCTCTCGATCATCGGGTATCCGGCGTGAGAGAGTCGGATCATGCGATCACTGCTTGCGCCCCCGGCCCTGAAGCCCGGCGACCGCGTCGCCGTCGTCGCGCTCAGCGGGCCGCCCGGCCGGCAGGAGCTCGACCTCGGGCTGGCGGCGCTGCGCAGTGTCGGACTGGTGCCGGAGGTGTTCCCGTCCACCCGCTCGGTCGGGCCGTATCCGTACCTGGCCGCCGACGACAAGATGCGCGCCGAGGATCTGACGCGGGCGCTGCGCGAGCCCGACTTCGCGGCCGTGTTCTGCGCGCGGGGCGGATACGGCGTGCAGCGCGCGCTGGAACTGGTCGACTGGAGCAAGGTCGGCAGGCCCGAGCCGCGGGTCGTGGTCGGCTTCTCCGACGCCACGGCCCTGATCGAGGCCGTCCGCAGCCGCTTCGGCTGGATGTCGGTGTACGGGCCGATGGTCTCCAGCGTGATGTTCCGGCCTGGCGTGCCGTCCTTCGAAGGGCTGGCCCGGCTGCTGATGGTCCCGCAGAAGATCGGCGACCTGGTGTTCCAGGACACCCGCACGCTGGTGCCCGGCGTCGCCGAGGGCGTCACGGTCGGCGGCACCGCGAGCCTGATCGCCACCTCGCTGGCCACGCCGACGTCGGTGCCGGCGCGCGACGGCATCCTGTTCCTGGAGGACGTCGGCGAGCAGCCCTACCGCCTGGACCGGGTGCTGACGCAGATGCGGCGCAGCGGGTACCTGGACGGCGTGCGCGGCATCCTGTGCGGGACCTGGGACGACTGCGGCCCGCTGGCCGACGTCGAGGAGCTGCTCGCCGACCGGCTCGGCGACCTCGGCGTGCCGGTGCTGCTCGGCGCCGACATCGGCCACGGGGTGTTCATGCAGTCGCTGCCGATCGGCGTGCGCGCCCGGCTGGACACGGCCACGGCGACGCTGACGTTCCTGGAGCAGCCTTTGACGACGTGACGGGAGCGGCGGGGGAGCCAGGGCTGTATGGGCCCTGGCCTGCCCCGCCGCTACTCATGACCACCTGTCCGGTAAACGGGTGGTTAGGGGTTCGCATCGAGTCAGTGGTTCAACACCGCGTCCTCCGCGTCCGTCAGCAACCGCGACCGGATCAGGAACCTGACCCCCTCCGGCGCCTCCAGCGAGAACCCGCCGCCGCGGCCGGGCACCACGTCCACGGTCAGGTGCGTGTGCCGCCACCGCTCGAACTGCTCGCCGCCCATCCAGAACGTCACCGGCTCGGCCAGGCCCTCGATCGCCAGCCGGGCCAGCAGCACGTCCGAGGTGCCGACCCGGAACTCGCCGTCCGGGTAGCACATCGGCGAACTGCCGTCGCAGCAGCCGCCGGACTGGTGGAACATCAGCGGCCCGTGCTTCGCCGACAGCGCGCGCAGCAGCTCGGCGGCGGCCTCGGTGACCGCCACGCGCGCGGGCCCGGTCGCGGGCCGGGCCGCCGACCGCTCCGGCTCCGACCCCTCCGGCTCCGACCGCCCCGGCTCCGGCTCCGACCACTCCGGCTCGGGCTCGTTCCGCTCCGGCCTCGTCCCCGGCAGCATCAGAAGAATCCCATGGCCTTCGCCGAGTAGCTGACCAGCAGGTTCTTCGTCTGCTGGTAGTGTTCGAGCATCATCTTGTGGTTCTCCCGTCCGATCCCGGAACTCTTGTACCCGCCGAACGCCGCGTGCGCCGGGTACAGGTGGTAGCAGTTCGTCCATACCCGTCCGGCCTGGATCGCCCGCCCGGCCCGGTAGGCGGTCGTCCCGTCCCGGGTCCACACCGCCGCGCCGAGGCCGTAGAGCGTGTCGTTGGCGATGCTGATCGCGTCGGCGTAGTCCTCGAACCGCGTCACCGCCACCACCGGGCCGAAGATCTCCTCCTGGAAGATCCGCATCCGGTTGTCGCCCTCGAAGATGGTCGGCTGTACGTAGTACCCGCCGGACAGCTCGCCGCCGAGGTCCAGGCGCTCGCCGCCGATCAGGATCTTGGCGCCCTCGGTCTGGCCGATCTCCAGGTAGGACAGGATCTTCTCCAGCTGGTCGTTGGACGCCTGCGCGCCCACCATGGTCCCGGTGTCCAGCGGGTTGCCCTGCACCATCCGCTCGGTCCGGGCGATCGCGTCGGCCAGGAAGTCGCCGTAGTGGCCGCGCTGGATCAGCGCGCGGCTCGGGCACGTGCACACCTCGCCCTGGTTCAGCGCGAACATGGCGAAGCCTTCGAGCGCCTTGTCGTAGAAGTCGTCGCGGGCGCCGGAGACGTCGTCGAAGAAGATGTTCGGGCTCTTGCCGCCCAGCTCCAGCGTGACCGGCTTGATGTGCTCCGAGGCGTACTGCATGATCAGCCGCCCGGTGGTGGTCTCGCCGGTGAACGCCACCTTCGCCACCCGGCCGCTGGAGGCCAGCGGCTTGCCGCCTCCACCCCGAAGCCGTTGACGATGTTCACCACGCCCGGCGGCAGCAGGTCCCCGATCAGGCTCATCAGATAGTGCACCGAGGCCGGGGTCTGCTCGGCCGGCTTGAGCACCACGGCGTTGCCCGCGGCCAGCGCCGGGGCCAGCTTCCAGATCGCCATCAGGATCGGGAAGTTCCACGGGATGATCTGCGCCACCACCCCCAGCGGCTCGTGGAAGTGGTAGGCGACGGTGTCCTCGTCGATCTCCGACAGGCTGCCCTCCTGGGCCCGGATGGCGCCGGCGAAGTACCGCAGGTGGTCGATCGCCAGCGGGATGTCCGCGGCCAGCGTCTCCCGGATCGGCTTGCCGTTCTCGAAGCTCTCGGCCAGCGCCAGCTTGTCCAGGTTCTGCGCCATCCGGTCGGCGATCTTGTTCAGGATCTCGGCGCGCTCGGCGGCCGAGGTCCGGCCCCACGCCGGGGCGGCGGCGTGCGCCGCGTCCAGGGCCCGCTCGACGTCGTCCGCCGTGCCCCGCGCCACTTCGCAGAACGGACGGCCGGTGATCGGCGTCGGGTTCTCGAAGTACTGGCCGCCGGCCGGGGCGACGAACTTCCCGCCGATCCAGTGGTCGTACCGGGGCTGGTAGCTCATGAGCGCGTCGGGTTGGCCGGGCGCGGCGAACAGGGGCATGAGGGGGTCCTCCAGGAGGCTCGGGCGCCGTCCGTGCCTGGACGGCGACACCTGCGTGACGCTAATCCGGGCCCGACACCGGTTCCCAGCGGTAATACGGGCATCTGCGTATAGAAAAACCGCGTGAGACCCGCACGGCGGCCGTGCTAGCGTCACGACCTTTGTGCCCGGCGGCCCGGCCGGGCAGCTCGTCCGAAAGGTCGCGCCGTGAATCCGCTCCGTGGGAAACCCTTCCGCCGGTTCTTCGTGGCCCGCTCCATCTCCGTGGTCGGTAGCGCCGTCACCCCGGTCTCGCTCGCCTTCGCCGTGCTGCAGCTCACCGGCAGCGCCAAGGATCTGAGCTTCGTCGTCACCGCCATGCTGGTGCCGAACATCGCGCTGCTGCTGATCGGGGGCGGCATCGCCGACCGGGTCGGCCAGGCCGCGCTGCTGAGGCTGACGCACTTCGGGTCCGGGCTGTCGCAGGGCGCGATGGCGTACTGCCTGTTCACCAAGCAGCCGTTCGGATGGCTGATCGCGCTGTCGTTCCTCAACGGGGTGCTGGGAGCGTTCACCGGACCCGCGCTCAGTGGGATCGTGCCGCAGTTGGTGGCGCCCGAGGGCTTGCAGCGCGCCAATTCGCTGCTGGCCAGCGTCGGGAACGCGGCCAAGGTCGCCGGACCGAGCGTGGCCGGGGTCCTGGTCGCCACCGTCGGCGGCGGCTGGGCGCTGGCCGCGGACTCCGTGTCCTTCCTCGTGGCCGCGATCGTGCTGTCGTTCCTGCCGGTCCAGGACCGGCGGAGGAAGAACACCACCAGGCTGGTCACCGATCTGCGGGAGGGCTGGGCCTACTTCCGGTCCACGTCCTGGCTCTGGTCGGTCACCGCCGCCTTCACCGTCGTCAACCTGGTGCAGATGGGCGGCTGGCAGCTGCTCGGCCCGGTCCTGGCCAAGGGTAGCTTCGGGGCCGGCGGCTGGGGCGCGATCCTGAGCTGCCGCGCGGCCGGGGCACTGGTGGCGAGTGTGCTGATGATCCGGTACACCGCGAAGCGGCCGTTGTTCAGCGGGCAGCTGGCCATGATGGTGGCCGCGGTGCCGCTGATGCTGCTCGGGCTGGACGCCGGGGTGGTCGTGATCGCGGCCGTGACGTTCGTCGCCGGGCTGGCGACCGGGTTCGCGGACATCTGCTGGGACACCTCGCTGCACACTTACGTGCCGAAGGAGATGATGTCCCGCGCCGTGTCCTACGACCAGTTCGGATCCTACTGCGCGATCCCGATCGGACAGCTGTCGGTCATCCCGCTGGCCGCTGCCTTCGGCGCGCGGCACGTGGCGTTCGCCGCCGGGGTGGTCTTCCTGGTGGCGATGGCGGCGCCGCTGGCGCTGGGACCGGTGCGGCGGCTGGGATCGGAGGCGTCGGCGGGCGGCGGGCAGCCGGTGGCGACGGTGACGACGTGATGTCGGCTCGGGGGAACACGAGCCGGCCACCCCGGCGCACCGTAGGGTGGTGGATATGCGAGCGCTGATCCTGACCCGCCGCCTCTACCCGGCCTCGCCCGAGGACACCTCGGACGCCGAGCGCAACGTGTGCGAGGCCTTCGTGGCCGCGCACGGCTGGGAGGTCGTCGGTTATGTGGACGAGATCGAGATCCGGAACGCCGACGGCACGCCGGCCGGGGACGGCACCGCCGACCCGCGCCCGGCGCTCAGGCCGTGGCTGACCGAGACCGGCCGGCTGGAGCTGTGGGACGCGCTGGTCGTGACCACGCTGGACCGGCTCGCGCCGTCCGCCGAGGACGGCGCCGAGCTGATGGCGTGGGCGCGGGAGAACGGCAAAGCGATCGTCGAGGCCGGGGCGGGGTGGCAGACGAAGAAGACGTCGGGCTGAGCGGCCGGGGTTCGGCCCGCCTGCCCGCCAGTGCCTGATCGGAGGATCCTCCGATCAGGCACTCTTCGCTCACCGGCCGTCGACCACCGGCCCCTGAAACACCGGCCCCTGAATCACGGCCCCTGAATCACGGCCCCTCAATCACCGGCCCCTGAATCACCGGTTCCCGACCGTCCGGACCCGCGCCCGGTCCGTCAGACGCTCGGGTACTCGTAGAACCCGCGCCCGGTCTTCCGCCCCAGCCGTCCGGCCTCGACCATGCGCAGCAGCAGCGCCGGCGGCGTGTACAGCGGCTCCTTGAACTCCTCGTACATGGCCTCGGCCGCCAGCTTCACCGTGTCCAGGCCGATCAGGTCGGACAGCGCGAGCGGGCC
The DNA here is from genome assembly GCF_039531695.1 of Catenulispora yoronensis. Taxonomy (NCBI): domain Bacteria; kingdom Bacillati; phylum Actinomycetota; class Actinomycetes; order Catenulisporales; family Catenulisporaceae; genus Catenulispora; species Catenulispora yoronensis. Next base: position 20,925 of record NZ_BAAAQN010000097.1, read on the forward strand.
CATCGGGTGGGCGCAGCCCAGGACCATGCCGTTGTCGATGTCGGCGGCGGAGGCGAAGCCGCCCTCGGCCATCCGGATCGCGGCCAGCAGGTAGGGGATGAGCAGCGAGTTCACCACGAAGCCGGCCCGGTCCTGGGCGACGACGGGCTGCTTGCCCAGCTGCTCGACGAACGCCACGGCGCGCGCCTTGGTGTCCTGGCTGGTGGCCAGCGAGGGGATGACCTCGACCAGCTTCAGCACCGGCACCGGGTTGAAGAAGTGGACGCCGACCACGTTCGCCGGCCGGCCGGTGGCCGTGCCCAGGCGCATGATCGGGATCGAGGAGGTGTTGGAGGCCAGGATCGCGTCCTCGGGCAGGATCAGGTCCAGCTTGGCCAGCACCGCGGTCTTCACCTCCTCGACCTCGACCACGGCCTCGACCGCGAGCTGGCGGTCGGCGAACTCCTGGAGGTCCTCGGTGAAGCGGATGCGGCCCAGCGCCGCCTCGGCGCCGGCCTCGTCCAGTTTGCCGGCCTTCACGGCGCGCTTGAGCGACACCGCGATCCGGTCCCGTCCGCGCTTGAGGCCGTCGGCGTTCTCGTCCGCGACGATGACGTCCAGTCCACCGCGGGCGCACACCTCCGCGATGCCAGACCCCATCTGGCCGACGCCGACCACTCCGACTCGTTCGATCACGGGTGCCTCCGGTTCCGGTATAGCGGCTGATGCTGCACTTGTGGTGCGTACCACAGGGTATCTGTGGCACCGAGTGTGGATAATCGAGGGTACCCAGTACCTTCGAGGAACCCTCGACGCCCGCTGCAGCAGCCCGACCCGCTACACCGACGAAAGCCCAGGGAGCGACGTATGTCCGCCGACTTCGACCTGTTCCAGGTCTCCGAGGAGCACGACCTGCTGCGCGAGGCGGTCCGCTCGCTGTGCGAGGAGAAGATCGCGCCGTTCGCCGCCGATGTCGACGAGCAGAGCCGCTTCCCGCAGGAGGCCCTCGACGCCCTGGTGTCCTCCGAGCTGGCGGCCGTCCACGTGGCCGAGCAGTACGGCGGCCAGGGCGCCGACGCCCTCGCCACCTGCATCGTCATCGAGGAGGTGGCCCGCGTCTGCGCCTCCTCCTCCCTGATCCCGGCGGTGAACAAGCTGGGCTCGATGCCGGTGATCCTCTCCGGCTCCGACGAGCTCAAGCAGAAGTACCTGACCCCGCTGGCCGCCGGCGAGGCGATGTTCTCCTACTGCCTGTCCGAGCCCGACGCCGGCTCCGACGCCGCCGGCATGAAGACCCGCGCCGAGCGCGACGGCGACACCTACGTCCTCAACGGCGTGAAGCGCTGGATCACCAACGCGGGCGTGTCCGAGTTCTACACCGTGATGGCCGTCACCGACCCCGAGGCCCGCAGCAAGGGCATCAGCGCCTTCGTGGTCGAGAAGTCCGACGAGGGCGTCACCTTCGGCGCCCCGGAGAAGAAGCTCGGCATCAAGGGCTCCCCGACCCGCGAGGTCTACTTCGACAACGTCCGCATCCCCGCCGACCGCATCATCGGCGCCGAGGGCACCGGCTTCGCCACCGCCATGCGGACCCTGGACCACACCCGCGTGACCATCGCCGCGCAGGCGCTGGGCATCGCCCAGGGCGCGATCGACTACGCGTCCAACTACATCAAGGAGCGCAAGCAGTTCGGCAAGCCGATCGCCGACTTCCAGGGCATCCAGTTCATGCTGGCCGACATGGCGATGAAGGTGACGGCCGCGCGTCAGCTCACGTACACCGCCGCCGCGAAGTCCGAGCGCGGGGACTCCGACCTGACGTACTTCGGCGCGGCGGCGAAGTGCTTCGCCTCGGACATCGCCATGGAGGTGACGACCGACGCGGTGCAGCTGCTCGGCGGCTACGGCTACACGAAGGACTACCCGCTGGAGCGGATGATGCGGGACGCGAAGATCACGCAGATCTACGAGGGCACGAACCAGGTGCAGCGGATCGTCATGGCGCGGCAGGTCCTGGGCGGGGTGAACATCTGACCGGCCGGATTTCCGGAGCGGTCCACGGCCGGCGCGCCGGCGAACCCGGGAGGATTCCTCCCGGGTTCCTGCTTTCGCGCCGCGTCACCCGATGAAGACGCTCCGTTTCGCGCATACTGCCTGAGAGCACAAGCAGACCGCGCCGAAACCGGTACGATCTCGTGCCGGCGGAGACAACCTGCTGAAATCGTGTGGCAAGGAGCCTGATCATGTCCGATGCGCTGCTGCCGGTGTCGTTGGCCGAGCGGCTGGACGGGTCGCCGGACCTGGTCAGCGTGCGGCAGATCGCCGACGCGGTGGGCGTGGCCGTCGTGACGGTGCGCAAGTGGGTGGCGACGGGAACGTGGCCGGTGTCGGTGGAGAAGATCGGGCGGGAGTGGGTCTATCCCCGGCCCGCGATCGAGGAGTGGCTGCGGGCCCACGAGGCCGGCCGGCTGGACGCCGGCGACCTGGGCTCCGATCCGGACGAGATGCTCACCACGCGGCAGATCGCTGAGCGGACCGGGTACCGGCAGAGCACCGTCAGCTCCTATTTCAGCCTGTACGGGCCGACGTCCTCGGACCCGTTCCCGCCCGCCGACGCCGTCGGCCGGCGGCGTGCCGGCGACGTCCAGGCCTGGTTCTCCCGCCGCCGGACGCGCAGCGGCGCGCGCGCCGCTGCGCCGAAGCCCGGCAAGACCAAGCGCGCCCCCATCGCCCGCGACGTCATCGACGTCCACGGCATCGCCCAGGCGACCGGCAAGAGCCTGGACGAGGCCAAGACGCTGATGCGGCGCCGGTCGCTGGCCGCGATGCAGCTCCAGGACAAGGTCGGCCGCTCCCGGGTCTGGCCGCGCAAGGAGCTGCTCGCCGAACTGCGCCGCCTGGACCGGCTGGAGCACGAGCCCGCCCCGCCGCCGCGCAAAGCCCCCCGCGTGGACCGCCGGTGGCTGGCCGGCAGCCCGAAAAGCGCCACCGAGATCGCCGAGCACTACGGCGTCACCATCAGCGCGGTCATGAAGCGGATCGAGCGGGCCAGGAGCAGCGGGGACCCCGACCGCCAGCCGCCGGAGCCCATCGACGCGAGCGTCCGGGTCAAGCGCTACAACCCGGCGGCCTTCGACAGATTCTGGCAGGGCGACGCCGCCGCGAAGTGACGGTGCGAAGCGATGGCACGCGCCTAGGGCGGGGAACCCCCGTACCCCTGACGGCGAACGGGTCTCGACCACTACAATCCACGTATAAAACCTCTGCCAAACGGGCCGGGGATGCGAGGAGGCGGTTCGGTGGCGATACCCGAGGGGCCGGAAGTGCGGGTCGAGACGGTGGCCCTCGACGGGGCCGGCGGCCGGCAGATCGGCCCGAGGAACCGGACCACCGCGCTGCTCAAGGACCGGCACGACGACATCCAGGCGGCGGTCGCGGAGGCCGCCACCGTGCTCCAGGAGTCCGCGGCCAAGCTCGACGACAGCCACCAGTGGCGGATCAGGACCGTGGAGGCGAAGTTCGGGCTGACCCTGACCGCCGAGGCGGGCGTCATCCTGTCCAAGGCGTCGGCCGAGGCCTCCTTCGAGGTCACGATCACCATCGAGCGCCAGGGTTCTTAGGAGGCGCGATGGCCGGCCGCAGTCAGTATTGGGTGGACATCCACCAGGGCGGGACCCCGCTCGGCGCGGGCTTCTTCATCACGGCCCGCTACGTCCTCACCGCTCGCCACTGCCTGCGCCGGATCCGCCGGGACGACGACACGCTCGACCTGCACTGCGCCGACGGCGAGGTGGTCGCGGCGCGGCTCTACCAGTCCGGGGCCGACGCCGACCTCGCGCTGATCGAGACCACCAAGCCCAAGGACTGGTCGATCGCGTTGCCCCGGCCCGATCTGCCGCGGGCCCGGGACGGGTGGACCGACCCGTACCGCCCGACGGCGAGCGACCCGTACCTCAAAGGTCTGATCGAGCACGCGCCGGTGCCGTACCTGTGCGCGGACGGCACCACCGTCCAAGCCCTCCAGCTGGGCTGCGACCAGGCGCTCGGCGACTACTCCGGCTACTCGGGCAGCCCGGTCGAGCGCCTGGTCGAGCACTCGGAGGAGCACTGCGACAGCGACGACGCCCGGCTGCTCGGCATCCTGCTGGAGCAGCACCTGGACCGGGAGAACCCGGACCGGGCCAGCGGCGTCCTGTTCGCCGCCACGATCGGCGAGGTCCTCGAACGCTTCGACTATTTCGGCCTGGCCCATTTCGAGCGGATCCTGGGCCTGCGGCTCACGCCGGCCGATCCGCCGCCGTTCGCAAGCGAGCCCTCGTCCGTTGTCGAGCCCCCGTCCGTCGTCGAGCCGGCGCGCAGCTCGCTGCGAGCGAAGATCGCCGAGGCCTCGGCGCTGGTGGACGGCCTGGAGGACTGGGTGTCCCGGGGCCTGCTCGACCCGGACGAGGTCAGGGTCATGGCCTCGCGGATCGCCAACAGCATCGTGGACGCGGGCATCGCGGAGATGACGCGGTGAGCGAGGGCGAGCGGGAGCCTTCCGCCGAAATCAGAGCACTTCATCTCGAAGGAACCGGGGATGAGGACTTCGACGACCAGCCGTTCGAGCGGGCCACCCGGCTGAACCACCAGGGCATGCTCGCGAGTCTGCGCGGACACGCGCACGAAGCTTCTGCCCTCTTTGAGGACGCCCTGCTCACGCCCGGGCTCCAGCACGGAGAACTGACCGGTCGGCTCCAGACGAACCTGGCGAGCGCCTACCTTCGGCAAGGTGATCCGGCGCAGGCCCAGAAATGGGCGCGGCGCGCGCTGTCCCTGCCCGTCGAGCACCGGGCCGCCGCGGTCGACGTGACGGCTGCCAAGGTCCTGTGCCAGGCCGCCCGGCAACGTGCGGACCACGCGGAATTCGGCTTGGCGGTGCAATACCTCGGTCAGGCGGTACAGCGGCGGGTCGCGGAGCTCGACAAGACCGACCCCGAGGCCCTCACGCTGGTGGTGGACCTGGCGGGCGCCCAGCTCGTGGAGGCACGCCGGGAGGCGCCCGGAACGCGCGTCGAAGCGCTGGTCGAAGCCTTGGAGCTGGCCGCCTTCCGGCTGTCCGCGGTGGTCGGCGCGACCGATCGGCGCGCGCTGCGAGCCGCGGCCGCTGTCGAGCTGGCGCGGCTCGAAGCGGCCAAGGAAGACGGGTCCCCGCCACGGCTGGAGCAGAGTGCCGAGCAGCTGGCGGCGCTGGCCAGGACCGCTCATCGGGTTCTGCCCCGGCGGGATCCCGAACTGCTGACCATCAGCTTGGCCGCGGCCGGTGCGCACGTCGAATGGGCGCGGGCGGTGGCCTCTCCGGCCAAGTTGGTGACCGCGGTCCAGGAGCTGCGCGACGTCACCGCCGAAGTCGAGGCGGCGCTCGGCCGGGATGCTGTGCAGACGCTGGAAGCGTCGGCCAACCTCGCGATCGCCGAGCTGGACCTCAGCCGGGCCCTGCGGTCGGAGGAACTGGCCCAGCGCGCGGTGGACGAGCTGATCGCCGTCGCCCAGCGCGTCGAACAGACGCTGGGACCAGGCCATCCGCTGGTTCCGGTCCTGACGGCCGCCGTCCGTCTGGGCCATGGTTTGATCACCGATCAGGACGCCGACTACATGTCCGGCGCGGGTACCGGTACGGTAATAGTCGCCGTTCGCACGGCGGCTGCGCGATGGGGAATGGATCATGACTACCTGCCCTTCGATCGCGCGGTCTCTGCCCTTCGCCCGGGAAACGGAGCTTCGCTGACCATGTCCGACCCCGACGTCGCGGCCAACGACATCGGTTCGGCGGAGGATTTCCTCGCCGCGATCGACCAGACCATCAACTACTTCAATGACGGGGACATCGTCGAGGGTGTCGTCGTGAAGATCGACCAGGACGAGATCCTGTTCGACATCGGCTACAAGACCGAGGGCGTGATCCCGGCGCGGGAGCTCACGTCGGTGCGCGATGTCGACCTGCGCGAGGTCGTGACCATCGGCGACCGCTTCGAGGCCCTGGTCGTCCAGAAGGAGGACAAAGAGGGCCGGCTCGTCCTGTCCAAGAAGCGCGCCGACCACGAGCGGGCCTGGCAGGCGATCGAGGCGGTCCACGCCGACGACGGCGTCGTCACCGGCAAGGTCGTCGAGGCCGTGAAGGGAGGCCTGATCGTGGACATCGGGCTGCGCGGCTTCATGCCGGCCTCGCTGGTCGAGAAGCGCCGGGTCCGCGACCTGCGGCCGTACGTCGGCAAGGAGATCCAGGCCAAGGTCCTGGAGCTGGACAAGGCCCGCAACAACGTGGTCCTGTCCCGCAAGGCCTGGCTCGAGCAGACCCAGACCGACGAGCGCCAGAACTTCTTCGGCTCCCTGCAGAAGGGCCAGGTCCGCTCCGGCGTCGTGTCCTCGATCGTCGCCTTCGGCGCGTTCGTGGACCTCGGCGGCGTGGAGGGGCTGGTGCACGTCTCCGAGCTGTCCTGGAGCCAGATCGACCACCCCTCCCAGGCCGTCGAGGTCGGCCAGGAGGTGCGGGTCGAGGTGCTGGCCGTCGACCTGGACCGCGAGCGCGTCTCGCTGTCGCTGAAGGCGACGCTGGAGGACCCGTGGCAGGCCTTCGCCCGCACCCACACCATCGGCCAGGTGCTGCCGGGCAAGGTCGTCAAGCTGGTGCCGTACGGCGTGTTCGTCCGGGTGGACGAGGGCATCGAGGGCCTGGTCCACATCTCCGAGCTGGCCGACCAGCACGTGGAGGTTCCGGAGCAGGTCGTGCGGGTGGGCCAGGAGATCTTCGTCAAGATCGTCGACATCGACACCGACCGCCACCGGGTCGCGCTGTCCCGGAAGCAGGCCGACGAGGGCCTGACCGGCGACATCGAGACCGACCAGTTCGACCCGGCGCAGTACGGCATGAGCGCCACCTACGACGACCAGGGCAACTACATCTACCCCGAGGGCTTCGACTCCGACACCCAGCAGTGGCTGGAAGGCTACGACGCCGAGCGTGAGGCGTGGGAGCTGGAGTACGAGCAGGCGTATGTGCTGTTCCAGGCGCACCAGCGGCAGCTTGCCGAGGCCCGCGGCCTCCTGCCGGACGAGCAGGGTGGGCAGGGCGCGGAGGACGGGCAGGACGGGCAGGGGTAGTAGAGCGACTGGATCTACTGGATCTACTGGATCCAGCAGGACCGGTAGGTGAATCCGGTCGCCGCACCCCGGGGTGCGGCGACCGACGCACGCGGTGCGGTGCAGTGCGGTGCGGGTGCCGGGCGTCGGCCGTCAGAGTCCTTTCGGGGAGCTGATAAGTTAGGTAAGCCTAATTATGGAGGTGTCACCTTGGCTCGCACGCGCCACAACTTCATCGTGCGTCGCACCGAACGCCTGAACGAGCATCTCGTCCGCGTCCACCTGGGCGGTCCGGGTTTTGCGACCTTCCAGCCCAGCGAGTTCACCGACTCCTACGTCAAGCTGCTGTTCGACGGCCCCGACGGCGAGGTCGCGCGGACCTACACCGTGCGCGCCGTCGACACCGAGGCCGAGACGATCGCGATCGACTTCGTGTACCACGGCGCCGAGGGCCTGGCCGGCCCCTGGGCGGCCGCGGCCCGGCCCGGCGACGAGATCGGGCTGTTCGGGCCCGGCGGCGCCTACGCCCCGCGTGCCGACGCGGACTGGCACCTGCTGGCCGGCGACCTGTCGGGGCTCCCGGCGATCTCCGCGGCCTGCGCCGCGCTCCCGGCCGACGCCGTGGGCCGCGTCTTCGTCGAGGTCGCCGGCCCCGCCGACGAGCTCGACTTCGCCCGCCCCGAGGGCGTGCTCCTCACCTGGATCCACGACGACGGCGCCGCGCCGGGGGAGCAGTTGGCGAAGGCCGTCCGCGCCGAGCCGTGGCTCGACGGACAGGCGCAGGTCTTCATCCACGGCGAGGCGCAGGCGGTCATGCACGACCTGCGTCCCTACGTCCGCAAGGAGCGCGGGGTCCCGGCCGAATGGGCGTCGATCTCCGGCTACTGGCGCCGCGGCCGGACCGAGGAGGGCTTCCGGCAGTGGAAGCGCGACCTCGCCGAGCGCGAGGAGACGGCTGTCGGCGGCGCGGAGCGGTGACTTCCGGCCGCGCGGAGCGGTGACTTCCGGCGGCGCGCGCCGGTTCGCCTGGTCGTACGCCTAACCCTCCGGCTGGCAGCTGGGACACCAGTACACCACCCGGTCCTGCGGCGGCGTTCCCAGGCTCGACGTCAGAATCCGCGTCCCGCACCGCCGACACGGCTGCCGGGCCCGGCCGTACACCCAGTTCCGCCGGTCGGCGCGGGGGTCGCCGGTCGTGACGTGGCCGCTGCGCAGCCGGTTGAGGGTCAGCAGCCGGTGCGCGGTGTCCACCAGCTTCTCCAGACCGGGCACCTCGCCGACCGGCCGCCAGGGCGGCACGCGGGCCAGGAAGCTGAGTTCGTTGGCGTAGACGTTGCCCACTCCGGCCAGGTTCCGCTGGTCGAGCAGCGCCAGGCCCAGCGGCCGGGACGGATCGGCGGTGAGGCGGCGCAGCGCCTCCTCGGCGTCCCAGTCCGGGCCCAGCAGGTCCGGCCCCAGGTGACCGACCACGCTCGGCTCCTCGGCCGTGGCGAGCAGTTCGACGACCGGCAGCCGGTAGCCGACGGCGGTGCTGCGCGCGGTGCCCAGCACGGCGCGGATCTGCCAGCCCGGGCCGCCGCTCCACCGCGCGCCCGCGGGGTGGACGGCCCAGCGGCCGTCCATCCGCAGATGCGTGTGCAGAGTCAGTCCGCCGTCGAGCCTGGTCAGCAGGTGCTTGCCGCGAGCCACGGTCTCCAGCACGCGGCGCCCGGCCAGATCCGTCGTGGCCAGGGCCGGGACCCGCAGGTCGGCGACGAGGAGGTCGTCGCCCGAGAGTGCGTCGTGCAGCTGGGCGGCGGTCCGGAACACCGAATCACCTTCGGGCAACGGGCCGACCTCCTGCGTGCGTTCTGGGTTCTAGGTTCTAGGTTAGTCGCGAACTTCTTCGACGCCGACCGACGGGCGCTAGTCGAACAGCCGCTTGAACGGCTCCGGATCGGCCCCGAGCCCGTGGTTGAACGGGTTCTCCAGGTTGTAGATCAGGATCAGCATGAAGCCGATCAGCGCGACCATGCCCATCACCATGCCGATGTGGGTGAAGCGTTGTTCGATGCCGTAGGCGAAGGTCAGGCCGATGGTGAGGATGCCGCCGAGGATCAGGCCGATCCACAGCACCGGGGGCATGCGCTTGGTGGCGTCGTCGAGGCGGCCGCGGCGGGCGTCGGCGAGGGTGCTGAGCTGGGTGGTGGCGTCGCTCAGGACGTCCTGGCGGGCGGTGGTGCCGGTGTCGGAGGTCAGGACGGCGGTGCGCAGCGTGGTGAGCAGCGTCCAGCCGGTGTTGTCGATCTCGTCGCCGTTGCGGAGCTTGGGCCACTCGGTGTTCACGACGTATTCCTCGTAGGCGGTCGCCGCCGTCTGGACGCGCTGCTGGTCGGCGGGAGCCATGGTGGCGCCCAGCAGGTAGAGCTCGTGCAGCGCGCTGGACTCGGTCGCGACGTGGCCCTCGGCGCTGTCCTTGTTCTCCCAGACCGCCACCAGGGCCAGGGCCAGGATCAGGGCGTAGATCACGCCGACGACCATGGTGACGTAGCCGGCGACGTCCTCCCGCTCCTCCTCTTCCTTGACCGGGAAGAACCGTACTTTGACGACCAGACCCATGAAACCGATGAGGGCTGCGAAGGCGACCACGATCAGGCCGCTCACGATATTGGACATCCACGCTCCTGCGGGGTCGGGGTCTACTTGCGGCGTGCGGCCAGGACGGCCCCGGCGCCCGCGGCCGGCATCATCATGACGAGGACGAACAGGGGGGTCTTGATGCCCGGACGGATCAGGGGCTTCGCAGCGTTCTGGGTCGGTGGGCGGTGCGGGGTGGGGGTGGCGCTGGGCGGGGGTGTGGGGGTCGGCGTGGGAGTCGGGGGCGGGGTCGGCG